>CAZNWZ010000137.1:0-5829 GCA_964576455.1 uncultured Lysobacter sp.
ACTTCTCGTCCGGGCGCTTGAGCAGCCCGTAGAGCTCGCTCGAGGCCTGCTTCTCGACCAGGTCGATGAGCTCCTCGATCCACACGAAGCTGTGCACGCGGGCGGCCACCGTGACGTGCGAGCGCTGGTTGTGCGCGCCGTAGTCCGAGATCTTCTTGGAGCACGGGCACAGGCTCGTCACGGGAACGAGCACCTTGAGGGCGAACCGCTCTCGCCCCTCGACGATGTCGCCGATGAAGGTGACCTCGTAGTCGAGCAGGCTCTCGACGCCCGAGACCGGCGCCTTCTTGGAGACGAAGTAGGGGAAGCTCATCTCGATGTGGCCGGTCTCGGCCTCGAGCTTCCTCACCATCTGGCGCAGCATCGCGCGGAAGGAGTCCACCGTGATCTCGCGCTCGTGGGCGTTGAGGATCTCCACGAACCGCGACATGTGCGTGCCCTTGAACTGGTGCGGCAGCCCCACGAACATGCTGAAGGTGGCCACCGTGTGCTGGACCGCCCCCGCGCGCTCGAGGATCTTCATCGGGTGGCGGATCGACTTGATCCCCACCTTGTCGATGGCGAGCCGGCGCACGTCGGGGGAGCCCTGGACGTCCGGCATGGGGAGTTGGCTGCGCTGGTTCACGGCGATTCCTGGTGGATGCAGTCGAGAGTATAAGGGCGCGCCGATAGTTGAGTAAACCACTCAACTATGGGACGTTCGCCCCACGGAGCCCTAGTAGCGGTTGGCGGGCGAGGTCCCGAAGGCCGGCTCCCGGCCCACGAGGGCCTCGAGCATGATCAGCTCGTCGTCGGTGTGGTTCATCACGGGGCCCCGGGCCGCAGCCATTGCGCCGCCCTGGTCGGTGATCACCAGGGGATTCTCGTGGTGCAGGGACTGGATGCGCTTCGTGGCCATCCCGGGGCCGTCGAGGTCCGCCTCGCCGTAGCAAAGGCAGAAGTACACCTGGTCCGGGCCGACCTCGAGGTAGGCCCCGGTGCCGCGGATGCCGATGGTCGCGGTCCGGGCCTTGATGACCACGGGCTTCTTGCCGAACACCGAGAGGACGCGGCCCGACTCGATGAGGATGCGGCTCAGCACGCCGCCCGACTCGGCCAGCTCGAAGGTCGTGTTCTCGCGCACGAGGAAGGCATCGTCCTTCACGACGACCACCGCCTGGCTGGCCGGCCCGGTCGCGATCCGGTCGCGGGGGCCCACCGGCGTGCCCACCACGGCCGCGCGGCCGTTCACCGTGGCCGTGCCCTTGAGCTGGTTGATGCCGGGGATGGCCGGGAGATCGCCCTTGGCGAGCGCCCGGCCGATGAATCCCGACAGTCCCCCGGCGCCAAGGGCGCCCGCCGCGGCGAGGCGGGCGACGAAACGGCGGCGGTCCCCGGCGGGGCGGTCATCGCGGTCGGTGGTCACGGGTTGGCCTCCTGGGTCGGTCGCTTGCGGAAGAAGACGTCCCACGAATCATGCCCCAGCCGGCGGCCGCGGGACTCGAACTTCGTTTCCGGCCGCCCGGCCGGGCGCACGGCGAAGCCGTCTTGCGTGTTCTCGAGCGCGGCGACCGACGAGAGGGTGGCGAGGACGTGCTCGGCGTACTCCTGCCAGTCCGTGGCCACGTGGAGGTAGCCGCCGGGAACCAGCCGGCTGGCGAGCAGCTCGGCGAAGGGCGCCTGCAGCAGGCGGCGCTTGTGGTGGCGCTTCTTGGGCCACGGATCCGGGAAGAAGACGTGGATGCCGGCCAACGACTGCGGCGGGATCATGCAGCGCACCACCTCCACGGCGTCGTGTTGGATGACGCGGATGTTTGTGAGCGCCTGCTCATCGATGCGCTTGAGCAGGGCGCCCACGCCCGGCGTGTGGACTTCGACCCCCAAATAGTCGTTTTCGGGGTTCTCGGCCGCGATTCTCGCGGTGGTTTCGCCCATTCCGAACCCGATTTCGAGGATTTTCGGGGCTGGCCGGCCAAAAACCGCCTCCAGGTCGAGAAATTCCGGGGAAAACGGGACTCCGAACCGGGGCATGAGCATTTCGTAGGCACGTTGCTGGCCCGCGGAAAAGCGCCCCTGGCGCAGCACGAAGCTTCGGATCGGCCGGTTTGTTGCGTCCATGCCGCAATTTTACGCTGCCTGCCCCGGGCGGCTCCCCATTTCGTTGACGCGATCCGGCGACAACTCCACCATCGGGGGTATGCGCACCCCTCTCCGATGGCTGCCGGCGTTGATGGTTGCCGCGATGCCCGCCGTCCAGGCCTCGCCGGGCGACTACGTGGGCACCCTGCGCCCGAACGCCCGGCCGGCCGCCATCGCCATTCCCGACCTCGGCTTCTACTGGCCGCGGTCCGACGCCCTCGAGCGCAACCTGGGGGCGCCCAGCCTCGCCGACGGGTTCAAGGTGAAGCTCGGCTACCGGTACTCGCAGTACCTGTCGGTGGAGACGGGGTATGCCGATTTCGGCAACACGGCCCCGCCGCCCGGGTTCGCGACGAGCCCCGCCCGGGGGCGCGGCTTCAGCATGGACACCATCGGCACCCTGCCGCTGTGGAAATCCACCTCGGTCTACGGGCGTTTCGGGGCTTGGCATTCCGGCGCGGGCGTCTCCCTGCTCTCGGCCGGCGACCCGGGCCTGCGGGCCGGTTCGGGACTGCGCTATGGCCTGGGCGTGAAGTACAACCTCACCCGCACCGTGGGGCTGCAGGCGGAGATGGAGCGCTTCTCGGCCCTCGACCGCTGGGGGCCGCGCGAGGGCGAGTCCGACCAGATCACGCTGGGCGTCTCCTGGCGCTTCTAGCGCCGTTCAATCGGCGGGCCCGATGAGCCCCTCGGCGGGGGAACTGGCCGAGGCTCGGTAGGGCTTCTTCGCCATCCGGCCCGCGAGCCACGCTTCCCTACCCGCCTCGACCGCGAGCTTCATGGCCCGCGCCATGCGCACGGGGTCCCTCGCCTGCGCGATCGCCGTGTTCATGAGGACGCCGTCGCAGCCCAGCTCCAGGGCCACCGCGGCATCCGACGCGGTGCCGATCCCCGCGTCGACGAGCACCGGCACCTTCGCGCGGTCCAGGATGATCTGCAGGTTCCAGGGATTGAGGATGCCCATGCCCGATCCGATGAGGGAGGCGAGCGGCATCACCGCCACGCAGCCGGCCTCCTCGAGGGCCCGCGCCTGGATGGGATCGTCGCTGCAGTACACCATCACCTGGAAGCCGTCGGCCACCAGCGTCTTCGCGGCGGCGAGCGTCTCGGGCATGTTCGGGAAGAGGGTCTCGGGGTCGCCCAGCACCTCGAGCTTGACCAGCGAGTGGCCGTCGAGGAGCTCGCGGGCCAGGCGCAGCGTCCTCACGGCGTCGTCGGCCGTGTAGCAGCCGGCGGTGTTGGGGAGGATCGTGTACCGCGACGGGGGAAGCACATCGAGCAGGCTCGGCTCCCCGGCGTTCTGGCCGATGTTCACGCGCCGGATGGCCACCGTGACGATCTCGGCGCCGCTCGCCTCGATGGCGAGGCGGGTCTGCTCGAAGTCCCGGTACTTGCCCGTGCCCACCAGGAGCCGCGAGCGGTATTCCCGGCCCGCGATGACGAGGCGGTCGGCCATCAGCCCCCACCCACGGCGACGACGACCTCCAGGCGGTCGCCGTCGGCGAGCTCGACCTCGCCGTAGCGGCTGCGGGGAACGATCTCGCCGTTCCGCTCGATCGCCACGCGCTTGCCCGCGTAGCCCAGCTCGCCGACGAGCTTCTGGACGGTGAGCGGACGGGGGAAGCGCCGGTCGGCGCCGTTGATGCGCAACTGCAATTCCATGCCGTCAATTCTAACCTCGGCCCGCGGTTTGCGTTGCGGCGCGCGCGGGGCTATCGTGGGTCCGCCCCGCGCCCGCCGCGGCGATTGCCCGCGATCGCCGCGGCCCGAACGACCCATCCCGACGATGCCGCCCGATCCCCCGCCGCCGCCTCCGCAGCCAGGCGGCACCGTCCTCACGCTCGCGCAGGTCCTGCAGCGGGCGCTCACCGCGTGCCAGCGGGGCCAGTGGCCCGAGGCCGAGCGCCTGTGCCGCCGGGTCCTCGACGCCCGGCCCGACCATTTCGACGCGCTGCACCTGCTCGGCTCGGTGGCGCTGCAGCAGCACCGGCTCCCCGAGGCGGTCGAGCTGCTCTCGCGCGCGCTCGCCGTCGAGCCGGGCCACGCGCCCGCCCGCCTCGCGCGGGCCGGCGCGCTGCTCGCCCTCGGGCGCGACGCCGAGGCCCTCGCGGACTACGAGGGCGTGGTGGCGGTGGCGCCCGACTCCGCCGACGCCCACTACCACCGGGGCCTCCTGCTGCAGCGCCTGGGGCGCCGCGAGCGCGCTCTCGAGGCCTACGAGAGGGCGATCGCGCTGCGCCCGCGCTTCGCGCCGGCCCACAACAATCGCGGCGTCGTGCTGCGCGAGCTCGGCCGGCCCGGCCCGGCGCTGGAGAGCTTCGAGGCCGCCGCCGCGATCGACCCCGCCTCGGTCGAGGCCCACGTCAATCGGGGCGCGGTGCTGCGCGACCTGCGCCGTCCCGCGCAGGCCCTGGCGTGCTACGGGCGCGCGATCACCCTGCGCCCCGATTTCGCGCCGGCCCACTTCAACGCCGCCGGCGCCCTGGGCGACCTCGGCCGGCACGCGGAGGCGCTCCAGTGCTGCGACCGCGCGATCGCGCTCGATTCCGGGTACGCGCAAGCCCACGTGAGGCGCGGCATCGCCCTCCGGGACCTCGGCCGCCGCGCCGAGGCGATCGAAAGCTTCGGCCGGGCCCTGGCGCTCGCCCCGGGATTCGACTGGCTCGAGGGGCTCTGGCTGCACGAGAAGGCACGCGTGTGCGACTGGAGCGGCCTGCGCGAGGCGCTCGACCGCCTGGCCGGGCGCGTGGAACGCGGCGAGAGGGCCGCGGCGCCCTTCCCGCTGCTCGCGCTGCCGGTTCCCCCCGCGCTGCACCGGCAGGCCGCGGACACCTGGGCGCGGGCGATGCACCCGGCGCGGGACACCCTTCCGCCCCTCGCCGGACGGGCGCGCGGCGGCCGGATCCGCGTCGGCTACTTCTCCGCCGACTTCTTCGAGCACGCCACGTCGTACCTCGTCGCGGAGCTCCTCGAGCGGCACGACCGCTCGCGCGTCGAGGTGACGGCCTTCTCCTTCGGGCCCGACACGCGCGACGCGATGCGCGCCCGGGTGGCCGGCGCGGTCGAGCGCTTCGTCGACGTCCGCTACCGGTCCGACGAGGAGGTGGCCCGGCTCGCGAGGGAGCTCGGGATCGACATCGCCGTCGACCTCAAGGGGTTCACCGAGGACGCCCGCACGGGCATCTTCGCCCTGCGCGCCGCGCCCATCCAGGCGAGCTGGCTCGGCTACCCGGGCACGATGGCGGCACCCTACATCGACTACCTCGTCGCCGACGCGACGGTCGTCCCGGAGGAGCACGAGGCGCATTACACCGAGCGCGTCGTCCGCCTGCCCGACTCCTACCAGGCCAACGACTCGAGGCGCCGCATCGCCGATCGGGAGTTCACCCGCGCCGAGGCCGGGCTTCCGGCCACGGGGTTCGTGTTCTGCAGCTTCAACAACGCCTTCAAGATCCTGCCCGGCACGTTCGACCTCTGGATGCGTCTCCTCGCGCGCGTCGAGGGCAGCGTTCTCTGGCTCCTCGAGGACAACCCGTGGGCGGCGGCGAACCTGCGGGCGGAGGCCGCGCGCCGCGGCGTGGACGCCGAGCGGCTCGTCTTCGCGAGGCGCCTGCCGCTCGACGAGCACCTGGCGAGGCACCGGCTGGCCGACCTCTTCCTGGACACGCTGCCCTACAACGCCCACACGACCGCGAGCGACGCGCTCTGGGC
>CAZNWZ010000138.1:0-5816 GCA_964576455.1 uncultured Lysobacter sp.
TCGATGAAGGCGCCCTCGCCGACGAAGTCCGCCACGAACCGGGAAGCCGGGCGGTGGTAGAGGTTGTAGGCCGTGTCCCACTGCTCGATGCGGCCCTTGCGCATGACGCCTACCGTGTCGGCCATTGCGAAGGCCTCGTGCTGGTCGTGGGTGACGAGCAGCGCCGTGGTGCCCTGCGCCTTGAGGACGGCACGCACCTCCAGCGACAGGCGCTCGCGCAGGTCGCTGTCCAGGTTCGAAAAGGGCTCGTCGAGCAGCAGCAGGCGAGGGCGCGGGGCCAGGGCGCGCGCGAGAGCCACGCGCTGTTTCTGGCCACCGGAGAGCTCGTGCGGAAACTTCGACCCGGCGCCGGGCAACCCCACGGTGGCGAGCAGCCCCGCCGCGCGCTCGCGTCGCTGGGCCCGCGAAAGGTCCCGCAGCCCGAAGGCCACGTTGTCCAGCACGTCCAGGTGCGGGAAGAGGGCGTAGTCCTGGAATACCACGCCGACGCGGCGCTGCTCCGGCGCGACCGTGAGGCCCGGGCGGCTCACGATCTCGCCGTGGAGGCAGATCTCGCCCTCGTGGACCTCCTCCAGGCCGGCGACGCAGCGCAGGGCGGTCGTCTTCCCGCAGCCGCTGGGACCGAGGAGGCAGCCGATTTCCCCCTCGGCCAGCCGCAGCCCGAACCCTTCGACCACTGGGGGCATTCCGGGGTAAGAAAAGCGCAGGTCTCGGACTTCGAGCGCGTAGGTCATGAGAATCATTATAGCTTAGGCTGCGCTAAGTGTTTGATAAGGCGCAATGCCGGCCATAGCCGGCGTCCTGTAAGCTCTCGTCTATTGACAAATGCGAATCATTCCCAATAATAGCGCCCCATATCCCTTCGGAGCCACCATGAAGCGCCTCGTCCCGCTCGTCGCCGCCCTCGCCATCGCCCTGCCGTCCCTCGCCCAGGAGAAGGTCCTGAACCTCTACTCCTCGCGCCACTACCAGACCGACGAGGCGCTCTACGCCAACTTCACGAAGAAGACCGGCATCAAGGTGAACCGCATCGAGGCCAACGAGGACGCGCTCCTCGAGCGCCTGAAGAACGAGGGGGCGCGAAGCCCGGCGGACGTCCTGGTCACCGTGGATGCCGGCCGGCTCTGGCGGGCCGAGCAGATGGGGCTCTTCCAGCCCGTGACCTCGAAGGTGCTCCAGGAGCGCATCCCGGGCGAGCTGCGCCACCCGGAGGGCCTGTGGTTCGCCTTCTCCGTGCGCGCGCGCCCGATCTTCTACCTCAAGGGGGCCGTCGATCCGGCCCATCTGCGCCACTACGAGGACCTGGCGGACCCCAAGTGGAAGGGCAAGGTCTGCATCCGCTCGAGCTCGAACATGTACAACCTCTCCCTCATGAGCTCGATGATCGCCGGCATCGGGCCGGCCAAGGCCGAGGAGTGGGCCCGGGGCGTCGTGGCCAACTTCGCGAGGAGCCCGAAGGGGGGCGACACCGACCAGATCAAGGCCGTGGCCGCCGGCGAGTGCCAGATCGCCGTCGCCAACACCTACTACTACGTTCGCCTGATGAAGTCCGGCAAGCCCGACGAGCGCGCGGTGGCGGAGAAGGTGGGCGTCGTCTTCCCGAACCAGGACGGGCGCGGCACGCACGTGAACATCTCCGGCGCCGGCGTGGCGAAGCACGCGCCCAACCGGGAGGCCGCCGTCCGGTTCCTGGAGTACCTGGCGGGCGAGGAGGCCCAGGCCTACTTCGCCAACGGCAACAACGAGTATCCCGCCGTGGGCAAGGTCCAGGGCAACCGCGAGCTCGCCTCGCTGGGCGAGTTCCGCAAGGACAGCCTCAACGTGTCGCTCCTGGGCCGGAACCAGGCGGCCGCGCAGCAGATCTACGACCGCGCGGGCTGGAAGTAGCCCGGCACCGGATGGCGCGGCGCGTCAGGCGCCGCCCGGGGACTCGGGCTTCACCATCCGGCGGGCCGCGATCACCAGCGGCACGAGGCCCACGGCCACGATGGCGAGGGAGGCGGTGGAAGCCTCCGCCAGCCGCTCGTCGGCCGCGAGGTTGTAGGCCTGCACGGCGAGCGTGTCGAAGTTGAAGGGCCGCATCACGAAGGTGGCGGGCAGCTCCTTCATCACGTCCACGAAGACCAGCAGTGCCGCCGTCACCAGGCTCGAGCGCATCATCGGCAGGTGCACCTTCGCGAGCGCCTGGGCGGGGCCGAGGCCGAGCGAGCGTGCCGCGTCCTCCATGGCCGGCGTGATCTTGGCCAGCCCCGCCTCCACGCTCTGCAGCGCCACCGCGAGGAAGCGGACGAGGTAGGCGTAGACCAGGGCGAGGAGGCTGCCCGTCAGCAGCAGCCCCGCGGAGATGCCGAAGAGGGAGCCCAACGCGTCCGCGAGCAGGTTGTCGAGCCTCGCGGCCGGGATCAGCACCCCCACGGCGATCACCGCGCCGGGCACGGCGTAGCCCAGGCCGGCCAGGCGATTCACGGCCGCGGCGAGCGGGCTGCGTGAAACACGGGCACCGTAGGCCATCGCCACGGCGAGCGCGACCGCGATCGCGGCCGTGACCGCGGACACCAGGAAGCTGTTGGCCGCGAGCGTGACGAAGCGCGAGCCGAACTGCTCGTCCCCGCCCTGCATCGCCAGGCGGGCGAGCATGGCCGCGGGGATCGCGAAGCCCACCGCCAGGGGGGCGAGGCAGGCCACGAGCGCCACGACGCCGCGGCCCGGCGGCAGGGGCAGCCGCAGGCGCTTGCTCGCCGAAGGCGTCTCGTGAAAGCGCGCGCGGCGCCGCGCGAGCCGCTCGGCGGCCAGGAGCAGCGCGACAAAGGCGAGCAGGATCATCGAGAGCTTGGCGGCGGCCACGGGCTCGCCCATGGAGAGCCAGGCGCGGAAGATCCCGGTCGTGAAGGTCTGCACGCCGAAGTAACTGACGGTGCCGAAGTCGGCCAGCGTCTCCATGCAGGCGAGCGCGGCGCCCGCCGCGATGGCGGGGCGGGCGAGGGGGAGGTTCACGCGCAGGAAGGCGCGCCAGCCCGGCAGCCCCAGGGTCCGGCCCGCCTCGGCGAGCGATGGCGACTGCCCGAGGAAGGCCACGCGGGCGAGCAGGTACACGTAGGGGTAGAGCACCGCCACGAACATCACGGCCGCGCCGGGCAGCGAGCGGACGTCGGGGAACCAGTAGTCGCCGGCGCCCCAGCCGAAGGCCGCGCGCAGCGCCGATTGCACCGGCCCCGCGAACTGGAGGGCGTCGGTATAGGCATAGGCGATCACGTAGGCGGGCATGGCGAGCGGCAGCGCCAGGGCCCACTCCAGGATCCGCCGGCCGGGGAACTCGAAGCTCGCCACGAGCCAGGCGCAGGTGACGCCGATGACGGTCGTCCCGGCGGCCACCATCGCCACGAGCGCGAGGGAGTTGAGCGCGTACTCCGGGAGCACCGTGGCCGCCAGGTGCGCCCACGCCTCGCCGCCGGGGACGAACAGGTTCGCGCCCACCACCGCGATCGGGGCGAGGAGCGCCACCGCGATGGCCACGGCGGCGGCGTTCCAGGAGCGCAAGCGCGCCCCCGGCGATCGGCGCGGCGCGCCCCGCGTCGTGTCGAGGGCTTGCATGGTCGCAGTGTAGCGCCCCCTTGACGGCCGCGGGATCGTCCCTATAATGCGCGGCTGCTGTCCTCCAAAGGGGAGTAGCTGCAACCGAGGGATCGTCATTCCGGGCCGCGAGGCTCCGGTCCCCGGGGCGACGAAAGCGTCGCGAGCGAGACCTTTGACCGCATTGCGGCAAAGGTCTTTTGTTTTTCCGGACCGGTGTTCGCGTGCGGGGGTGTCCGCCCGAACCGGGGATATTTCGCTCAACCGCAGCTACGACAGGAAGACAGTCCCCATGTTCGACACCATCGGTACCCCCGGCCTCTGGGCCGCCTTCGCGGCCTTCGTCGTGGTCGCCCTCGCCATCGACCTCTGGGTCATGGACCGCCGCGCCGACCAGACGGTGGGCGTGAAGGCCGCGGCCATCTGGTCCATCGTCTGGATCGCCCTGGCGCTCGCCTTCGGCGCCGGACTCTGGCTCTACCTCGACGGCGCCGCCGGCCGCGAGCTGGCCAACGAGAAGGCGGCCGAATACCTCACCGGCTACCTCATCGAGAAGAGCCTCTCGGTGGACAACATCTTCGTCTTCCTGATGCTGTTCACCTACTTCGCCGTGCCGCAGGAGCGCCAGCGCAAGGTGCTGGTGCTGGGCGTGCTGGGCGCCATCGTGCTGCGCGTGGTGATGATCCTCATCGGCGCCTGGCTCATCTCGCGCTTCCACTGGATCCTCTACGTCTTCGGCCTGTTCCTGCTCGTCACGGGCGTGAAGATGATCGTCTTCGCCGACGAGAAGCCCGACCTGGAGAGGAACCCGGTCCTGCGCTGGATGCGCGGCCACCTCGCCATCACCCCCGAGTTCCACGGCGACCGGTACTGGATCGAGCAGGACGGCAAGCGCTGGTTCACGCCGCTCTTCGTGGTGCTGGTCCTCATCGGCGTCACGGACCTCGTCTTCGCGGTGGACTCCATCCCGGCGATCTTCGCCATCACGGACGACCCCTTCATCGTGATGACCTCCAACATCTTCGCGGTGCTGGGCCTGCGGGCGCTCTATTTCGTCCTCGCCGACCTCGCCGAGCGCTTCCACCTGCTGGTCTACGGCCTGGGCGCCATCCTCGTCTTCGTGGGCCTCAAGATGCTGGCCGTGGACTTCTTCAAGGTGCCGGTGGCCTGGTCGCTCGGCACCGTGGGCGTCATCCTGGCGGCGGCGATCGTGGCGAGCCTGCTCATCCCCCCGAGGCTGCAGAAAAATCCATGAAAGAACAATGGCTTGTCAGGGCGCTATCCGTTTTCCCCCCGGGTGCGGCGGGCATGGAAATTAAGGATTTGCCCCGTCCCCGGGCGTCGGCTAAACTAGCGCGCTTTTCCAACGGGGCCCGCGTTCGTCGGCCCCAGCGCCCCCAGAGCGAGGAGAAATGGCCAGCAAGACGAAACCCCTGACCGAGGCGGAAGTCCTCAAGATGCCGAAGTCGGAGTACATGAACGCGGCGCAGCTGCGCTTCTTCAAGGAGAAGCTCCTCGAGCTTCAGCGCCAGCTTCGCGAGAACGCGGGCGCCACGACGGAGCACCTGCGCGAGCTTTCCTTCGCCCCGGACCCCGCGGACCGGGCCACGCTGGAGGAGGAGCATGCCCTGGAGCTGCGCACCCGCGACCGCGAAAGGAAGCTCCTGAAGAAGATCGACGGCGCGCTCGCCCGCATCGAGGACGGCTCCTACGGCTTCTGCGAGGAGACCGGCGAGCCCATCGGCCTGCAGCGGCTCATCGCGCGCCCCACGGCGACGCTGTCCATCGAGGCCCAGGAACGCCGCGAGATGAAGCAGAAGCTCTACGGCGAATAGCAAGCGCATTTCGCCCCGCGAAAGGGTGCCTTTGGCACCCTTTTTCTTTTCCCGCGCGAACCTATAATCGCCGCTCGCTGTCCGTATCCCTTTCCCCAACCGCCATGCCGAGGACTCCATGCGCAACCCGGACTTCATCAACTTCGAGCCCAAGACCCGCTTCACCCGAAGGGATTTCGTCATGACGACCCTTGCCACCGGCTTCGCCGCCGCGGTCCAGCCCGTGGCCGCCTCCACCCAGATCACGACGGACTCCGCGGGCCTCACGGCCGGCGAGGTGAAGATCCCGGTGAAGGACGGGCAGATGCCCGCCTACCGCGCGATGCCCGCGGGCGGGAAGAACCTCCCCACCGTGCTCGTCGTGCAGGAGATCTTCGGCGTGCACGAGCACATCAAGGACGTCTGCCGGCG
>CAZNWZ010000139.1:0-5773 GCA_964576455.1 uncultured Lysobacter sp.
CAGCCGCTCGCCTACAACAAGGACAACCAGGAGGACAAGGAGCCGCTCTTCGACGCCGCCGACACGCTGGCCGACACCTTCACGATCCTGGCCGGGCTCCTGGGCGGGGTCACGCCGCGGCCGGATCGCATGCGCGAGGCGCTCTCGCAGGGCTTCGCCACCGCCACCGACCTGGCCGACTACCTCGTGGGGAAGGGCGTGGCGTTCCGCGACGCCCACGAGATCGTCGCCCGCGCGGTGCGCGAGGCGGAGCGGGCCGGGCGCGACCTCGCCGAGCTCCCCCTGGAGAGCCTGCGCGCCTTCTCCGACCGGATCGAGGGCGACGTCTTCGGCCTGCTCACGCCCGAGGGCTCGGTGGCGCGGCGCCGGCACACCGGCGGCACCGCGCCGGAGGCGGTGCTCGCCGCCATCGCCCGGGCGCGCTCGCGGCTCTAGCCGCCTACTCGCCCTCCCGCTTCGCCTCGAAGAGCCAGCACAGGCGCCGGGTCTCCGGCCCGGAGAGCCGGTCGCCCATGAGGCCGCACCGGAAGATGCGCTGGGAGAGCTTCTGGCAGTGGGCGCAGTCGGTGCACTCGCCGAACATCGCCCCCTCGTTGTCCTCCTGGAAGGTGGCGAGCGTCTCGCGCAGTGCCGAGGTCGCGTTGCGGATGCGGTTGGGGCTGATGTTGCGGGTGGCGTTCTGCCAGGGCAGGGCCGGCTGGGCCTCGTACAGGAGCTGCTCCCCCGCGGTCGACAGCCGCAGCCGGACCACGCGCCGGTCGATGTCGTCCTGGTAGCGCTCGATGAGGCCGCGGCGGTCGAGGATGAGGAGCGTCTGCGAGACCGTGCCCTTGGTGAGGCCCAGGTAGGCGGCCAGCGCCTGCGGCGTGTTGGAGTAGCGGTTCGCCCTGCTAAGATAGACGAGGGCGTGCAGGTGGACGGGCTGGAGGTTCTCGTCCGCGCCCGCCTTGCGCAGCTCCGCGCGCATCAGGTTCGCCAGCCGCTCGACCAGCTCCAGCAGCACCAGCGGGTTCTTGTCCAATCCGCCTCCCGTCGCTCTCCACGCGCCCCGAATTAGTATCGGGTCGATACGACAAAGTCAAGGATTTGCGCACGTGACTTTTCGTGTCGGGTCGATACCTTTTGGCGCCGGGCGCCGGTTTTCAGCCGAAATCGAGGCTTTCGCCGCCCTGGGCGAGCGCGATCCGCGCGAGGCTGGCGAAGAGCTCCTCCCCCGAGCGCGTGTCCCGCCAGGCGCCCTCCTTCCAGGCGAAGTGGAAGCCGCCGGAGCGCGCCGCCACCCAGATCTCCCGGTTGGGCGCCTGCCGGTTCACGATGATCCGGCTGCCGTCGGGGCAGCCGAGGGTGAGGATGCCGGCCTCGAGGTCGGCCTCGATGCCGGCCGAGGCCTCGGCGGCGCGCTCGATGCGGGCGAGGACCTCGTCCGCGGCGCGGTGGAATTCGCTCTCGTTCATGGGGGCCGGAGGGGCTGTGCTACGCTTCGTGGCGATGATACGCGCACTCGCCTGGATCGCGCTCGCCGCCGCTCTCGGCGCCTGCGGGCAGAAGGGTCCGCTCAAGCTCCCCGAGCCGCCGAAGACGGCCGCGATCGCCGCGCCATGAGCGCCGTCCGGCGGATCGACGGCGAGCTCTGGATGGAGGGCGTGCGCCTCGCCGACGTGGCCGCGCGCTTCGGCACCCCGTGCTACGTCTATTCCCGCGCCGCCATCGAGGCCGCCTGGAAGGCCTTCGACCACGCGCTGGCCGGCACCGACCACCTCGTGTGCTACGCCGTCAAGGCGAACTCCAACCTCGCGGTGCTGGGGCTGCTCGCCCGCCTGGGCTCGGGCTTCGACATCGTCTCCGGCGGGGAGCTCGCGCGGGTCCTGGCCGCCGGCGGGCGCGCGGACCGCGTCATCTTCTCCGGCGTCGGCAAGAGCGGGGAGGAGATCCGCGCCGCCCTCGTGGCCGGCATCCGCTGCTTCAACGTCGAGAGCGAGCCGGAGCTCGAGCGGCTCGACGCGATCGCCCGCGCCCTGGGCACGCGCGCGCCCGTCTCCCTGCGCGTGAACCCCGATGTCGACGCGCGGACCCACCCCTACATCTCCACGGGGCTCAAGGGCAACAAGTTCGGCATCGCCCACGACCGGGCCCTCGCCGCCTACGAGCGGGCCGCGGGCCTCGCGAACCTCGAGGTGACCGGCATCGACTGCCACATCGGCTCCCAGATCCTCGACATGGCGCCCCTCGAGGAGGCGCTCGAGCGCGTGCTCGAGCTGGCCGCCGCCGTGGCCGCGCGCGGGATCCGCCTGCGGCACGTGGACGTGGGCGGGGGCCTGGGCATCCGCTACCGCGAGGAGGAGGAGGCGATCGACGTGGGCCGCTGGTGTGCCACGGTGGCCTCCCGCCTGGCCGGGACGGGCTATTCGCTCGTGCTCGAGCCCGGGCGCGCGGTCGTCGGCAACGCCGGCGTCCTGCTCTCGCGCGTGGAGTACCTCAAGCTCGACAAGGGCAGGCGCTTCGCGATCGTGGACGCCTCCATGAGCGAGCTCATCCGCCCGGCGCTCTACGAGGCGTGGCACGACATCGTGCCGCTCGCCGCGCCCGACCGGCCCGAGGCCCTCTACGACGTGGTGGGCCCCGTGTGCGAGTCCTCCGACGTCCTGGGCACCGACCGCCGGCTCGCCATCGCGCCCGGCGACGGGATCGCGATCCTCTCGGCCGGCGCCTACGGGATGGTGATGAGCTCCAACTACAACTCGCGCCCGCGCCCCGCCGAGGTCATGGTGGACGGCGCCCGCGCGGTGCAGGTGCGCGCGCGCGAGTCGATCGAGTCGCTCTTCGCCGGCGAGGCGACGCTCGACTGAGCGCGGCGGCGAAACCGCCGGAATCCGGGCCGTCGATGGTATCGATTCGATACCAATGCCGCGCGAGTTCGATCAAATAGTCGCGCTTGACACGTCCCGAAACCGCGGCTCCGCGGATTTTTTCGCATATCATCCGCCTCACCAAGCCGGTGCATCGACGTCGCGAGAGCGCGCGGCGCGCCGGAAAAGAGCCACCAGGCTTCACCGTTCGATCGCAAGCCCGAACGCTTGGTAGTGCCGGGAGCCACGGCGAGGCTGCCGCCCGGGACGGTGAGACAATTCGGTCCAACAATCGAAAGGAGCAAGACGATGGCAACCGCGAAGAAGAAACCCGCTGCGAAGAAGAAGGCCGCCAAGAAGCCGGCCGCCAAGAAGAAGGTCACCAAGAAGCCTGCGGCGAAGAAGAAGCCCGCCGCGAAGAAGAAGCCCGCCGCGAAGAAGAAAGCGGCGAAGAAGACCGCGAAGAAGAAGGTCGCCAAGAAGAAGCCGGCGAAGAAGAAGGCTGCGAAGAAGCCCGCCAAGAAGGCCAAGAAGAAGCCAGCGAAGAAGAAGGCGGCAAAGAAGCCCGCGGCCCCCGCGAAGCCCATGGCTCCGGCGGTCACCCCGGTCATCACCCCGCTGATCAAGCCGATGAGCTGAACGGAAGCCCCCGGCTTCCGGGCCCTCACGGCCTGACCCGAATACGAGGCGCGACCCGGCGGAACGGCTGCGCAAGCGGCCGGAGACGCCGCGCGGGAAGCGCCTCGCAAACGGGTGAGCAGTTCCCCAGGAAGGCCTGACGCCCCCCGGCGCGGCCTTCATGTTTTTTCCCCCGCCAGCGGCCATTCGGCGAGCGTCCGGTAGGCGCCCTCGCCGCGCACCGATTCCACCAGCGCGAACGCGCCCACCGGCCACCGCACGGGATCCATCGCCTCCGGGGCGAGCGGGACGCGGATCCGGCGCGCCAGGGTGAGGTGGGCCGCGAAGGGGCGCTCCTCCTGCGGGAATCCGGCCTCCCCGAGGCGCCGCGCGAGTCCCGCCTGCAGCGCGAGGAGCGCGGGGGGCGCGACGCGGCAGCCCGCCCAGGCCACCCCCGCGCGCGCGAAGGCGCCCAGCCGGTCGAGCGCCAGCTCGAAGGCCTCCCCGCCGCCGGCGCCCGCCGCCTCGCGAAGCGCCGGGATGGCGGACGGCTCGACCTCTCCGAGGAACGCGAGCGTGAGGTGCAGGTTCGCGGCCGGGACGGGCCGGCCGCCGCAGCGCCGGGCGACCTCCTTCCCCCTCGCGGCGAGCGCGAGCCGGGCCTGCGCGTCGGGCCACAGGGCGAAGAAGAGCCGTGCCATCGCCGCTAGACGAGGAAGACGGTGGCGAGGCCCAGGAAGATGAAGAACCCCATGCTGTCCGTCACGAAGGTGAGGAACACGCTCGAGCCGATGGCCGGGTCGCGCCCGAAGCGCTCCATCGCGAGCGGGATGAAGAGCCCGGCGAGGGCGGCGACCACGAGGTTGAGCATCATGGCGAGGGCCATCACGCCCCCGAGGGCGACGTTGCTGTAGAGGAGCCACGCGACGAACCCGAGGACGCCGCCCCAGATCGCGCCGTTCAGGACGCCGATCCCGAGCTCCTTGGCGAGGAGGCGCCGGGCGTTGGCGGCGCTCACCTGGTCGAAGGCCAGGGCGCGCACGATCAGGGTGGCCGTCTGGTTGCCGGAGTTGCCGCCGATGCCGGCCACGATCGGCATGAGGGCGGCCAGCGCCGCCAGCTTCTCGATGGAGCCCTCGAACGCCCCCACGACCCGCGAGGCGACGAAGGCCGTGCAGAGATTGAGCGCGAGCCACGGGCCGCGGTTCTTCGCCGAGAGCCACACCGAGGAGAAGAGGTCCTCCTCCTCGCGCAGGCCGACCTTGGCCAGCTCCTGCGCCTCCTGGCGCTCGCGAACGAAGTCGAGCACGGCGTCGACGGTGAGCCGGGCGATGACCCGGCCGTCGGCGGAGACCACCGGGGCGCACACCAGGTCGTACCGCTCGAAGGCCTTCGCGGCCTCCTCGGCCTCGCTGTCGGGGGAGAACGACGCGACGTCGCGGTCGATGAGCGTCGCGACCTCGATCTCGGGGTCGCTCACCAGCAGGCGCTTGAGCGGGAGGATCCCGCGCAGGTGGTCGTCGCGGTCGACCACGAACAGGGCGTCGGTCTGGCCCGGGAGCTCGTCGTAGCGGCGCAGGTACCGCAGCGCCACCTCGCAGGTCACGTCCTCGCGGATGCTCACCACCTCGAAGTCCATGAGGGCGCCGACGCTGCCCTCGGGATAGGAGAGGGCCGACTGCAGCTGCGCCCGCTCGTGGACGTCCTGCGCCTCGATGATGTCCTGGACGACCTCCTCGGGCAGGTCGGGCGCGAGGTCGGCGATCTCGTCGGCGTCGAGGTTCTGGGCCGCGGCGACGATCTCCGCGGAGTCCATGTCCGCGAGGAGCGTGTCGCGGACGGCGTCGGAGACCTCGAGGAGGATCTCCCCGTCGCGGTCGCTGCGCACCAGCCCCCAGACCACGAGGCGCTCCTCCAGGGGCAGGCCCTCGAGGATGAAGGCCACGTCCGCGGGATGCAGGCCGTCGAGCCGCCGCTGCAGCTCGGCGAGATTCTGCTGGTGGACGATCGACTCGACGATCTGGTGCCGGCGCTCGTCCGCGTCCGACTGGCGGTGGACGAGCTCCTCGACCAGCCGCTGCTTGGCGAGCAGCCGCGAGACCGCGTCCAGGTGCTCCTGCGGCGTGGCGGATCGCGGCTTGTCGGTGGAGAGGGTCATCGGGGGAAACGGTCGCGGGCCCGGGCGGGTCGCCGGTATTCTAGGCCGCGGACCCGCGCGCCGTCCCCCGGGCGCCGGATTATTTTCGCGCGTGCGCCTAGGGAACCTCGGCCGAGCCCATGCGCGCGAGGATGATCTGGGTCTTCTTCTC
>CAZNWZ010000140.1:0-5759 GCA_964576455.1 uncultured Lysobacter sp.
CCGACGAACCGCGGTCGCTACCTGATCCGCTAAGGGGATGACGATCATGAAAAAGAAGCTCATTTCGATCCTGATCGCGAACCTGTTCGTCGCGGTGCCTGCCCTCGCGCAGGACATGAAGATCGAGGGTTCCGTCAACCTCGGCGGCATCTACAACGACGAGGACGTCGTCGACGCGGCCAAGATGAACGACATCCGCGACCTCACCAACGGGGTGCTGTTCGGGTGGGACGTCAAGGGCCGCAGCAACACCTACTGGTTCGACTTCTTCGGCGAGAACATCGCCCGCGAGGACCAGTACGTGAACCTGAAGGGCGGCGCCTACGGGGCGTTCAAGTACCGCCTCTATTCGGACTCGCTCACGCGCAACTGGCTGGAGAAGGGCCTCACGCCGTACGCCGGCGCGGGCACCAGCAGCCACACCGCCACGGGCTGGCCGCTGCTCAACACGGCCACGTGGAACGGCTACGAGAGCAAGTACGACCGCCGCGACGACGGCGGGTACTTCGAGTTCGGCGGCCTGGCGCCGTGGTACTTCCGCGTGGACGCCAACCAGGTGACCACGAGCGGCTCCAAGATCGGGGCGGCCTCGCAGGGCATGAGCCCGGGCAACGGCTACGTGGACCTCGGCTTCCCGACCGAGTACACGACGCGCAACACGGTCGCCGAGGGCGGCTACAGCACGAAGGCGATGCACGTCGCCGTCTCGTGGATGGCCAGCAAGTTCGAGACCGACAACCCGACGCTCAACTGGACCAACGGCTTCTGGAACAGCGGCACGGACACCACGTATCTCGCCCACGACAACAAGTACGAGCGCTGGCTCATCAACGCCACGTTCCGCCAGCTGCCGCTCAACTCCGTGGTCGCCCTGCGCTACACGAAGGACGAGCTGAAGAGCGACGTCCCGGTGGGCGCGACGGTGCTGGGCGTCGCGAATGGCTCGCCCTCGGGCACGGCGGCGAGCATGCTGCCGACCGGTGCCAACACCTCGACCTTCAACGGCCGGGTGGACACCGAGACCTTCACGCTGGCGCTCACCTCGTCGCCGATGAAGGGCCTGGACACGCGCCTGTACTACAACGACTACAGCCGCGAGGACGACTCGACGCACATGGTGTTCGAGAGCCGGCCCGTCACCGGCCCGGCCACCGGCGCCATCACCCAGTACGTGAACGAGCCCTACTCGTACGACAAGCAGAACTGGGGCTTCGACGCGTTCTACCGCATCAACCGGGCCAACCGCGTCGGCTTCGGCTACGACTCCCTCGAGATGGACCGCAAGGACGAGCGCTACGACTACAACGCGTCCGAGGACAAGACCTGGTTCGTCGAGTGGCGCACGAGCATGGTCGACAACGTGTCCGCGCGCGTGAAGTACCAGAACCTCGACCGCTCGTCCGATTTCAAGCTGGGCAACTCGGGAACGGACGCCAACAGCTCGGCCTACATGTTCCGCTTCCAGACCGCGTTCGACGCGCAGGACCTGAAGCAGGACAAGTGGAAGGTCACCCTCGACGCGACGCCGGCCGAGTTCCTCGACCTGGGCCTCGAGTTCGTCTGGAAGGAGAACGACTACCAGGCGAAGAACGACACCCTGGGCCGGTGGAAGGACAAGCGCGACGAGATCTACGCGAGCCTGTCCTACGGCGATCCGGCCGCCTGGCGCTTCACGCTCTTCGGCGACTGGGAGCGCGTGAAGTACGAGGGCCAGCACCGCGTGGTGGGCACGTCGACCGCGACGACCCCGCCCGGGCCGTACGACCCGAACATGCCCGCGACGGCCTCCAACTACAACTGGCAGGCGACCAACAAGGACGCGAACTACGCCTACGGCCTCGCCGTGGACTGGCCGGCGTCCGAGAAGCTCAAGGTCTCGGCCTCGTACATGTACTACAAGACCGACGGCCAGGTGGACTTCGCGGCGCCGAGCACGGTGCCGGCGGCCTCCTACCCTCAGCCGGTCAGCCTGTTCGACGACTCGAAGCGCCGCGCCTTCAACCTGAAGGGCACCTACGCCTTCAGCAAGGCGGTCAGCCTCACGGCCGGCTGGGCTTACGAGAAGTACGACTACATCGACGCCCAGTACGACGGGTACCGGTACACCATCCCCGCAGCCAACCGCGCGGACAGCTACCTGATGGGCTACCTCGCGAACCCGAACTACAAGGCCAACATCTTCTACGGCTGGGTGACCTGGAAGTTCTGAAGAAGAAGCGAAGCCGATTCACGCTCACGGCCGCGCCCTAGGGGCGCGGCCTTTTTCATTCCGGCGCCGGGCCTGCGTATCATGGCCCGGTGGCCTCCCACGAACCCATCCCGGGACTGCGCAAGATCCCGGAAAACCTCCCGGCCCTGCTGAGGCCGCCCGGCGCGCTGCCCGGCGAGGAGGCGCGCGAGCGCTTCTGGAACCTCGTGGCGATCATGCTGGTCGCCGGGATCGCGCTGGTGGGCACGGGGTGGTGGTCCTACGGGCAGGTGCGCCAGTCGCTGCGCGACCTGCGCGCCGCGGGCCTCGCGGCGCTGCTCGAGGCCGAGACGGGCGTGCTCACCGTGTGGGTCGACGAGAAGAAACGCGCCGCCGAGCGCTGGGCCGCCGACGAGCCGGTGCAGCGCGAGGCGGCGGCGCTCGTGCGCCTTGCCGAGGGCGGCATGGACGCGGCCCGCGTCTGCCGGTCGGAGGCGCGCCGCAAGCTCCTCGCCCAGATCGCGCCCTTCGTCGCGCTGGAGGAGGCCGTGGCGGTCAACCTCATCGCGCGCGACGGCGCCATCATCGCGGCCCTCGACGACAGCTACTGCGGCCTGCGCGTGGGCGGCGGAGAGTTCGCCAAGCGCCTCGCCCCCGTGTTCGCGGGCAGGACCGTCTTCGTGCAGCCCTTCGAGGAGCGCGAGCGCGTGGCGGCCCCGGGCCCCGTGCCGTTCGACCGGCCGCTGGTCTGGGTGGAGACGCCCGTGCGGGGGGACGCGGGGGAGGTGATCGCCGCCCTGGGCTTCGGGCGCCTGGCCGACGCCCGGTTCGGGTCTCTGCTGGTGCTGACCTCCGGCCCGTCCTCGCGCGAGGCCTACGCCTTCGACCGGCGCGGCCTGCTCCTCACGCAGAGCCGCTACCTCGGCGACCTGCGGCAGGCCGGAAGGGTGCCTGCCGGGGAGTCGGGAATCCTGCGCGTCCCGGTGCGCGACCCCGGCGGCGACCTCCTCGCGGGCTTCCGTCCCGAGGCGCCGCCCGGCGAATGGCCGCTCACGCGCCTCGCGAAGGAGGCCCTGGCGGCGCTCGAGTCCGGGTCGGCCAACGAGGGCGCGATCCTCGAGCCCTACCGCGACTACCGCGGGGCGGAGGTCATCGGCGCCTGGCGCGTGCTCCGGGAGAAGGACCTGGTCATTGCCGTGGAGATCGAGGCGGCCGAGGCCTACGCGCCGCTCAAGTACCTGGAGGTCGCGTTCGGGACCCTGCTGGGGTTCCTCGCGGCGGCGCTCGCCGCGGCCATGACCTCCTCGGTGTGGGCGATGCGGCTCAAGCTGCGGGAGGCGCGCCGCGTCGGCCCCTACACGCTCGAGCGCGAGCTCGGCGAGGGTGGCATCAGCCGCGTGTACCTCGCGCGCCACTCGCACCTGAAGCGGCCGGTGGCGGTGAAGGTGCTCAAGGCGGCCCTCGCCACCGACGAGATGACCACCCGCTTCGAGCGCGAGGTGCAGCTGTGCAGCCGGCTGTCGCACCCGAACACGATCGAGATCTACGACTACGGGCGCACGCGCGACGGCACCTTCTACTACGCGATGGAGTACCTCGACGGGCTCTCCCTCGAGGACCTCGTGCAGTCCGAGGGGCGCCTGCCGGTGTCGCGCGCGGTGCACGCGCTGCGCCAGGTCTGCGGCTCGCTCAAGGAGGCGCACGACCGCGGTCTCGTTCACCGCGACGTGAAGCCGCACAACCTGATGCTCTGCCGCCACGGCGGCGAGGTGGACGTGGTGAAGGTCCTCGACTTCGGGCTCGTGAAGGAGCTCGAGAACGCGCACACCCGCGACATCACGCAGTTCGCCCGCGTGCTGGGCACCCCGCTCTACATGGCGCCGGAGCGGCTGCGCAACCCGGCCGACGCCGACGCCCGCGCCGACATCTATGCCCTGGGCGCCGTGGCCTTCTTCCTGCTCTCGGGGCGCCGCGTCTTCGAGACGCAGAGCGACCACGACCTCGTCTACCAGGTGCTCAACGTGCCGGCGCCCTCGATCCTCGAGGCCGGGGCGGAAGACGCGCCGCCGGTCCTGGTCGACCTGGTGGCCCGCTGCCTCGCCAAGGACCGCGAAGCCAGGCCCGCCGGCATCGCCGAGGTCCTCGCGGTGCTGTCCGAGGTCGCGCGGCTCAGGCCCTGGCGGGAGCCGGAGGCGCGCCAGTGGTGGGAGGACCGCGACCGGCGGCTCGCCGCCGGCGTGCCGGCCGGCGAGGTGACGGCCGCGCGCGCATGACAGGTAGAATCCCCGGCAAGGCGGCCTCCTTCCCCGGGAACATGGACGACATCGCGAAGCTCCGACGCATCCTGAAGACCTGCCGGACCCTCGCGGTGGTGGGGCTGTCCGCGAACTGGTACCGGCCGAGCTTCTTCGCCGCCAAGTACCTGCAGGAGCACGGCTACCGCATCATCCCCGTCAACCCGCAGTACGACCGCATTCTCGGGGAGAAGTGCTACCCGTCGCTGGCCGCGATCCCGGAGAAGGTCGATCTCGTGGACTGCTTCCGGCGCAGCGAGGAGATCCCGGCGATCGCGGACGAGGCCGTCGCTATCGGGGCGAAGGTCCTCTGGATGCAGCTGGGCGTCACGAGCCCGGAGGCGCGCCGCCGGGCGCAGGCCGCCGGGCTGGAGGTGGTCGAGGACCGCTGCATGAAGATCGAGCACGGCCGCCTCTTCGGCGGGCTCGGGTGGGCCGGCGTGGACACGAAGGTGATCTCGGCCAGGCGGCCGGCCTAGGAAAGGAGAGCCATGGAACCCTATCTCGCGTGGATCATCGCCGGCTTCGTGCTGGTGATCATCGAGCTGCTGACCGGCACCTTCTACCTCCTGGTCATCGGCGTGGGGGCCTTCGCGGGCGCGGCCATCGCCTGGGCGGGCGCGGGCTACTTCGCCCAGGCCGTCGCCGCTTGCGCCGTCGCGCTCGCGGGCACCGCGTGGGTGCACGCCTGGCACGCGCGGCACCGCAAGGGCGGCGTCGAGGACAACCTCCTCGACCGGGGGCAGCCGGTCGTGCTGGAGGCGTGGGTGGACGCGGCCGCCGGGCGCGCCCGCGTGCAGTACCGCGGCGCGTCGTGGGAGGCGAGGCTCGCGGGCGCCGAGCGCCCCGAGGCGGGCGCCACGCTCTACATCGTCGGGCAGGACGGCAACACGTTCCTCGTGGGCGTGGCGCCGGCATCGAAGTAGCCAACAACACCCCCCGGGAGGCCGTCATGTTCTGGAAGGTCCTGGTCGCCGCAATCCTGTCGATCGCCGCCGCGTTCCTCACGCAGAGCGTCGGCATCACCATCGCCACGTTCCTCATCGCGATGATCGTGGTCGTCATCGTCGAGGGCATCCGCGTGGTGCCGCAGCAGAACGCCTGGGTGGTCGAGCGGCTGGGCAAGTTCCACGAGACGCTGCTGCCGGGCCTGAACCTCATCGTGCCCTTCATCGACCGCGTGGCCTACCGGCACTCGCTCAAGGAGGTCCCGCTCGACGTCCCCGAGCAGGTCTGCATCACCAAGGACAACACCCAGCTCGCGGTGGACGGGATCA
>CAZNWZ010000141.1:0-5753 GCA_964576455.1 uncultured Lysobacter sp.
GCCAGGACCTGGTGCGCGGCAAGCCCCTGGAGTACGGCGTGTCCATCACCGACGCGTGCCTGGGCTGGGACGACACCGTGAAGGTGCTCGACACGCTGGCCTCGGCGGTTCGCCAGCGCCGGGTGATCCCCGAGGAGCCCGAGGAATGAGCAGCGCGCCGCTTTCGGTCATCGGCAAGACCGACGACCTTCGCATCAAGGGCATCCGGGCGCTCATCGCCCCGCAGCTCCTCGTCGAGCAGCTGCCGGTGGACGCCGAGGCGCTCGCGACCGTGGGCAACGCCCGGCGCTCCATCCACCGCGTCCTGCACGGCGCCGACGATCGCCTGGTCGCCGTGGTGGGGCCGTGCTCCATCCACGACTACGGCGCCGCCGTGGAGTACGCCCGCCGCCTCGCGGCCGAGTCGCGCCGGCTGGAGGCCGACCTCCTCGTGGTGATGCGCGTGTACTTCGAGAAGCCGCGCACGACGGTGGGCTGGAAGGGCTTCATCAACGACCCGCACCTCGACGGCAGCTTCGCGATGAACGAGGGACTGCGCCTCGCGCGAAGCCTCCTCCTCGAGGTGAACCGCCTGGGGCTGCCCTGCGGCACGGAGTTCCTGGACCTGCTCTCGCCCCAGTACATCGCCGACCTCATCGCCTGGGGCGCGATCGGGGCGCGCACGACCGAATCGCAGTCGCACCGCCAGCTCGCCTCGGGACTGTCCTGCCCCGTGGGCTTCAAGAACGGCACCGACGGCGGCGTGAGGGTGGCCGTGGACGCGCTGCGCGCCGCCGCCGCGCCGCACGCCTTCATGGGCATGACCAAGACCGGGCAGGCGGCCATCTTCGAGACGACCGGCAACGAGGACTGCCACGTGATCCTGCGCGGCGGGCGCGCGCCGAACTACGACGCGGCCTCGATCGAGGCGGCCTCGAAGGAGCTCGCGGCCGCGGGCCTCGCCCCGCACCTGATGGTGGACTTCTCGCACGCCAACTCCTCCAAGCAGTACCAGCGCCAGATGGACGTGGGGGCGGACGTCGCCGCCCAGCTCGCCGCCGGCGAGGACCGCATCATGGGCGTGATGGTCGAGAGCAACCTCGCTCCCGGCCGCCAGGACCTGGTGGCGGGGCAGCCTCTGCAGCGCGGCGTTTCCATCACCGACGCGTGCATCGGCTGGGACGACACCGTGCGCCTGCTCGACGTCCTGGCGGAGGGCGTTCGCGCTCGCAGGCTCGCGCGGGGGGAGTGATGCGAGCGAAAATCTTTGGAAACGCCGATGAACGCCGATGCCCCGCCGATTGCCGCAGATCAATTCATGTTTGATTGTGCCACCCTCATGATGTCCCGAGATGGTGACGCTCGCGCCGGTCCCGCATCGCCTTTCATCGGCGGCAATCGGCGGGGCATCGGCGTTCATCGGCGTTTCCAAAGTCTTTCGCGCGCATAACTCCCTCATGTCCAAGACAGATGAATTCAGGATCCTCGGCCGCCGCCCCGGCAACGACGAGTCCATCCGCTTCGAGTACCGGGGCCTCACCTTCGACCAGGGCTCGTTCCACGTCTTCGCGGGCCTCAACGCCGTGGACACGCGCGAGTACGTCGAGCAGGTCTTCGCCGCGCTCAAGGACGCCGGGCAGCGCTGCGCGCGCATGGGCGCCTACAAGCCGCGGACCAGCCCGTACTCGTTCCAGGGCTACGGCCGCCAGTGCCTGCCCTACGTCTTCGAGCTCGCCGGCAAGTACGACATCGGGGTGGTCGCCATGGAGGTCACCCACGACGAGCACGTGGACGAGATCCGCCAGGCGCTGCACGCCACCGGCAGCCCCACGGGGGTGATGCTGCAGATCGGCACGCGCAACACGCAGAACTTCGAGCTGCTGAAGACCGTCGGCAGCCAGCGCGACTTCCCGATCCTGCTCAAGCGCGGCTTCGGCATCACGCTGCACGAGTCGCTGCTCGCCGCCGAGTACGTCGCGAGCGAGGGCAACCGCGACATCGTGTTCTGCCTGCGCGGCATGAAGACCAACTTCGGCGACCCGCACCGCAACCTCGTGGACTTCGCGCACGTGCCCACCGTGAAGCGGCTCACGCGCATGCCGGTCTGCGTGGACCCGTCCCACTCCGTGGGCACGCGCGACGCCTCGCCCGAGGGCATCCCGGACGTCTTCCACGCCGCCGCCCAGGGCGTGATCGCCGGCGCCAACATGGTGCTCGTGGACATGCATCCCGAGCCGCGCCGCGCGCTGGTGGACGCGGGCCAGGCGATCACGCTGGAGGAGCTGCCGTGGCTCCTGGAGGACCTGGCCATCGCCCGCGAGGCCTGGCTCGTGCGGCGCGAGGTGGCCCAGCGCCACGGACCGGAGTGAGCCGGCTCGCGGCGCTCCTGGCCGCCGCCGTCCTGGCCGCCGCGCTCCCCGCGCGCGCGGAGGTGGCGCTCACCGACGACCTCGGCCGGCGCGTGGCGCTTCCCGCTCCCGCGAGCCGCATCGTCACCCTCGCTCCCTCGATCACCGAGGCCGCCTTCGCGGTGGGCGCGGGCGCGCGCGTGGTGGGGGTGAGCGCGTGGAGCGACCACCCGCCGCAGGCCGCCCGGCTGCCGGTGGTGTCGAGCGCCTTCACGATCGACCTGGAGGCGCTGGCCCGGCTCTCGCCGGACCTCGTCATCGCCTGGAAGGACAGCTTCCGCGCGGCCGACATCCCGCGCCTGGAGGCGCTGGGCGCGCGCGTCTTCGTGGTGCAGTCGCGCACGCTCGCCGAGATCCCGCGGCTCCTGGCCGTGACGGCCGCGCTGGCCGGCGGCGACGCGGGACCGGCCACGCGCGAGTTCGAGTCGCGGCTCGGGGCGGCGAGGGCGCGCTTCGCCGGCAGGACGCCCGTGCGCGTCTTCCTCGAGATCTCGCACCGGCCGCTGATGACGGTCGCGGGCGCGCACTTCATGAACGAGGCGCTCGCCGCGTGCGGTGCCGCCAACGTCTTCGCCGACCTCGCCGAGGTGGCCCCGCAGGTGTCGTGGGAGGAGCTCTACGCGCGCAATCCCCAGGCCATCGTGGGCACGGGGCCCGAGGCGGGCGAGGACGCCTTCCGCCGCGACTGGGCCGAGCGCGCCAGCCTCGAGGCGGTGCGCCGGGGCAAGGTGGCGTACGTCGCCTCGCGGGCGCTGGGGAGGCCCTCGCCGCGGGTCGTGGAGGGCATCGAGGCGCTTTGCGCGGCGATGGACCGGTTGCGGTGAATGGCGGCGGGGAGAGGGGAGAAAGTCGCTCCCTGCTATCATTCCGCCCATCTCGTCCCAGCGACTTTTCGTGAAGACCACCTTCCTGGATTTCGAGCAGCCCATCGCCGAGCTCGAGCAGAAGATCGAGGAGCTGCGCTTCGTGCAGGACGACAGCGCCGTGGACATCTCCCAGGAGATCGACCGGCTGTCGAAGAAGAGCCGCGACCTCACGAAGGACATCTACGGCAAGCTCACCGCCTGGCAGATTTCCAAGGTCGCTCGTCATCCCCAAAGACCGTACGCGCTCGACTACATCGCGGCGATGTGCACGGACTTCGAGGAGATGCACGGCGACCGCTCCTTCGCCGACGACCCGGCGATCGTGGGCGGCCTCGCGCGCTTCAACGGCCAGCCGGTGATGGTCATCGGCCACCAGAAGGGCCGCGACACCAACGAGAAGATCCTGCGCAACTTCGGCATGCCGCGGCCGGAGGGCTACCGCAAGGCGCTGCGCCTGATGCGGCTCGCCGAGAAGTTCGCGATCCCGCTGCTCACCTTCGTGGACACGCCCGGCGCCTACCCCGGCATCGGCGCCGAGGAGCGCGGGCAGTCGGAGGCCATCGGCCGCAACCTCTACGAGATGGCGGGGCTGCGCGTGCCCATCGTCGTGTCGATCATCGGCGAGGGCGGCTCGGGCGGCGCGCTCGCCATCGCGGTCGGGGACGCCACGCTCATGATGCAGTACTCGACCTACTCGGTGATCTCTCCCGAGGGCTGCGCCGCCATCCTCTGGAAGAGCCCCGAGAACGCCTCCGACGCGGCCGAGTGCCTGGGCATCACCGCGCCCCGCCTGAAGTCGCTGGGCCTCGTGGACAAGGTCGTGAACGAGCCGCTCGGCGGCGCGCACCGCGACCCGGCGGAGTCGGCGAGGAACCTGAAGAAGGCCATCGCCGACCACCTGCGCCAGCTGCAGGACCTGCCGATGAACCAGCTGCTCGAGCGGCGCCAGGACCGGCTCGTGAACTACGGCAAGTTCAAGGAGCTGGCGGAGTAGCGCCGAGGCGAGGGCCGTCGATGGCCGCGCGCGAGCACCCCCCGCAGTCGCTGCAGGCCCGGGTCGGCCGGCGCCTCGCCGCGCACGTTCCGGCCGGCAGCCGCGTCTGCGCCGCGTTCTCGGGCGGGCTCGATTCCACCGTCCTCCTGGACCTCCTCGCGCGGCTTCGCGAGTCCCACGGCTTCGTCCTGACGGCCCTGCACGTCCACCACGGGCTCTCGCGCAACGCCGACCGCTGGGCCGCGGCGTGCGAGGCCTTCGCGGCGGCGCGCGGCGTGCCCCTGCGCATCGAGCGGGTGCAGGTCGAGCGCGGCCATCCGTCGGGGCTGGAGGCCGCCGCGCGGGTGGCGCGGCACGCGGCGTTCGCGCGCTGCGGCGCCGAGTTCCTGGCGCTGGCCCACCATCGCGACGACCAGGCCGAGACCGTGCTGTTGCAGGCGCTTCGCGGCACCGGCGTGAAGGGGCTCTCGGCGATGGCCGAGGCGAGGGCGGCGTCCGGGGCCGTGTGGCTTCGGCCCCTCCTGGACGAGCGGCGCGAGACGCTGCAGGAGCATGCGCGCGAGGCGGGGCTCGACTGGGTGGAGGACGAATCGAACGAGCTCGTCGCCTTCGACCGCAACTTCCTGCGCCACGAGGTGATGCCCGTGATCGAGCGGCGC
Organism: uncultured Lysobacter sp.; assembly: GCA_964576455.1. GTDB lineage: Bacteria > Pseudomonadota > Gammaproteobacteria > Burkholderiales > Usitatibacteraceae > FEB-7. The sequence goes on from CAZNWZ010000141.1 coordinate 4,907, forward strand.
TTCCCGCAGTACCGCGAGACGCTCGCGCGCCTGGCGCGGCACGCCGCCTCGGCGAGCGAGCTGCTCGAGGCGCTGGGGCGCGAGGACGCGGCGCGGCTGGCCGACGGCGACGGGCTCTCGGCGTCCGGCCTGGAGGGCCTCGATCCGCCGCGCCGCGCGAACGTGCTCCGCCATTTCCTGGCGGCGCGCGGCCTGGCGATGCCGGGCGACGCGAGGCTCGCGGACATGGCGCGCCAGCTCGCCGGGGCCCGCGACGACGCCCGCGTGCTGCTCCTGCACGGCGGCCGGGCGCTGGTGCGGCACCGGGGGCGCATCCTCGTGGAGCAGGCGCCTCGCGAGGCGGGCTGGGAAGTCGCCTGGCGCGGCGAGCGGGAAGTCGCGCTGGGCGAGGGCCGCGGGGCGGTGCGGTTCGACGAGGTCGCGGGGCAGGGGATCGCGCTCGCGCGTGCGTCGTCGGGCCGGTGGCGCTTCGCCTCGCGGGCCGGCGGCGAGCGCATCCGGCTGCGGGCCGGCGGCCCCTCGCGGACGCTCAAGAACCTCCTGCAGGAGCACGCCGTGCCCGTCTGGCACCGCACTCGGCTGCCGCTTCTCTTCGACGGCGACCAGCTCGTGTGGGTCCCCGGCATCGGCGTCGCCGCCGACTACCGGCCTGCCGCCGCTTCCCCCGGCCTCCTGCCCGCCTGGCATCCCTGAAAAAGGGGACGGTTCCTGGACCCGTCCCCAGGGACGGGTCCAGGAACCGTCCCTTTTTTCGAGGTGGGTGTGTTAGAATGAAAAGCTAAATTTTTCATCCAGTTAGCGGAGATTTTCATGGCGGTTCAGCGCACCCTGTCGATCATCAAACCCG
>CAZNWZ010000142.1:0-5738 GCA_964576455.1 uncultured Lysobacter sp.
CCACGGCTGGGTGCCCGTCGATCCGGCCGACGTGCGCAAGGTGGTGCTCGAGGAGCCGCCGGGGAACCTGCCCCTCGGCGACGAGAAGGTCACGAAGGCGCGCGCGCGGCTCTTCGGCTCGTGGGAGATGAACTGGCTCGCCTACAACTTCGCCCACGACGTGGCGCTGCCCGGCGCGACGAAGGGCACGGTCCCGTTCTTCATGTACCCGCAGTGCGAGACCGCGGACGGGCGCCTCGACAGCCTCGACCCCGACAACTTCAAGTACCAGATCACCGCCCGCGAAGTGTGAGCGTGAAAGCCCTCCTGGCCGCGGCGCTGTGCGCCGCGGCCCTGCCCGCGGCCGCAGAAGTGGCGCTCGTCCCCTGGAAGGGCGGCGCCACGCCCCCCCTCGTCCTCAAGTCGCCCAGGGGAGAGGCCTTCGACCTCGCCGCGATGAAGGGAAAGGTGGTGCTGGTGAACTTCTGGGCCACCTGGTGCGCGCCCTGCGTGGAGGAGATGCCGGCGCTCGCCCGGCTGCGCGAGAAGCTCGCGCCGCGCGGCTTCGAGGTGCTCGCGGTCAACCAGGGCGAGATGCCGGCGCGGGTGACGGCCTTCACCGAGCGCTCCGGGCTGGATCTCCCGGTCGTGCTCGACCGCGAAAAGTCGGTCGCGAAGGCCTGGAAGGTCCGCGCGCTGCCCACGACGTTCGTGGTGGACGCGAAAGGCCGCATCCGGCTGCACGCCGAGGGCGAGCTCGACACGGGGCCGGCGCTCGAGGCGGCCATCGCGCCGCTGCTGCCGCGCGACCGGCAGGCAACGGCGTCGAGGTGAACCCCATGGACGGCCCGCTCCTCATCGACCGCCTCGCCTTCGACCCGGAGGCCGAGCGCCGGGAACTCATGGAGGGCCTGCTGCGCGATCCGGCCGGCATTCCGCCCAAGTACTTCTACGACGAGCTGGGGTGCGCGATCTACGGCGCGATCTGCCGCCTTCCCGAGTACTACCCGACGCGCACCGAGGTCGCGCTCTTCCAGGCGCACCGCCTCGAGATCGCGGAGGCGGTGGGGCACGGCCGCCAGTTCGTCGACCTGGGCGCGGGCGACTGCTGCAAGGCCAAGGGATGGCTGCCGTTCCTCAGGCCCACGCGCTACGTCGCCGTCGACATCGCGTTGCACGAGATCGCCGCGGCGCTTGAGCGCATGGCGCCCGACTTCCCGGGCCTGGAGCTCGCCGGCGTGGCCACCGACTTCTCGCGCGCCCTCGATCTCGACGGCGTCCTTTCGGAGTCCCCCGCGCTCTTCTTCTATCCCGGCTCCAGCATCGGCAACTTCACGCCGGGCGAGGCGCGGTCGTTTCTCGCGCGCATCCACCGCTACTGCGTGGCCAGGCCCGGAAGCTCGCTTCTCATCGGCGTGGACGGCAAGAAGGACAAGGCCCTCCTCGACGCGGCCTACGACGACTCGCTGGGCGTCACGGCGGCGTTCAACCGCAACGCGCTGCGCCACCTGAACGCGAAGTTCGGCCTCGGGTTCGACGTGAACGGCTTCGCGCACGTCGGCTTCTACAACGAGGCCGAGGGGCGAATCGAGATGCACCTGGAGAGCCTTCGCGAGCAGGCCGTGCTGCTGGACGGGCAGGAGAGGCGCTTCGCCGCGGGCGAGCGCATCCACACGGAGAATTCGTACAAGTACGCGCCCGACGAGTTCGAAGCCGTCCTGCGCGACGCGGGCTTCGGCTCGATCCGGCGCTGGGACGCGGCGGGCGTGGCCTACTCGGTGTTCCACGCCGCCTGAGGGGCGCGGTTCTCAGTCGACGCGGACGGAAGGCTCCCCCGCGGAAATCTCGCCGATGACCGCGGCGCGGCCGAAGCCGTCGTCCGCGAAGATCCGCAGCACTTCGGGCACGGCGTCCGGCCGGCAGGAGACGAGCAGCCCGCCGCTGGTCTGCGGATCGGTGAGCAGGGCCTTGCCTGCCTCGTCGATGGAAGGCGAGAGCGTCACCTTGTCGCCGTAGCCCGCGAAGTTGCGCCGGGAAGCGCCGGTGGTGAAGCCCGCGCGCGCGAGCTCGAGGGCGCCGGGGAGGACGGGCAGCGCGTTCCAGTCGAGGTGGGCCGCCACCGCCGAGCCCTTGCAGATCTCCAGCAGGTGGCCCAGGAGGCCGAAGCCGGTGACGTCGGTGAGCGCATGGACGCCTGCGAGCTTGCCCAGCTTCGGGCCCGGCGTGTTGAGCTTGGTGGTGCTCTCGATCATCGCCGTGTAGCCCTCCTGGCCCAGCTTGCCGGACTTCAGGGCGGCGCTGAAGATGCCCACGCCCAGGGGCTTGCCGAGCACCAGCTTGTCGCCCGGCTTGGCGCCGGCGTTGCGCTTGAGGTTCCGCGGGTCGACGAGGCCGATGGCCACGAGCCCGTAGATGGGCTCCATGGAATCGATCGTGTGGCCGCCGGCGATGGGGATGCCGGCGCGCGCGCAGACCGACTCGCCGCCTTCCAGGATGCGGCGGATCGTCTCGACGGGCAGCTTGTCCACCGGCATGCCCACGAGGGCCAGCGCGAAGAGCGGCTGGCCGCCCATCGCATACACGTCCGAGATGGCGTTGGTGGCCGCGATGGCGCCGAAATCGAAGGGGTCGTCCACGATGGGCATGAAGAAGTCGGTCGTGGCGACGATGGCCTGGGTGTCGTTGACCTGGTAGACCGCCGCGTCGTCGGCCGTCTCGATGCCCACGAGCAACTGCCTGGGCACGAGCCCCGGCGCCGACTTGGCGAGGATCTTCTCCAGCACGCCGGGCGCGATCTTGCAGCCGCATCCGCCGCCGTGGCTGAACTGGGTGAGCCGGACCTGCATGTCCATCGTGACGATCTCCTGAGTGGGATGCTGCAATGCGAATTCTAGCGCCCCGGGCGCCTCGCCAGGCCCTGCACGAGCCGTCGCAGGGCGCGCTTCTCGCGCGCCGGGGTGAACAGGCGGCGGCGGGCGTCGCAGGCGCGCTTCAGCGCGGCCAGCAGGGACGGCCGCCCGGCCAGCGAGGACAGAAGCCGCGCGAGGCCCGCCGCGTCCCCCGCCTCGAAGTATCCCGGGTAGGACCGGCCCAGCATCCCGACGTTCCCCGAGACGCGGCTCGCGACGACGCAGGTCCCGGCCGTGATGGCCTCGACGATCACGTTGGCGCCGCCTTCCATCCGTGAGGGGTGGACGAGGACGTGCGCCTTGCGGATCGCCGCCCGGGCGAGGCCGTGCGCAATCGCGCCGCTCCAGCGGAAGCGCCCGTCGCTCGCCATCAGGGCGCGGGCCTCCTCGCCGAGGACGGGGTCGAGGGGGGCGCCGATGTGCCGCACGCGGACGGGAAGCTCCGGGTCGAGGAGGGCGATCGCCTTCCAGAGCGTGCGCGGGTCCTTTTCCTCGCGCAGGTGCCCCACGGCCACGCAGTCGAGCCGGCCCGCGGGCTTGCGGGCGGCGGCGAGGCGCGGCGACGACTGGTAGATCACCTCGCACCTTCCGCGGTGCTCGCGGGGAACGTGGGAGAGGGCGTCGTCCTGCAGCGCCACGATCCGGTCGGCGAGATCCAGGGAGCGGCGCGCCTCGGCGCTTTCCGGCAGGTCGCGGTAGAGGTCGGTGCCGGAGAGGACGAGGACGAGCGGGACGTCGGGGCGCCGGGCCTTCAGGCGCTCGATCGAGGCGGCGCTGCGGCGGGCGTGAAGGGCGATGGCCACGTCCACCGGCTCGCCGTTCCACTGCGTCTGTACAATCGGCTTCGCGATCCCGGCGAGGAAACCCGCCCAGCGCCGGGCAGTGCGCCAGTTGCCGTTGTTGGCCTCGCGCGTGCCGGGCGTCACGATGAAGACGACGGGGGCGGATCGGGAAGGCCGGGACATGCTGAACGGTATCGACGCGCTGGCGGACGCCCTGCGGGAGAGCCGCGAGTATACGCTCTCGATGTACGCCCATCTCGAGGGCGCGCAGTGGCGCTTCCCGCTGCTCGAGATCGTGAATCCCCCGGACTGGGAGCTCGCGCACGTGGGCTACTTCCAGGAGTTCTTCTGCCTGCGCTGGCGGCCGGACGACCCCGCGGGCGCGCGCCGGCCCTCGCGGCTCGCGAACGCCGATTCGCTCTTCGATTCGCGCACCGTCGCGCACGACGACCGCTGGAAGCTCGCATACCCGCCGCTCGCCGCGATCCACGGCTACCTGCGGGAGACCCTCGAGCGCACGCTCGAGGACCTTGCCGCGAGCCGGGAGGACGACCGCCACCGCTTCCGCCTGGCGCTCTTCCACGAGGACATGCACGGCGAGGCGCTCCTCATGACCCTGCACACGCTGGGGCTCGCGCCGCCGCGCCGCGCGCACATCGCGCCGCCCGCGCCTGCGCCGGAGCCCGCCCGGGACGTGCGCTTCGCGGGCGGCGAGTTCCTGCAGGGGGCGCGGCGCGACGACGGCGAGCACGCCTTCGACAACGAGAAGTGGGCGCATCCCGTGCGCGTGGGGCCCTTCGCCATGGCCTCGCGGCCGGTGAGCAACGGCGAGTTCCTCGCGTTCGTGGAGGAGGGCGGCTATGCCCGCGATGAATTCTGGAGCGCCGAGGGCAGGCGCTGGCGCGAGTCGACGGGCGCCGTCGCGCCACGCAACTGGATGCGCGACGGCGACGGCTGGACCATGCGCTGGTTCGACTCGCGCCTGCCCCTGCGCCCGGAGGAGCCCGTCGTCCAGGTGTGCCGCCACGAGTCCGAGGCCTGGTGCCGCTGGGCCGGGCGCCGGCTGCCGACGGAGAGCGAGTGGGAGTTCGCGGCGCGGAACGGCGGCCGCGACGATCGCTATCCGTGGGGAGGCGAGACGCCCTCGGGGGCGCCGGCGCTCGACTACCGCCTCGAGCGCCCGGCCATGGCGCCCGATCCCGTGGCGGGCGCGGGCGGACTGGAGATGATGATCGGCGGCGTGTGGGAGTGGACGGCGACGGCCTTCGCGCCCTATCCCGGCTTCGAGAAGGACGCCTACGCCGAGTACTCGGAGCCCTGGTTCCACAGCCACGGCACGCTGCGCGGCGGCTGCTTCGCGACCCGCTCGCGCCTCGTCCACAACCGCTGGCGGAACTTCTACCTTCCCCACCGAAACGACGTTTTCGCGGGCCTGCGCACCTGCGCTCTCGCGGACGGGTCGATGTGAGATAATCCCCGGCGGCGGGCCTCCCCGCATTGAGGGGCGGCGAACCTGGTCAGGTCGGGAACGAAGCAGCCATAGTCGATTCCCTCAAGTGCCGGGGGTCAGGCTCGCCTTTCCCGATTCCATCGGCTGCCCCGGGGCGGCCGTTCCGCCGGACGACTCCATGACGTACCAGGTCCTCGCGCGCAAGTGGCGCCCCAAGGCGTTCGACCAGCTGGTCGGGCAGCCCCACGTGGTGACCGCGCTGGCCAACGCGCTGGACACCGGCCGCCTGCACCACGCGTACCTCTTCACCGGCACGCGCGGCGTGGGCAAGACGACGCTCGCGCGCATCCTCGCCAAGTCGATCAACTGCGAGACGGGCGTGTCCTCGCGCCCCTGCGGACAGTGCCGGGCCTGCACCGAGATCGACGCCGGCCGCTTCGTGGACATGCTCGAGGTCGACGCGGCCACCAACACGAAGGTGGACGAGATGCGCGAGCTCCTCGACACCGCGCAGTACATGCCGGTGTCCGGGCGCTACAAGGTGTACATCATCGACGAGGTGCACATGCTCTCGCGGCACGCGTTCAACTCGATGCTGAAGACGCTCGAGGAGCCGCC
>CAZNWZ010000143.1:0-5735 GCA_964576455.1 uncultured Lysobacter sp.
GCCATGGCGGGCGCCTCCCTCTCGATCTCCATCGTCACCTACGCGCCGGACGAGCGGCTGCTGGCCCGCACGCTCGCGAGCGCCGCCGAGGCCATCGCCTTCGCGCGCGGCCACGGGACGCTCGGGGCCGCGAAGCTGCTGGTCGTGGACAACGGGCCGGATGGCCGGGCCGCGATGCTGCGGCCGCTGGCCGAGGCCGCGCTCGCCCGGGCGCCGGAGGTCGGGCTGGAGGTGATCACCGGGCACGGCAACGTGGGCTTCGGGCAGGGCCACAACCTCGCGATCGCGAAGTCGGGCTGCGACCTGCACCTCGTGCTCAACCCCGACGTGGAGATGGCGCGGGAGGCGCTGGACGCGGGCCTGCGGTATCTCGGCTCGCATCCGGAGGCGGGCGCGATCACGCCTTCCGTGCACGGCAGCGACGGCGAGCGCGAGTACCTGGTGAAGGGCTGGCCCACGCCGGGCGTCCTCTTCGTGCGCGGCTTCGTGCCGCGGTTCCTTCACGGGCTCTTCCGCCGGTCGCTGGACGCCTACGAGCTGCGGCACCTGGACTGGGAGAAGGAGCAGGCGCCGGTGCGAATCGCGAGCGGCTGCTTCCTCCTGTGCCGCCGCGCGCTGCTCGACCGGGTGAAGGGCTTCGATCCCGCGTACTTCCTCTACTTCGAGGACTTCGACCTCACGCTCCGGCTCTCGAGGGTGACGACGGTCGCCTACTGCCCGCAGGTGAGGATCGTGCACCACGGCGGGAAGGCCGCGTCCAAGGGCCTGAGGCACATCGCGCTCTTCGTGCGGTCTGCACGCCGGTTCTTCGGCGCGCACGGCCGGGCACCGGCCGCCTGAGCCGGCGCGGCGCCGGGAAATCGCGCCGCAAGTTTCCCCGATTTTCGCGGGCGGCCCCGCCCCCGCCTTCCTAGCATGGCCTCCACTGGCGATCGCGGCCTGCCGCGCGCCGGACTTCCCGGAGATGCCCATGAAAGTGCTGAACGACGACGAAGTGCTCGCGATCGCGGGCGGGCTGCCGCCCGGCGCCGCGCTCGACGACGTCCTCTACCGCGCCGCGCCCGAGCCCCTGCGCGATCCCATCGCCTTCGCCGAGCTCGCCGAGCGGGAGCATTCCTCCACGGCCTGAGTTCCGCGGCGCTGCGCCTGCCCGGTCGCCGCGCGCCGCGCCCGTTGCCCACCGCGACCGCACACCCAAGGAGATGACCATGAAGGAGATCGACAAGCAGGACGAGCCCGACGTCTCGGGCGGCTACCGGCCGGAGGGCGGCTGCTTCCCGACGCCCGTGGGCTATCCCACCAGCCCGATCGTGCCGGTCACCGACCCGATCCCCGGGCCGGTCCGGACCGAGGACCCGCTGTAATCCCACCCCAGGACAGGAGACGACCATGAGCGACAAACCCGATTCCCCGAAGCCCGACGACAACGCGCTGGATCCCTCGCAGGTGGAGGAGGTCGCCGGCGGAAGCTGCACCGCGCAGCAGATCGTCGACATGACCAACGGGCTCATCCAGGCCTACGAGAACGTCGTGGACTTCACGTCGCACGTCATCGAGCGCGTCGCGATCAAGTGAGGCGCGAGCGCGACCACTGAGCCCAGGGGCTGCGCCATCGCAGCCCCTCATCCCCGGGAGGTGCCCATGCCGGCCGCCAGCGGTTTCCAGATCGCGTTCCTGATCTTCGCGTTCCAGTTCTTCGCGATGCTCGTGACCCGGTACGCGGAATCGCAACCGGGCTGGCCTCGGGTGCCCACCGAGTTCCTGGGCCAGCTGATCACCTTCGGCCTGGCCGTCGCCACGATCCTCGCGATCCCAGCGATTCGGCGCCTTTGCCGGGAAGAGCTTGGGCGTCCGCTGCCGCGCGGCGCCGGCCGCGAGGTCGCCGTCGTCACGCTGGCCAAGGCCGCGATCCCCTTCGGGATCGCAGGGGCCGTCGTCCTCGGCGCCTTCGCGTCGGGGGAGCCCGGAACGCTTCCCTCGAGGCTCATGGCCAACGATCCGGTGGAGGCGTGGGAGTCGATTCTGTCCCCTTCGGGCCTCGCGAGGCTCGTAGTCCTTTCGTGGGTCGTCGGGCCGATCGTCGAGGAGCTCGTGTTTCGCGGTCTCCTGTACCGCGCCTGGGAGCGGCAATGGGGCTGGATGCCCTCGCTCTTCCTCACATCCGCCTGCTTCGGCCTCTATCACCCGACGCACGTCCTTTCCGCAGCGCTGGGATCGGTCGTGTTCATCTGCATCCTGCGGCGCACGGGCACGCTGCGCGCCAGCATCCTCGTCCACATGGGCTTCAACATCCTCCTGTCGTGGCCGCTGCTCGGGCAGGTCCTGATGACGCTCGAAGGCCGGGAGATCAACCGGATCTCCACCTGGAGCGTGGAGCTCGCGAGCCTCGTCTTCATCGCGGTGGCCCTGCCCGCCTACCTGGCCCTGTCGCGCACGGACGTCCGCGAGGCGGCGCTCCGGTAGCGCCGGGACGCGAAGGCGAAATGGCGCGCCCCGCGTTCCGCGAGGAGGTGCGGCGGGAGCAGGCCCGCTCGGCGATGGGCTCGATCGTCCTCATCCGCCCGCTCTCCTTCGCGCTGCTCACCGCCGCCGCCGTCGGGTTCGCCGCCCTCGCGCTCGCCTACCTGGCGCTCGCCGGCTACGCGCGCAAGGCGACCCTCGAGGGCACGCTCGTTCCCGCCGCGGGCGCGATCCGCATCGCCGCGGCGCAGGCGGGCCTCGTGCGCGAGCGGGCGGTGGCCGAGGGGGAGAGGGTCGCCGCGGGCGACGCCCTCTTCCGTCTCGCGGACGCTCGCGCCACGCCCGGCGACGGGCCCGTGGGCCCGGCCACCGCGGCGCTGGCGGAGCGGCGGATCGAGGAGGTGCGGCGGCAGCGACGGGAGGCGCGGGCGGCGGCGCGTTCCGAGCAGGACGCCCTGGCCGCGCGGATCGCCGGCCTCGAGGCGGAGCGGCGCGCGCTCGAGGCGGAGATCGAGGCGGCCGCGGCCCGCGAGGCGCTTTCGCGCCGCGACCTCGCGCGGCTCGAGGAGCTGGAGCGGCGCGGCTTCGCTTCCCCCGCCCAGCGGCAGCAGAAGGAGGGCGAGGCGCTCGACCACCTTTCGCGCCGGCTCTCGGCCACCCGGTCCGGGCTCGCGCTCGATCGCGAGATCGCGGGCCTGCGCGCCGCGGCGTCCGAATCGCGGTCGAGGGCTCGCGCGCAGCTCTCCGCGCTCGACGCCCAGGTCGCCGCGCTCGACCAGGAGCGGGTGGAGCGCCGCGCGCAGGCCGAGGCGGTCGTGACCGCGCCCGCGGACGGCACGATCGCCGCCGTCCTGGCCGAGCCCGGCCAGCTCGTCGCGGCCGGCGCGCCGCTCCTCACCCTGCTGCCGGAAGGCTCGCCCCTCCAGGCCCACCTCTTCGCGCCGTCGCGCGCCGTCGGCTTCGTCCGGGCCGGCCAGGAGGTGCTGCTTCGCTACCCCGCCTTCCCGTTCCAGAAGTTCGGCAGCCATCGCGCGCGCGTGCTCTCGGTGTCCCGGGCCGCGGTGGCCCCCGCCGAGCTGGGATTCTCGCCGCCGGACGGATCGCGCGAGCCCCTCTACCGGATCAAGGTGGCGCTCGCGTCGCAGGCCGTGACCGCCTACGGGCGCGCCGAGCCGCTGCAGGCGGGAATGCGGGTCGAGGCCGACGTCCTCCTGGACCGTCGCCGGCTCATCGAGTGGATCTTCGAGCCGCTCTTCAGCCTCGCGGGCAGGGCCTGACGTGGGCCCGTTCGAGGGACTCGACTTCGGCGCCCGCCGGCGGCTTCCCGTCTTCCTGCAGACGGAAGCGGCGGAGTGCGGCCTCGCGAGCCTGGGGATGGTCGCGAGCTACCACGGCCACCGGGTCGATCTCGCGGGGCTGCGCCGCCGGTTCACGCTCTCGCTCAAGGGGGCCACGCTCGCCTACCTGATGCAGGCCGCCGCGCGGCTGCGGCTCGCGCCGCGGGCCCTGCGGCTGGAGCTGGACGAGCTGCCGAAGCTGCGCACGCCCTGCATCCTGCACTGGGACCTCAATCACTTCGTCGTCCTCGCCCGCGCCGGGCCGCGCGAGGCCACCATCCACGACCCGGCCTTCGGCGTGCGCCGGCTGCCTCTCTCGGAGGTCTCGAGGCACTTCACCGGCATCGCCCTCGAGCTGGCCCCGACGGCCGACTTCCGGCCGGCCGACGAGCGCCGCCGCGTCCGCCTGCGCGACCTCACGGGCCCGGTCTCGGGCCTGGCCCCGTCGCTCGCCCAGGTGCTGGTCCTCGCCCTCGTGCTGCAGGCCTTCGCGCTGCTCGCGCCCTTCTACATGCAGTGGGTGGTCGACGGCGCCGTCGTGGCCGCGGACCGCGACCTGCTCTCGGTCCTGGGGCTGGGGTTCCTCCTGCTCGCCGTCGTCCAGGTGGCCGTGGGCGCGCTGCGCTCCTGGGTGGTCCTGTACCTGGGGACGACCCTCAACCTGCAGTGGCTCGCCAACGTCTTCTCGCACCTGCTCCGGCTTCCCGTGGCCTGGTTCGAGCGCCGCCACCTGGGCGACGTGGTGTCCCGCTTCGGGGCGGTGACGACCATCCAGCGCACGATCACCTCGAGCTTCGTGGAGGCGCTCATCGACGGGATCATGGCGCTCGCCACGCTGGCGATGATGCTCGTGTACAGCGGAACGCTCACGGCGCTGGCCGTGGCCGCCGTCGCCGCCTACGCCGCCTCCCGGGGCGCGTTCTACGCCCCGCTCCGCCGCGCGACCGAGGAGCACATCGTCCATTGCGCGCGCCAGCAGAGCCACTTCCTCGAGACCGTGCGCGGCGTGCAGTCGATCAAGCTCTTCGGGCGCCAGGAGGAGCGGCGCTCGCGCTGGCTCAACCTGGTGGTGGACGCGGTGAACCGCGACCTCGCCGTCCAGAAGCTCTCGCTGGGCTTCCGCTCGGCCAACGGGCTCGTCTTCGGCGTCGAGCGCATCGCCGTGGTCTGGGCGGGCGCGCTGCTGGTGCTCGACTCCGCCTTCTCCGTCGGGATGCTCTTCGCCTTCATGGCCTACAAGGAGCAGTTCTCCGCGCGCGTCGCCGGGCTCATCGACAAGCTGATGGAGCTCCGGATGCTCCAGCTCCAGGGCGAGCGGCTGGCCGACATCGTGCTCACGCCCGCGGAGGAGGAGGCGCCCTCGCCCGCGCCGGCGGTCACCGAGGCCTCGATCGAGGTGGCCAACCTCTCGTTCCGCTACGCCGACACGGAGCCCTTCGTGCTGCACGACTGCTCGCTGCGCATCGAGCCCGGGGAGTCGGTGGCCATCGTCGGCCCGTCCGGCGGCGGCAAGACGACGCTCGTGAAGGTCATGCTGGGCCTGCTCGCGCCCACCGACGGGCGGGTGCTCGTGGGCGGCGTCGACCTGCAGAAGCTCGGCGTGGACGCCTACCGCCGGCTGGTGGGCACGGTGATGCAGGACGATCCGCTCTTCGCCGGCTCGATCGCGGACAACGTGAGCTTCTTCGACGCGAACCCCAGCCAGGAGGCGATCGAGCGCTGCACGCGCCTGGCGGCCGTGCACGACGACATCGCCGCCATGCCCATGGGCTACCACACGCTCATCGGCGACATGGGGGCGGCGCTCTCCGGGGGGCAGCGCCAGCGCATCCTGCTCGCGCGCGCCCTCTACAAGCAGCCGCGCATCCTCTTCCTCGACGAGGCCACGAGCGCGCTCGACGTGCAGCGCGAGCGCCAGGTGAACGAGGCGATCCGGGG
>CAZNWZ010000144.1:0-5721 GCA_964576455.1 uncultured Lysobacter sp.
GGGCGGTGTAGCGGCCGGGGTACCAGCCCCAGCGGTTGCCGACGTAGACCCAGCGCCCGTAGTGGAACGGTGCGTAGCCCCAGGGAGCATCGTCGACCCAGGCCCAGCCCCAGGGCCGCACCCACGTCCAGCGCCCGTAGCGATAGGGAGCCCAGCCCACCTCGACCCGCGTCGGGAACCAGACGGGGCCGTACTCGGCGTCGTTGCGCCAGGTGCCGTAGTCGTCGAGATCCTCCCAGCCCGTCATCTGGCGGGGCACGTAGCGAAGCGACTCGCGCTCCTCCCAGCGCCGGTCGCGCGCGAGCGCCCACTCGTCGAGCGAGGTGGAATAGGCGGTCTCGAGGGCGAAGCTCGGACGGTCGCCGCCCGTGACGCGCACGCTGCGGCCCGTGTCGACGTCGAGCGTGCCGCCGGCCACCTCCAGGCGCGCCGTGCCGCTGAACACCGTGAGCAGCGACTCGGCGCGGGCCGGGTCGGACTCGAGCCGGAAGCGGCCGGTGCCGCGGAAATGGAAGCGGCCCTCGGGCGTGGAGACGGCGAAGGACTCGTTGCGGTCGAAGTCGCGGATGCGCAGGGAAAGCGTGCCGCGCGTGACGTGCGCGCGGAAGTTGTCGTCGTCCAGGCGCAGGATGTCGAGCTGCGTGGCCTCGCCCAGGCGCAGTACGCTGCCGCCGAGCTGCAGCTCGGCGCGCGCGCCGGGCTCGGTCCAGACCGAGTTCTCGCCCGTGAGGTGCGAGTTGACGCGGGCCGCTTCCCAGCCCGCTTCCGGGTCGATGAACACCGCAGCCTCGCCTTCGATGAGCGAGACCCGTGCCACGCGACCGGGCGGGTCCGCCGCCGCGGTGGCGAGGGACAAAGCGGCAAGCGCGAGCAAGGCAGCCAGTCGTCTCATGTCGAGCCTTTCCATGGTCGATCCCCGGCCCCATCGCCGGATCCACGCCTGCATAACGGCCGGGGTGGCCTGCCGGAAGACACCGTTCGTTGTAACAAACCGTGTCCGTCGGGTTCCGGCGACGCCGTGTTACAGGCGGCATTTTCCAACACCCTGAATTCATGCCATTATTGCCGAGGAATCCTCCGCCGGCACGGCCAGGTTCCGGGGATGCGTCTCCCCGTGCTCCTGCCGCGCCCGCCGGCCGCCTTCCGACAGCGAAGAAGAACTCTCTCCCCGGGAACCTCGGATGGACAAGACCACCGTCTTCACCAAGACCGCGAAGGGCATCACGCAGGTCAACCAGCGTTCGGCATCCCTTTCGAAGGACTTGATGAAGATCCTCAAGCTCGTCGACGGGAAGTCCACGTTCGCCCAGATCATGGAGAAGGCGGAGGTCGACAAGCCCGTCCTCGAGAAGGCGATGAGTACGCTGATCAAGGACGGCTTCGCGCGCGTCTTCGAGACGAAGAAGGAGCCCGACCCGTTCGGCGAGGACGACTTCGACTTCACCGCCCCCGGCAAGCTCCCGGGCGCCACGCAGCGCGTCGTCGCCGCCGCCGCCCTCGACATCAGCGAGCTCGCCCGCCAGCAGGAGAAGGCGGAGGCCGACCGCAAGGCGCGCGAGAACGCCCAGACCGCCGCCCGCGACAAGGCCCGGCAGCAGGCGGAGGCGCGCGCCGCGGCCGAAGCCGACGCCAAGGCCAAGGCCGAGGCCGAGATGCGCGCGATGGAGCAGGCCAAGCGCGCCAAGGAGGCCGCCGAGCGCGCCAAGGCCGAGCTCGAGGCCAAGATGCGCGAGGAGGAGGCGCGCCGGAGGGCCGCCGCCGAGCAGGCCGCGAAGATCGCGGCCGAGCAGAAGGCCAAGGAGGAGGTGGTGGCCCGCGAGCTGGCCGCGCTCAAGGCGAAGGCCACGGCCGAGGCCGACGCGCGCGCCCGCGCCGAGCTCGAGGCCAAGGTCCGTTCGGAGGAGGAGCGCAAGCGCGTGATGGCCGAGGCCGTCGCGAAGGCCGCGGCCGAGGAGAAGGTCAAGGAAGAGGCCGAGGCGCAGAGGCTCGCCGAGGCGCGGGCCAAGGCCGAACGCGAGGCCCGGGCGCTCGCCGAAGCGCGCGCGAAGGCCGAGGCGGAGGCGCAGGCCCTCGCCAAGGCGCGCGCGGAAGCGGAGGCCGCCGCCGCCAAGCAGGCGCAGGTCGCGGTGGGCGCCGAGCAGGAGCTCAAGGCGCGGCTGAAGGAGGAGATCGAGGCGCGCATCCGCGGCGAGATGGAGGCGCTGCTGCGCGACGAGATCGAGGAGAAGGCGCGCGCCGAGATGCAGGCCCAGATCATGGCCGAGGCCCGGCTCGCCGCCAAGGCGGAGCTCGAGGAGCGCCTGCGCGAGGAGCGCGAGGCGCTGCAGAAGGCCGAGATGGAGGTGCGCATCCAGGCCGAGCGCGCCGCGAAGGAGCGGGCCGACCAGGAGGCGAAGCTGCGCGCCGAAGCCGAGGCGAGGGCCGCGGCCGAGTCCGCCGCGCGCGAGAAGGCCGAGGAGGAGACGCGCCGGCTGCGCCGCCTCGAGGCGAGGGCCCGCGAGGAAGCCGAGGCCGCCGCTCGCGAGAAGGAGGCCGCCGCCTCGCTCGCGGCGAAGGAGCGCGCGGAAGCCGCGGCGCGGCTCGACGCCGAGCGCAAGGCGAAGATCGAGGCCGAGGCCCGCGCGATGGTCGAGGCGGAGGAGCGCGAGCGCCGCGAGAAGGAGCTGGCCGCCAAGATCGAGGCCGAGAAGAAGGCCCGCGAGCAGGCGGAGATGCGCGCCCGCATCGAGGCCAAGGCCCGCGAGACGGTCGAGGAGACCACGCGCGAGAAGGTGAAGGCCGAGATCGAGGGCGACATGACGCGCCGCGCCGAGCTCGAGGGCAAGGCGCAGGCCAAGGCCTACATGCAGGCCAAGCAGCAGGCCGAGCTCGACGAGGAGGCGCGCATCCGCTCGGAGCAGGAGAAGAAGGCGCGCGAGATCGCCGAGGTCCTGCGCACCAAGGTCACGGCGGACGAGGAGGAGGCCGCCGCCGCCCCGGTGAGGCGCCGCCCGCGCAAGAAGGTCAACTGGGTGCGCAGCATCGTGATGGGCCTCGCCGGGCTGCTGGTGATCGGCGTGGGCCTGCTGCACGTGGTGCCGCTGCGCGGCTACGCCAACAAGCTGGAGAAGGGCATCGGCGGCTGGCTGCACGAGGAGGTGTCGATCTCCAACCTCAAGTTCTCGCTCATCCCGTCGCCGCACCTGAAGGTCGAGGGCTTCACCGTCGGCAAGGCGCTCGACGCCAAGGCGAGCCACGGCCGCGTCTTCCTCGACATCCCGGCGCTCCTGGGCGACAAGGTGGTGGTGAACCTGATCGAGCTCGAGAACGTGGCCATCACGGGAGACGCGCCGCGGCGCATCCTGTCGTGGGGCAAGGTCGAGGGCAAGAAGGAGGCGGCGGTCATCGAGGCCGTGCGCCTGCGCGGCGTGAAGCTCGACGTGAAGCCGGAGATCAAGCCCTTCGAGGCCACGCTCGGCTTCGGCCGGGACGGCGCGTTCAAGAGCGCGAGCGTCTCGGGCGAGGGCAAGTGGAGCTTCACGCTGCGGCCGGCCGAGGGCGGCTTCGAGGTGAACTTCAACGCCCGCAGCTGGGACCTGCCGATGGGGGCCCCGATCCCGGTGAGCGACGTCACCGCCAAGGGCCTGCTCACGGGCAAGGACATCACCTTCTCGGAGTTCGAGGCCGACGTCCTCGAGGGCAAGGTGAACGGCACGCTCAAGGTGGACTGGGGCGGCGGCGGCGTGCGGCTCGCCTCCGACCTCGCGCTCGCGCGCGTGCGCGCCGACCAGCTGATGGGCGCGTTCACCAAGGACATCGCGGTGACCGGCAAGCTCGAGGGCAACTTCGCGGTCGCGGCCGAGGCGGCCGCGCTCGAGAGCCTGCTCGCCACCCCGCGCGCGCAGGGCAAGTTCCGCCTGGCCGACGGCTCGGTCTCCAACGCCGACCTCGTGGCCGCCATGCAGTCGCCCGACGCGGCCGGCCGCGCCGGCGTGACCAAGTTCGCCGAGCTCACGGGCGAGTTCGCCGCCGGCGAGGGGCGGGTCTCGTACCGCAACCTGAACCTGCAGGGCGGCGTGCTGCGCGGCGGCGGCGGCATCGACGTCGGCGCCAACGGCGCGCTCTCGGGGCGCCTGTCGGTGGAAATCCGCTCCAACGTCGCCCAGGACCGCGGCGCGTTCACGGTCTCGGGCTCGGTGGCCAAGCCCATCCTGCGCCGCGGCGGCTGACGCCCGACTTGGCCGCCCCGCCGCGCCGCGCGCAGGCGCCGGCCCGCGCCGGGCTCGCGCGCCTCCTGCCGCTCTTCGGGCTCCTCGCGCCTCACCGGGCCCGGATCGCGGTGGCCTTCGCGGCCCTGCTGGTGTCGGCCGGCATGGTGCTGGTGATCGGGGAGGGCCTCAAGCGCGTGATCGACGAGGGGTTCGCCCGGGGCCGCGCCGACCTGCTCGACGCCGGGGTGGCCGCGCTCGCCGGCCTCATCGCGGTGCTGGGCGCGGTGACCTGGATCCGCGTCTACAACGTCTACTGGATCGGGGCGCGCTTCACCGCGGACCTGCGCTCGCGCGTGTACGGGCACATCCTCGGCCTCTCGCCTTCCTTCTTCGACGGCGCGCGGACCGGGGAGGTGGTCTCGCGCCTGACGAGCGACGTGACGCTCGTGGAGTCGGTGATGGGCGGCACGCTCCTCTACGCCCTGCGCATGGCCTTCACGCTCGCCGGCTGCGCCGCGATGCTCGTCGTCACGAGCGTGAAGCTCTCGCTCCTCGCCCTCGCGTGCCTGCCGGTGGTGGTGCTGCCCCTGGGCCTGCTGGGCAGGCGCGTGCGCGGCCTGTCGCGCGAGGTGCAGGACGGGGTGGCCGGGGTCTCCGCGCACGTGGACGAGACCCTGCACGAGATCCGCACCGTCCAGGCCTACGTCCACGAGCCGCACGCCGACCGGGCGTTCCGCGCGCTGGCCGAGGCGGTGTTCGCCTCGAGCGTGCGCCGGTCGTCCTCGCTCGCGCTGCTCATCGCCGCCGTCATCGTGCTGGCCTTCGGCGCGGTGGGGCTGCTCCTGTGGGTGGGCGCGCACGACGTCCTCGAGGGCCGGCTCTCGGCCGGAAGCCTCACGGCGTTCATCTTCTACGCCGTCATCGTGGCCAACGCGACCTTCGTGCTGGCCGAGGCCTGGGGCGAGCTGCAGCGCGCGGCGGGGGCCTCGGAGCGCCTGACCGAGATCCTCGCGACCGAGCCGGCCATCCGCGCGCCCGCCGTTCCCGCGCCCCTGCCCGAGCCTTGCGGGGGCCGCGTCGAGATGCAGTCGGTGGTGTTCCGCTATCCCTCGCGGCCGGAGCCCGCCGCGCTGGCGGGCTTCACCCTGTCGGTCTCGCCGGGGGAGGTCGTGGCGCTGGTGGGCCCCTCGGGGGCGGGCAAGACCACGGTGTTCCAGCTGCTGCTGCGCTTCTACGACCCGCAGGAAGGCGCGGTCCGCCTGGACGGGGTGGAGGCGCGCGAGGCGGACCCGCGGCAGTGGCGCCGGCGCTTCGCGCTCGTCTCGCAGGACCCGGTGATCTTCGCCGCGAGCCTCGCGGACAACGTGCGCTACGGAAGGCCCGAAGCCACCGACGGGGAGGTGCGGGAGGCCTGCCGGCTCGCCTATTGCCTCGAGTTCGCCGACCGGCTGCCCGAGGGGCTCGCGACGCCGCTGGGCGAGCGCGGCGTGAAGCTCTCGGGCGGCCAGCGCCAGCGCATCGCCATCGCGCG
>CAZNWZ010000145.1:0-5701 GCA_964576455.1 uncultured Lysobacter sp.
CTCGTGGCGCCGGGGCTCGCGCTCCCCTGGCTCATGGGGCGGTTCGTGGACGAGGTGCTCGCCGCTCGCCTGCCGGGCGTGGCCGAGACGCTGCTCGCCGGGCTCCTCGCGGCCGCGATCGGGCGCGGGCTCCTCTCCTGGCTGCAGGCGCAGGTGCTCACCGCGGCGTTCACGCGCGCCGCGCTCGGCTCGGCCCGCCGCTTCTTCGCGCACGCGCTGTCGCTGCCGATGGACTTCTACGTGCAGCGCTCGCCGGGCGAGATCGCCTCGCGCGTGGAGCTGAACGAGGAGATCGCCGAGACCGTCTCCGCCGACCTCGCCCAGCTCGTGCTCGACCTCCTCACCGCCGTGTTCTTCCTCGCCCTCATGCTGCGGCTCGACGCGGGGCTCGCGGCGCTGGTCGTCGCCTGCCTCGCCGCCGAGCTCCTCGCGCTGCGCGCGATCACGCGGCGCATGGAGGGCGTCTCGCAGCGGCTGAGCGTGCAGGCGGGCAAGCTCTCGGGCATGGCCACGGGGGGCCTCGCCAACATCGAGAGCATCAAGGCCGGCGGGCAGGAAGGCGCGCTCTTCCTCAAGTGGCTGGGCCTGCAGGTGCAGTACGCCAACACGGCCGCCGAGTCGCAGCGGGCCACGCTCGGCCTCATGCAGGTGCCGGCCCTCGCCGGCCTCGTGGCCCAGCTGGGCGTGCTCGGCATCGGCGCCTCGCGCATCATGCAGGGCGGCGGCTTCACCGTGGGCGACCTCGTGGCCTTCCAGGTCCTGCTCGCGGGATTCGTCGCGCCGGTGCACGCGCTGTTCCACGCGACCCGCAAGGTGCAGTCGATGCGCGGCGACATGGCGCGCATCGACGACGTCCTCAACCACGGCGCCGAGCCGGGGGTGGCGGTCACCGAGTCGCCGGTCTCGGCGGTCTCGGGCGCGCGCCCGCGCTCGCTCGAGTTCCGCGACGTCACCTTCGGCTACGCGAAGGGCGCGCCGCCCCTCGTCGAGGGATTCAGCCTCCGGGTCGGGGACGGCCGGCGCGTGGCGCTCGTGGGCGCCTCCGGCTCGGGCAAGTCGACCCTCGCGCGACTGGCCGCGGGGCTCTACCGCCCGTGGAGCGGCGAGATCCTCTTCGACGGGCTGCCGCGCGAGTCGTACGTGCGCGACGAGCTCGCCCGGGCCGTGTCCTACGTGGACCAGGACGTGGTGCTGTTCGAGGGCAGCGTGCGCGACAACCTCGCGCTGTGGGACCCGGCGGCGGAGGACGAGGTGATCCGCGCGGCGGCGCGCCACGCCGCCATCGAGGACGAGATCGGCCAGCTCCCCGGCGGCCTCGCGGCCGCCCTGCAGGAGGGCGCGCGCAACCTCTCCGGCGGGCAGCGCCAGCGCATCGAGATCGCGCGCGCGCTCGCGCGCGGCCCCTCGATCCTCATCCTCGACGAGGCCACGAGCGCCCTCGACCCCGCCACGGAGGCGGTGGTCGAGGCGAACCTGCGCCGTCGCGGCACCACCTGCCTGGTGATCGCGCACCGCCTGTCCACGGTGCGCGACGCCGACGAGATCCTGGTGCTCGACGGCGGCCGCGTCGTCGAGCGCGGCCGCCACGACGAGCTCGCGGCCCTCCCCGGCGGGCGCTACGCCGCCCTCGTCGCGGGCGAAACCGGGGGCGCCTGATGGCCGATCCCGGCGTCGCCTTCCGCTCCACCACGCTGCCCGGCGCGCTCTCGCTGCTCGCCGGCCCGCTCGGCGCGAGCGGCGAGGCGCAGGCCCAGTCCCATCCGGACGAGCCGGCCGCCGTGGAGGAGGCCGTCGCCGGCATGGGCCTTCGCTCGCGCCGCGTCCTGCTCGACGGCCGCTGGTGGGCCGAGGGCGGCACGCCGCTGCTCGCGCGCCTGGCGGAGCGGCGCCAGGTGCCGCGCGAGAGCGACGCGGCGGCCGGGGCGACGGGCTGGGTGGCGCTCGTGCCGCTGCCGCTCGCGGGCTACCGCCTGCGGGCCCTCGATCCGCAGGGCGGCCCGCGGCTCGAATGGCCGGTGGACGAGGACACCGCGCGCCGGCTCGCCCCGTTCGCCTACGCCTTCCACCGCACCTTCGAGCCGCGCCCGCTGGGCACCCTCGACGTGCTGCGCTTCGCCCTCGCGCACGCGCGCGCCGAGGTGGGCGTGCTCGTGGTCACGGGGCTCCTGGCCGCGCTCGCGGGGCTGCTCACGCCCGTGGCCACCGGGCGCCTCATCGACCGCGCCATTCCCGCGGGGTCGTCCTCCCTCGCCCTCGCGATCGTGGCCGGCCTCGCCGCCGCGGGCCTGGCGGCCATCGCCCTCGACGTGCTGCGCACCCTGGCCGTGCTGCGCTTCGAGTCGCGCACCTCGGTCGCGATGCAGGCCGCGGTGCTCGACCGCGTGATCGGGGCGCCGGCGCGCTTCTTCCGCGCCTTCTCCAGCGGCGACCTGGCGCTGCGCCTGGGCGCCGTGAACACCGTGCAGCGCACCGTCACGGGGTCGGCCATCGGGGCCTTCGTCGCCGCGATCTTCCTGACCGCCAACGCGGCGCTGATGCTCGCGTACAGCCCGAAGCTCACCGTGGCCGCGCTGGGCGTGGTCGCGGTGGCGGCGATCCTCTCGGCCACCCTCGGCGCGGCGCGGCTCGCCCTCGGGCGGCGCATCGAGGCGGCCGACGGCAAGCTCTCGGCGATGACCTTCGAGTACTTCTCCGGCATCGCCAAGCTGCGCGCCGCCGCCGCCGAGTCGAGGGCCTTCGCCAACTGGCTCGCGCGCTACCGGGAGTTCCGCGCGCTCAACCGGCGCAGCGCCTCGCTCGCCAACCTCGAGTCGGTGCTGCTCGGCATCCTGCAGCCCGCGGCGGCGATCCTGGTCCTGTACCTCGCCTGGCGCCTGGCGGAGGCGCCGGCCGCGCGCGCCCTCTCCGTGGGCGAGTTCGTGGCCTTCCAGGCGGCGATGTTCGGGCTGCTGGGCGGCGTGCACGGCATGGTGGCCACGGCCCTCGACCTCGCCTCGCTCGCGCCGGTGTGGGAGCGCGCGCGGCCCCTCCTCGCCACGCCGCCGGAGGACAGCGTGCGCGGCAAGATCCGCCACGACCCGCAGGGCGCCATCGACCTCGTGGGCGTGTCCTTCGCCTATCCGGGCGGCCCCGAGGTGCTCTCCGGCATCGACCTGTCGATCCGGCCGGGGGAGTTCGTGGCGATCGTGGGCGCGAGCGGCTCGGGCAAGTCCACGCTGCTGCGCCTGCTGCTGGGCTTCGAGTTCCCCGGGAGCGGCACGGTGCGCTTCGACGGGCGCGTGCTGCCCGCGCTCGACCTCAAGACCCTGCGCGCGCGCATCGGCACGGTGCTGCAGGGCGGGCGCCTGTGGGCGGGCGACATCCTCGCCAACATCGTGGGCGCCTCGAGCCTCACCGTGGACGACGCGTGGGAAGCGGCGCGCGCCGCGGGGCTGGCCGCCGACATCGAGGCCATGCCCATGGGAATGTACACGCTGGTGGGCGAGGGCGTGAGCACGCTCTCCGGGGGCCAGCGCCAGCGCGTGCTCATCGCCCGCGCGCTCGTGGGCCGGCCGCGCATCCTGCTGCTGGACGAGGCGACGAGCGCGCTCGACAACCTGTCGCAGGCGGCCGTGCTGGAGACGCTGGAGGGACTGGAGGCCACGCGCGTGGTCATCGCGCACCGCCTCGCGACGGTGCGCAACGCCGACCGCATCGTGGTCCTGGACCGGGGCCGGATCGTCCAGCAGGGGACGTTCCGGGAGCTGGCCGCCGTTCCCGGCCCCTTCGCCGCGATGCTCGCGCGGCAGGTGGCCTGAAGCGGCGGCCGGGGCGGGCGCGCTAGTTCTTCTTCGTCACGCCCTCGGCGGACGCGATCTGCGTGCCGGCGAGCGGCGGCTCGCGCTTGGCGGTGACCGTGACCTTGTCGAGCTTCACCACGCTCTGCGGCTGCTCGCGCTTGGCCGTGACGGTGATCTTCTCGAGCTTGACGACCTGCTGGCCGCCGGACACCTTGTCGAGCTGCTGTTCCGAAAGCTCGCCTTCGGGCTGGACGACCGGTTTCTGTTCTTTGTTCGACATGGCGATCTCCTCGAATCTGTTGCGTGGCGGTCCGGGCTTCCCGCCCGGGGCGAAAGCAAGATAGCACGCTTTCGATGACCGCAATCCTACCGGGGCCCCCCAGGGGGGGCTCATGCCCATTCGGCAGCCGGATTGCGGAATATTCCGCACAACCTTTCCGGACCCCGGCCCGGACGCCGGGCCGGTGGCCTCAGCCGGCGGCGAGGACGGTCACCGCCAGGGCGTTGGCGGCCACGACCGCCCAGCCCACCTGCTTGAGCTTCCGGGGGGAAGGCGCCAGCCGGTTGACCGCCACCACCCCCGCCAGGGGCAGGCAGGCGGCCAGGGCGACGGTGCGCCAGCCGGGCACCCAGACCCAGGCCGCGAGCGCCGCCAGGAAGGCCAGCCGGGCGGTCCAGGAGGCGGCCGGCACGACCCAGGGGGAGGCCCCCGTGACGCGGGACTTGATCGCGTGCACCGCGAGGGTGGCGCTTACCGTGACGGCGAACCACAGCACCGGCGGCCCCCAGAGCGCCGGGCCGGCGGCGGCGCTCGCGGCGGCCACGGGCAGGTGCATGGCCGAGAAGGCCGCCCCGGCCACCACTTCGCCGGGCAGGGTCTTCAGGTTCCTCGAGAGCACCACCGGCACCAAGCCCGTGGCCAGGACGGCGGGGACGAGGGCGAGCCAGCGGGCTGGAACCGGCGCCAGCCACAGGGCGGCGAGGCCGGCGGCCACGCCCGCTCCCCCGAGGACGACGAGCCCGCGGCGGGCCGCGCCGGCCTGTTCCTGCTGCGCGCGCTTGCCGCGCACCCCCAGCAGGACCACGAGGGGCTCGTTGGCGAGGAAAAGGAGAACCGCCGCCGCGACGAAGAGCCAGGCGGCGGGGCCGGGGGAGCCGAGGAGGAGTCCCGACAGGAGGGGGAAGCCGAGCTCGGCGTAGGCGCCGTGCTCGCGCGGCAGAAGGTGCCTATTCATGGCACCTTCAAGGATACCGGCGTCGCGGCGGCGGCGATGCCGGATTGGTCAACCCGCCGTCCCGCCCGGGCGGTCAGCCCATCCGGTGGCGCATCGGCCCCGGGCCCGGACGCGGGGCGCTCCGCAGCTGCTCGAGCTGCTCCTTCGTGAGGACGGCCTCGGCCTTGGCCCGCGCCTCGAGCCTCGACTCGAACATCTGCTTGCGCACCGCCGCGCCCTCGTCGTAGAGCTTGCGGGAAGCCTCCACGTCGAGCTTCGGCGCCTTGGCGAGGTCTTGTCCCTTCCAGCGGATCTCGCGCAGCGAGCCCATGAGCGCGTGGTTGCGGCGCTGCAGGTCGCGGCGGATCTCGGTGACCTTCGCGCGCTGCTCGGCCGTGAGGTCGAGCGCCTCGAGCGCGGCGAGCCCGGGGCCCTGCCCCATCGCGTCGCCCATCATGCCCGGGCCGCCGTGCATGCCGCCGCGGCCGTGCATCATTGCCCTGCCTCCCATGCCGGGACCCATGCCCTGCCCCATCATGGGGCAATCCTGCGGTCCCGCGCCGGGTCCCATGCCTTGCCCTCCCATCATGCCGTGGCCCATGCCGGGCCCCATCTGGGCGGCGGCGAGCGTGGAAAGGGCGGCCGCCGCGAGGGCGGCGATCGCGAATCGGGTTCTCATGGCCTTGCTCCTTGTCGAATGCATGGGAA
>CAZNWZ010000146.1:0-5686 GCA_964576455.1 uncultured Lysobacter sp.
GCGCGCGAGGAGCAGGCGGTTCCTCTCGCCGCCGGAGAGCGTCTTCACCGGCGCGCCGGCGCGCTCGGGCGGGAACAGGAAGTCGCCCAGGTAGCTGATGACGTGCTTGCGCACGCCGCCCGCCTCGACGAAGTCGGCGCCGGGCGAGATCGTGTCGGCGAGCGTGGCCTCCTCGTCGAGCGCGGCGCGCAGCTGGTCGAAGTAGGCGACCTCCACCTTCGTGCCGAGCCGCACCGTCCCCGAGTCCGGCGCCAGCTCGCCCAGGATGAGCTTGAGCAGCGTGGACTTGCCGCAGCCGTTGGGCCCGATGAGGCCGATCCGGTCGCCGCGCATCACGCGCGTGGAGAAGCCCTCCACCACGCGCTTGTCGCCGTAGCGCTTCGTGACGGCCTCGAGCTCGGCCACCAGCCTCCCGGAGCGCTCGCCGGCCGAAAGCGCGAGGTCCACGCGGCCCAGGCGGTCGCGGCGCGCGGCGCGCTCCAGGCGCAGCGCCTCCAGCCGCCGCACGCGGCCCTCGTTGCGCGTGCGCCGCGCCTCCACGCCCTTGCGGATCCACGCCTCCTCCTGGGCGAGCAGCTTGTCGGCCTTGCGGTTCACCACCGACTCGATGGCGAGCATCTCGGCCTTGCGCGCCACGTAGGCGCTGAAGTTGCCCGGGAAGTCCGCGAGCCGGCCGCGGTCGAGCTCCACGATGCGCACGGCCACGCGGTCGAGGAAGCGGCGGTCGTGGGTGACGAACAGGACGGCGCCGGGGAAGGCGGCGAGCGTCTCCTCGAGCCACTCGATGGCGCCGACGTCGAGGTGGTTGGTGGGCTCGTCCAGCAGAAGCAGGTCGGGCTCGCGCACCAGCGCCCGCGCGAGCGCCACGCGCTTGCGAAGTCCGCCCGAGAGCTGGTCCACCGGCGCGTCCTCGGGGAGCGCCAGGCGCGAGAGCGTGGCATCGATGCGGTGCGCGAGGGTCCAGCCGCCTGCGGCCTCGAGCGCCTCCTGGCGCTCGTGCAGGCGCGCCATCAGCGCCGCCTCCGCCGCGCCGCCGGGATGGGCGGCGAGCGCGTGCGCCGCCTCGTGGTACTCGACGAGGAGCCGCGTGCCCTCGCCCAGCCCCTCGGCCACCGCCTCGAACACCGTGTGCCCGGGCGTGAAGGCCGGCTCCTGCGCGACGAAAGCGATCCGGGCGCCGGGCGCGAGCCACGCCTGGCCGTCGTCGGCTGGCGCGGAGCCCGAGATGATGCGCAGCAGGCTCGACTTGCCGGTGCCGTTTCGCCCGATGAGCCCCACGTGCTCGCCCGCCTCCACCAGCAGGTCCGCGTGGTCGAGGAGCGGCACGTGCCCGTAGGCGAGCGAGACGTCGGAGAGCTGGAGGAGCGGCAAGTCAGTCGGCGGCGAGGACGTGGTACAGCGCGAGCGTACCGTATCCCTTGGCGAGCGGAATGCGCCCGACGTAGCTCATCCGCAGGCCGTCGGCTCCGCCCGCGGCGGCCACCGCGGCGAAGGCGCTGCTCGCGTACACCTGTCCCGGGGGCGTGATGGGCTCGATGCGCGCCGCGCGGCTCGTGTGCGGGCCGGTGTAGATCGGCAGCCCCGTGATGGGGTCGCGCGCGCAGTGCACCGGGCCGCAGTGCAGGGCGATGCGCAAGTCGAACGAGGGCGGCAGGCCGCAGGCCGCGCGGTCGAAGCCGGCCACGAGCGCGTTCAGCTCGAGGGCGTACCGGCCGGCGTCCGCGGTGTCGCGGAAGACCATGTAGAGCCCGTCGCCGGAGGTCTCCACGTGCTCGCAGCGGTGCGCGGTGCGCGCGTTGAGCCTCGCCACGGCGCCCAGGAAGCCCGTGATGTAGCCGGGGATCTGGTCCTCCGCGAGCTGGCTGTAGCCCACGGCGTCCGCGAAGAGCATGGCGCGCATCTCGTGGCGCACGGCGGGCTCCGGCGCGGCGTCCTCCCGCGCAGGCGGCGGCGACGGCGGCGGGGACGCGGCGCCGCGCAGCGCCGCGAGGTCGACGCGGTCGAGGGCGATCCCGCGCGCTTCCCACAGCGGCACGAGCGAGGCCGCGCCGCCGGCCGCGCCGGCCGCCGTCGGGTCCCAGGCCGCGAGGCCGTGCAGCGTCGCGTCGAGGAGCCTCGCGCGCAGCCTTCCCATGCCCGTCACGACGAGGTTCGAGTACTCGAAGGTCGCCGAGCTCCCGCTCGCGCGGTGGTCGCTCGTGACGGTGACGCTGTCGGCGGCGGCGAGCGCCCGCTCGAAGCGCCCGCCCCAGTCCCCGCCGGCGAAATCGACGCTGGCGCGGCGGAAGTCGGCGGCCGGAAAGGGCAGCACCACGTGCGTCTCGCCGCCCATCTCGCGCACCAGCTCCAGGCAGAGGAGGTCCGCGCCGCACGCGGCCGAGCCGTAGGCGGCCACGGGGCGGATGGCGGCGATCCGCGCGCGCAGCGCCTCGCGCACGGCCGGCTCCAGCGCCGGGGGAAAGCGGGGCGCGGCGCGGCCGGGGGCGTCGATCATGTTGCCCGTGTAGACGAGGACCGGGGCGATGGCGAGGGCGGCGACGACGGCCGGATCGGCGCCGGGAAGGCAGGAGGCGAGCAGCCGCGCCTGCCGCCGGGTCGATCCCAGGTCGCCGGGGCGGCCTTCCGCGAGCTTCGCCGCGCGGGCGTAGTGCGCCGCGGCCGCCCCGCTCTCGCCCAGGATGAGCGCCGCTTCCCCGAGGGTGGCTTCGCGCCAGTACCGGGAGGGGGCGTCGGCCGCGGCCGCCCCGAGGCCGAGGTCCCGGACCTCGGCCGCGATCGCGCGCGCGTGCGCCAGGTCGCCGGCCAGCGCCGCCGCCGCGGCCGCGTTGATGCCCGTGTAGAGCGCGTCGTCGGTCGCCCCGCGGCGAAGCGCCTCCCGGTAGGCCTGCCCGTAGAGGCGGATCGCCGCCTCCAGGTGCCGGGCCCGGGTGCCGGGGTCGGCGCCACGCTGCGCCAGGTCCTTGTGCGTGCGCGCCAGCATCCCGAGCGTCTCGGCGTCGTCGTGGCCTTCATCGACCAGGCCCTGCAGGAGGGCGGCGGCGCGGCGCGCGTCGCCGCTGCGGGCGAGCGCCAGCGCCTGGAGCTGGCGCAGGCGGACGTCCGCGGGCGCCTCGCGCAGCCCGTCCTGGGCGGCATTGAACGCGAGGAGCGGCTCGCCGCGGGCGAGCAGCGCCTCGACGGCCGACACCGCGTCGCGCGCGCCGCCGCCGGGCGGTGGCACGGGTGCGTCTGGCGGATCGGCGGTCGGCGCCACGGGTGGTCTCCGGGAACGGCGGATGGGCCCCGATGATAGCCCCGCTATCCAACCGGCACGGAATGCCCTACGCTTTGCCACCGACGCGCGGGGCGGGAAGCCCCGACGACAAGAAGGGAACACGGGCCATGAGCAACGTGCATCCGCTGGAAGCGCCGTCCGCGCGCCTGGACGAGGACGCCTGGGAGGACCTCCTCAACTTCATCGAGGAGAGGCGCGTCATCCCCATCGTGGGGCCCGAGCTCCTCAAGGTGGAGACGGAGACCGGCCCGCGCCTGCTGCACGACTGGATGGCCGAGAAGCTCGCCGCGAAGCTCGCGGTGGACACCGCACGGCTTCCCTCGCCCTACACGCTGAACGACGTCGTGTGCTGGTTCCTCGCCTCCCGCGGCCGGCGCGAGGACACCTACACGAGGATGCGCAGCATCCTGCGCGAGACGACCTTCGCACCGCCGAAGGCGCTCAAGCAGCTCGCCGAGATCGCCGACTTCGACCTCTTCGTCACGACCACCTTCGACTCGCTCCTGGAGGCCGCGATCAACGAGGTCCGCTTCGCCGGTGCGCAGACGGCGGAGGTGATCGGCTACACGCCCAACCGCGTGGCGGACCTCCCGTCCGAGCGAGAGCACCTGCAGCGCCCCGTGGTCTACCACCTGCTGGGCCGCTGCTCGGCCTCGCCCACCTACGTGATCTCCGACGAGGACATGCTGGAGTTCGTGTGCGCGCTGCAGAGCGAGCACCTCACGCCGGAGAAGCTCTTCTACGAGCTCGAGCACAACCACCTGCTCCTCATCGGCAGCAACTTCTCCAACTGGCTCGCGCGGCTCTTCCTGCGCATGGCCAAGCGCCGGCGGCTGTCGGACCCGCGCGACGTGGGCGAGGTGCTCGCCGACGACCACACCGGCAGCGACGAGCGGCTCATGGCCTTCCTGCAGCAGGTGAGCGTGCGCACCCGCGTATATGCGGGCGCGGAGCAGTTCGTGGACGAGCTGCACCGGCGCTGGACCGCGCGCCGGCGCCCGGCCGAGGTGATCCCCCTGCCCGCGGCCCAGCGCGTGCTGCCCCCCGAGCGCGAGATGCCCGAGAACGCGGTCTTCATCAGCTACGCGCGCGAGGACCTCGCCGCCGTGCAGCGGCTCAAGGCGGGGCTGGACGCCGCCGGCATCCGGACCTGGTTCGACATGGACCGGCTCGAGGGCGGCGACGACTACGACCGCAAGATCCAGAAGAACATCGCGCGCTGCTCGTACTTCGTCCCGATCGTCTCCGCGAACACCGAGAGGCGGCTCGAGGGCTTCTTCCGGCGCGAGTGGAGCTACGCCATCGACCGCACGCGCAACATGGACGACGACGCGGTCTTCGTGCTGCCGGTGTGCGTCGATCCCGTGGACGTGCGCGCCGCGCGCATCCCGGACAAGTTCAAGGCGGTGCACGTCACGCCGCTGCCCGGCGGCGAGCCCTCGCCGGAGTTCGTGCGGCGGCTCGCCGACCTCCTCGCCGCGCGCGGCGGCGGGAGCGCGCGATGAACGACGCCGGACACGCCGTTGCCGGGGTGGCCGCGCAGGCCGTCGTCGACGAGCAGCACCCCTGGCTGGGCCTCGCCTCCTTCACCGAGGAGACGCGCGGCTTCTTCCACGGCCGCGAGGAGGAGGTGGCCGAGCTCGGCCGGCGCGTGCAGCGAAAGCTCCTCACGATCCTCTTCGGGCAATCGGGCCTGGGCAAGACCTCGATCCTGCGCGCCGGCATCGTCCCGCGCCTGCGGCCCGAGGGCTACTGCCCGGTGTACGTGCGAATCGACTACTCGCCGGAGTCGCCCGCGCCCGCCGAGCAGATCAAGCAGGCGATCTTCCGCGCCACGGAGGCCAGCGGCACCTGGACGCAGTCCGGCGTCGCCTCGGAAGGCGAGTCGCTCTGGGAGTTCCTGCACCACCGCGACGACATCCTGAAGGACGCCGCCGGGAAGACCGTGATCCCGCTGCTCATCTTCGACCAGTTCGAGGAGATCTTCACGCTGGCGCAGGCCGACGACGCGGGGCGCGCGCGCGCCGCGCAGTTCGTCGAGGAGCTCGCCGACCTCGTGGAGAACCGCCCGCCGAAGGCGCTCGAGGCGAGGATCGAGCACGACGACACGATCACCGAGCGCTTCGACTTCGGGCGCGCCGACTACCGCATCCTCATCGCGCTGCGCGAGGATTACCTCGCGCACCTGGAGAGCCTGAAGGGCGCGATGCCCTCGATCACGCAGAACCGCATGCGCCTCGCCCGCATGACGGGGCAGCAGGCGCTCGCCGCCGTCATGAAGCCGGGCGGCCGGCTCGTCACCGAGGAAGTGGCCGAGGCGATCGTGCGCTTCATCGCCGGCGGCTCGGAGCTTCGCAACGCGGAGGTGGAGCCCTCGCTCCTGTCGCTCATCTGCCGCGAGCTCAACAACGC
>CAZNWZ010000147.1:0-5661 GCA_964576455.1 uncultured Lysobacter sp.
GCGCCGGGCTCTCGCCTTACCAGCGCGGGGCGAAGGCCGCGCGCGCCCTCGGGAAGTGGGCGGAGGCGCTGCCGAAATGAGAGCGGCCCGCCGAGGCGAGGGTTGCCAGCAGGTCGGCCACCGCCGACTGGCAAGCTACTTCTGCGCCATCCAGATCACCGGCCGGGGTCCCGCGGCGCTCGCTCCGGCACGATGGGCGAGCAGGTTGTCGGAGGCCACGCCGGTGCGCGCGAAGGAGCGCTCGCAGTCCTGGATCGAAGGGCCGCGCATGTTGCCCTCGGAATAGGCGAGCCCCGGGCAGCGCGAGCAGCCCGAGCCGTGCGCGCAGCTCGAGCACCCCTGCAGGTCCGACTGGCGGATGGCGCGCACCTCGGCGAACCGCGGCGAATCGCGCCAGATGTCGATGAAGCGCGCTTCGCGCACGTTGCCGGCGAGCAACGGGAACTGCACGCACGGAAAGACCTCGCCGTAGGGCGAGATGTAGGCCGCCGAATGGCCCGCGCTGCAGGGCAGCGTGTGCAGCGCATCCTCCTCGTCCGGGGGCCCGGCGGGCGGGGCGCAGTACGCGTCGGCATCGCCCACCAGGTCGTCGTCGCGGTAGATCTGCGCGAGCTTCGGGGCGTCCACGTTGAGCGCGAGCACCGAACGGTCGCCGTCGAGCATGGGAGTGATGGTCGCATCGGCCTTGTACTCGGCGCCCAGCGTCTCGCAAAGCGCGCGAACGGCCGGATAGTCGTCGGCGTTGGGCTTCATGATCACGTTGGCGAAGCTCACCTTGAGGCCGGCCGAGCGGAGCGCGCGCGCGCCGGCCAGCGTGCGCTCGAAGGAGCCCGGCAGCCTGGTGATGGCGTCGTGCACTTCGGGGCGGTGCGAATACACGCTGATCTGCACCTCGTCCACGCCGAGGGCCGCGAGGCGCCCGGCCTTGGCGCGCGTCACCATCACCGCGTTGGTCTTGAGCTTCACCGCGAAGGCGTGGGCCCGGGCGTGCCCGACGATCTCCAGCAGGTCCGGGCGCATGAAGATCTCGCCCCCCGAGAGCGTCAGGAAGAAGGTGCCCGCCTCGGCCAGCTGGTCGAGCACGCCCTTGACCTCGGCCGTGGTCATCTCGCCGTGGTCCTCGTGGTCCAGGTAGCAGTGCACGCAGCGCTCGTTGCAGCGGTACGTGAGGTCCACCTGCACGCCCAGGGGAATGCCGAGGTCGATGGCGCGGTTGCCCAGCTCGTGCAGCAGGCTCATGGCTCGATGGGCCGGTCCGACACCCGCAGGATGCCGTGGGCCGCCAGGTCGCGCACCACTTCCTCGGCATCGGCGAGCGCCACCCGGGGCTCGACGTCGTAGGCGGCGCAGATGTGGCGCTCCACGAGCTCGGCGAGCGGTGTCACGCCATCGGCCGCCTGCCACAGCGCCGAGGCCGTCGGGTTCAGGGAGAAGAGCGAGGAGTCGCGCCCCGACATGATCATCATCTCGCCACCGATCATGCGCGCGGCCACATGGGTGGCGCGGGCCACGTACACGGCGCTCACCGGGCGCTCCCCTGCGCTGCGATCACCTCCCAAACGCTCGCCTCGGGCGCGAAGGTCAGCCGGCGGACCGGCACGGCCTCCACCAGATCGAGCGCCGCGGTGAACAC
Organism: uncultured Lysobacter sp.; assembly: GCA_964576455.1. Lineage (GTDB taxonomy): Bacteria > Pseudomonadota > Gammaproteobacteria > Burkholderiales > Usitatibacteraceae > FEB-7. Next base: position 1,634 of record CAZNWZ010000147.1, read on the forward strand.
CGAGCGCACGAGCGCCGCGTCCTCGGCGAAGAAGAGAGTGTTGGCCAGGATCGCGCGCGCCGCCGCTGCAGGCTCGACGTCCTCGATGCGATGGACCGGCCCCTTGTCGAGCAGGTAGATGGCGGCCAGGGGTGCGGCCACGTTCTCGCCCGAGCGGGCCAGCTCGCCGGCGAACGGCGTGCCGTGGGCGTCGTAGCCGCCCGGGGCGCGACGCACGTAGGAGATCTCGTCGGAGAGCAGGCGCGCACCCGGCGGCGCCAGGCGCGAAAGCGTCGTCTTGCCGGCGCCGGACACGCCCGCGAACAGGTTCGCGCGCCCGTCCACGATGGCGCTCGCCGCATGCAGGAGCAGGCCGCCTTCGGCGGCCAACGCCAGCGTGTGCACGATGCGCAGCACCGTGTCGATGGAATACGGATTCTCCGATTGCCGGATGCGCCCGCGGCGCGCCACGGGATCGAGGGACGCGCGGAAGTCGCCCCGCTCGATGCGCCACTCGCCCTCACGTCGATAGACGCGCACGTCGTCGTCGGGCGCGCCTTCGGCCGGCGGCGCCAGGTCGACGTCGAACTCGAAGTCGGCGCGGCCTGGCGCGGCGAGATAGCCCGCATAGCGCTCCTCGACGAGCCCGAGGAAGGACGGGCTCGACGTGCGCAGGCCCACGCGAACCCCGCCGATCACGATGTCGGCGCGATGCACGTTCATGCGCCGAGCTTCCGGCGCAGCGCCTCGAGGCGGGCGAGCATCCGCCCGGCGCCGGCGGAGCGGCCGAACAGGGCGGACGCGAGCCGGTGGGCGCGGGGCGGGCGCATCACACGCCCGCGGCGCACCACGCGCACGACCCGGCCGAGAAATTCCGCGGCACCCACGGGAGGATCCGCCGTAGCAAGCGCATCGCCGCGCGTGTGCAGACTCGGCCCCGTCGCGATCACCCGGTGGGCAAAGAGGCGCTCGTCGCGGGTGAAGACGGCGATGTCGCCGACCCGCGCGCTTTCGATGGTGCAGCGCCGGACGAGCAGGAGGTCGTGGGGACGCACGGCGGGCAGCATGCTCGAGCCGACGACCGCGATCCGCAGGCGGCCCACGGAGCGAAGCACCGCCGCGGCCAGCGCGTTCTTGGCGGAATCCATGGCGGCTACGAATTGCGCCGGTTGGTCCTGCAACTCGACTGCGTGGTGCTGATCTTGCCGCAGGCGAGCGCCATCGTCTCGAACACGCGCTCGTGGCGGAACGCCGGCTTCACGTACGGCTTCTTCGCCGCGCCGGCCTCCGGAGCCTGGTCTGCCTGCCTGTCCTTCGACTTCATCGCTTCTGCGCGTGGATCATTCCATGCCCTAGTTCAAGCCCGCCTGGCTCGCCTGGATCGCGTTGCCCGGGTTGCTGAGGGTCGAGTAGTAGACCTGCGAGGCCCCCGGAACGGCCGAGATGTTGTCGATCACGATACCACTGGTTCCGCCGGGCGCGGCGAGACCCGCAACGGCGTTCGTCGTGCCCCAGTTCCCCACCGTGACGCCCGTGAGGTTGAACATGTAGATGCACGACCCGGCGCAGCCGGTCTTGTTGCCCTGCTCCGGCACGCTCACGAAGATGTAGTTGTCGACGCCGTTCTGCACGTCGGTGATCGGCGAGCAGGAGCCACCGCCCCCGGAGGCATCGGACGTATCGGCGCCGGTGAGGTTGGGTCCGGCTGCCGCCGTCGTGCTCATGGCGTTGTTCGTGATCGCGACCCGCCACAGCGTCGGCCGGCGCGAGGACGCGCCGGTGGCGATGCTGCCGCACGCGTACAGGTATCCCGTGGGACTGGCCGGGTCCGCGCTCGTGTAGTAGGCATTGTCGAACACGCCCGCATAGCCGATCCGCGTGAAGATCTGCCCGCGGCCCATGGTGGCCTTGGCCATGCCGTTGCCGGCTCCGTTGCCTTGGTCGATGTTGAGCGCCTGGTCGCCGTCGAACTGGTAGATCGCATGGCACTCGACGTTCGCGTTGTTGCCGTTGCACGGCGACGCGGCGCTCGTCGTGTCGGAGGCCACGAAGGCATACACGCGCCGGGCGAGCTGGTCGACGATCACCGCTTCGGCCACGCCGACGCTGCCGCTGTTGGTGGCCGCGATCGCCCCCGCGATCTGGTTGCTGCTCACGACCGCCGCGGTAGTGTTGTCCACCGTATGCAGGCGCCCGCCGTGGGGGGTGCCGGGGTAGCTTGGGGTATCGGGCAGCCGCTGGGTGCCGACGTAAACCAGGTCCGACTCGCTGTCGTAGACCGGCGGCGAGAGGATGAGGCCCGCGTCCACGGTGACCGGCCACCCGCCGGTGGTCACCTCCGCAGGGGTGCCGCTATTGAAGATGTTGGTGAACTTGTGCAGCCTGCCGGCATTGTCGCCGACCCACAATCGGTCGGCGGCGTAGTCGTAGTAAGGCGACGAATTGGTGTTGTTGGGGCTGCCGTTCAGCGTGATCGAGGTCATGCATGGCGCCACGCACGCGCGGTACGCAGCCGCCGCGACGCTCGTGGGCGCCGTCGGCGTGTTGATGGTTCCCGAAGAGGCGCTCCATTTGAGGATCACGAGGCTCGCCACGGTCGGGGAGCGCTGGATGAACGCGACCTGCGTGCCGTCGAGCGAGATGATGGGCGACGAATCGACGATCGCGCCCGTGCCCGTGTAGTGCGACCACATCGTCGACGGCACCGGCTGCGGCGCGCAAGAGGCATAGAGCTGGTTCACGGCGAGGATCGTCGGTTGGCCCGCGCCGCCGGTGAGCGTCGCGCCGGCCCAGGTGAAATTGTTGAGGTTCTCGGCCAGCGTGATGGAATTGCCCGCGGGTCCCGCGGTGGTCGCCGTGACCGTCACCACGGCCGCCGCGACGGTCGAGGTCACCCCCACCAAGGCGCCGTTGCGGGCGATCGCCGCGGAGAGGTTCGTCGCCTGGTTCGCGTTGCTGCCGGTGTCCTGGAAGAAAAGCCCGGTATTGAGCGTCGCGCTCGACGTCAGCGTGAGCACGTTCGCCCCGTTGGTGATCGTGACGGTGCGCGTGGCCCCCGTGCCGAAGTTGCCCGTGACGGTGCCGGTCCGGCTCGCGACAACCGGCACGACGCCTGCGGCACTCGTGGGATAGACCACGAAATCGTCGGTGCAGCTGGGCGTGGCCGTGATGTCGAAGTTGTACTTGGCCGGAAAGACGCCGGGGCTGCCGCGGCCGGCGGGGCCCATGGATATGCTCCAGTCGCGCTGCGCGAGAGCAAGCGGCGCACGCACCGGTAACTCGACGGGGGGGAGGATCGAAGGCGGCGGCGAAGGCCCTTCCATGACGGGCGCCGGCCCCCAGGGCGAAGGCCGCGGCAACCGCGGTGTCTGCGGCATTCCCTGCCTTGCGTCCGGAGGCGCGAGAATCATGTCCTTGGCCTGGGGCGCAGCAGACTCCGCGTTCGTGGCCGCCTCGCGATCCAGCCGCCGTACCAGGGCCACCAGGAAGCGCGGATCGCGGTAGTTCTCGAGCCACTGGCCGTACGTCCCCTTGGCGATCGCCTCGGCCGGCAGGTCGGGCTTGGAGTAGATCAGGTGGCGATGGCTCCAGTCGACGGGCGCGGGTACCCGCCCGAGGTCCTCGGCGTGAGTCGCCAGGACGAATCCGGACACCCAAAGCCCCAGGACCAGACGCCCAACCGTGGCAAAGCCGCGCTGCTTCCCGTGCACATTCATCACTTTCTCCGAGACGGCCTCCTACCTTGGCATTCTACCGAATTTCCTTGCTGGATCAGTTAATTGCCACACAATCGGATTTCACTTGACATGCTCCGGACCTGGAGCAGCTTCGCCTGCGAAAGCGGGGCCCGTGCCTCGAGTGGCAACGCTGCCGCAGGCCAGAAAACGGAAAACCCCGCCGAAGCGGGGTTTCCCGATTGCGAAGCCAGGAACATCACCCTCACCCCCGGCCCCTCTCCCAAGGGAGAGGGGAGCCGGAATCTCCCTTCTCCCTTGGGAGAAGGGTGGGGATGAGGGTTGCGGCTTACATGTCCATGTCGCCCATGCCGC
>CAZNWZ010000148.1:0-5565 GCA_964576455.1 uncultured Lysobacter sp.
GTGGTGGTGAGCTTCGCCGACACCGCCAAGGCGCTCACCATCCTGGCGCACGTGCGCGAGATGCGCCCGGAGCTGCCGGTCATCGTGCGCACCTGGGACGACACGGACGTGGGGAAGCTCCGCGAGGCCGGGGCCGCCGAGATCGTGGCCGAGGTCGTGGAGGGCTCGCTCATGCTCGCCACGCAGACCATGATGCTGCTGGGGGTCCCCCTCAACCGCGTCCTGCGCCGCCTGCGCGAGGTGCGCGCGGAGCGCTACCACCTCATGAGCGGGTTCTTCCCGGGGGCCACGGACACCGAGGACGACGCGGAGGCGGCCCAGCCGCGCCTGCGCTCGGTGATGGTCGGGCCCAGCGCGGCCTGCGTGGGCATGACGCTCGAGAGCCTGAACCTGGAGGCGATGGAGGTCGAGGTGACCGCGGTGCGCCGCCAGGGCGTGCGCGAGACCAACCCCTCGAAGGGGATGCGCCTGCGCGAGAACGACATCGTCGTCCTCCTCGGATCGCAGGAGGCCCTGGCCAAGGCCGAGATCCGGCTGCTGCAGGGCTGAGGCGGCGGGGGCGATCCGGACCCGGAAACGAAAACGGCCCGCGCGAGGCGGGCCGCTTGCGGTGGGGCGGGACCCGTCAGAAGGACATGCAGACGAGGTAGGGCGTCGCGTCGTCGATCGACGCGGTGGCGATCGCCGTGGCCGTCGCGGTCATGAGCGAGGCGCGCATCGAGCCGGTCTGGGTGTTGCCGTCGTCCATCTGCGTGTCGAGCTGCTTGGCGAACTTGCCGAGGATGGACTCGGAGCAGATCTGGTACGTGCCGCTCATGGCGGTGGGCGCGGTGATCTTGGCGTTCGCCATCGCGCCCGTGTTCACGAGGCTCGCGATGCCGATGTAGCCGCCGACCGCGTTCTTGGGACGGTAGTCCGCGTCGCCGGTGGCCGTCGGGCCGGCCGCGAGGTTCGCGAGGCGCACGTGCTGCCAGAAGAGGAACGACTCGTGGGTCGCGGTGGTCGAGAGCGGGTCGTTCTCGACGACGCCGTTGCCCACGGCGCCGACCGTGGCCTGCGTGCCGCTCGCGCCCAGGTGGGTGGCCACGGCGTTGTCGTCGCCGGGCAGGGACTTGAACTTGTCCTGGTAGGCGTAGATGTAGGTGGGGATCGTGCGGAAGTCGTTCGCGAGGTTCTTCACCTTCGCGCTGTTGATCAGTTCCTGGCCCTTGAGGATGCCCCCGAGGAGCAGGCCGATGATCACGAGCACGATCGCGATTTCGACGAGCGTGAAGCCGGATTGCTGCGATTTCATGGTTCTTCTCCTGAACTAGAGGCGTTTGTCGCTCAGAATCCGAAGAGGGCGGCCAGCGGGCGCGCGTTCTCCACCACCCGCGCCACGAGGCCGACGAGGAGGCCGGCGCCAAGGATGAAGACGGCGGCATCGAGCGGCATCAGATTCGGGGTTTTCATGGTCGTCTCCTGAGTCGGTTGTGCACCCTCGTCAATGCAATGGGCATGCCAAAATCTCCAACTCCTTGTTTATGAACAATTAAGGGCGCGGGAGCGCGGGTGGGCGGATCGGCCGGCCTCGGTAACTGTCGGAATTCCGGACACCTGCCGCCCGACTGTCCCTTTTCCGGACAGTGTCCGGGGCGGGCCGTCCCATCCCGTGGCGGGGCCCAGCTATGCCATCATCGGGGCGCCCAGCCCCCCCGCCTGCCGCCTTGCCCGCCATCGCCTTCTCCTCGACCCGCCTGGGCGCCTTCCTGCTCAACGCCCGGCGCTGGGTGGTGCTCGCGATGCTCCTCGCGCTGCACGAGGCGCTGGTCACGGATCCCGGCGGGGACTTCCAGCGCATCTGGCTGCTGGTCCACTTCGGGCTCTTCCTGCTGTGGCAGCCGTTCTTCGAGGCCGAGAAGGAGCTCGAGCGGGTGGCCATCGTCCTGCTCGTGGCGATCACGGCGACGATCCTGTACTTCCTGCCGGGCTGGCTCATCGGCGCCTGGATCTGCGTGCTCATGGGGATCCTGGGCGGCAAGGTCTTCACCGTGCAGGCCAAGCGCCGCAGCCGCTTCTACCTGGTGGCGTTCTTCTACCTCGCGGCGATGACGCTGCTGTGGGTCGTGCCGCGGCTCGTCCTGCGCGACCCGGCGATCCCGCCGTCCATGCAGGCGTTCGCCACCCTGCTGCTGCCGCTGTCCCTCGCGGGCCTCGTCTTCCTGCCCTTCGACCCGAAGGACGACGACACGCGCCAGGTGTTCGACTTCTTCTACGCCGTGCTCGTCTTCCAGCTCGTGGTCGTCCTGGTGCTGGGCTCCATCGCCCTCATGCGCTTCACCGGCGACGAGTACTTCACGGCCGCGGGCCTCACCGTGATCGGCTTCGGGGCGACGCTCTTCGTGCTCGCCGTCTTCTGGGGGCCGCGCGAGGGCTTCGGGGGGCTGCGCACCTACCTTTCCCGCTACCTCATGTCGGTGGGCATGCCCTTCGAGGTGTGGGTGCGGCGGGTGGCCGAGCTGGCCGAGCACGAGCCGGACCCGCAGCGGTTCCTCGGCCAGGCCCTCACGCTGGTGGGCGAGCTGCCCTGGGTGCGCGGCGGGCGCTGGAAGACCGACGAGGCGCAGGGCGAGTTCGGCGCCGGCTCCGACCACGTGGTGAGGTTCGGCTTCCACGGGCTGGAGCTCGTCTTCCACACCGAGATCGCGCTCTCGCCGGCGCTGTTCCTGCACATGCGGCTGCTCGCGCAGGTGGTCGGGGAGTTCTACGAGAGCAAGCGCCGCGAGGCCCTCATGCGCAAGAACGCCTACCTGCAGGCGGTGCACGAGACCGGGGCGCGGCTCACGCACGACGTGAAGAACCTGCTGCAGTCGCTCTACGCCCTCACCTCCGCCGCCCCGCGCGAGGGCGCGATGGACGCCGCCTACGCGAACCTGCTGCAGCGCCAGCTCCCGCAGCTCACCAAGCGCCTGCAGTCCACGCTCGACCAGCTGCGTTCGCCGCAGGTGGAGACGCGCGAGACGCTGCGGCCCGCGCGGGCGTGGTGGAAGGACGTGGAGCGCCGGCACGTGGCCGACCGCATGCTGCTCGAGTCGGCGATCGAGGACGACGTGGCCGTTCCCGCGAACCTCTTCGACGCCTTCCTCGACAACTGCATCGACAACGCGCGCGGCAAGGGCAGCACGGCGGCCCGGCTGAAGGCATCGTTCGCCGTGAGCGGCGGCCGCGCCGAGCTGCGGTTCGAGAACGACGGCGACGCGATCCCGGCCGCCGTCGAGAAGAATCTCTTCCGCGAGCCCATCGCGGTCTCCGGCCGGGAGGGGCTCGGCATCGGCCTCTACCAGGTCGCGCGCCTGGCCGCGCAGTCGGGCTATTCGATCGAGCTCGCGCACAACGAGCCGGGGCGGGTGGTGTTCCGGCTGCATCCGGGCTGATCCGACGGGCCTACGGCAGGCGCCCCGCCGCGATCATGCGGCCGGCGAGGACGTTCAGCGGCACCCACGCGAGGCTGTCGTCGAAGGGGTTGCCCTCCGCCATCGAGGCTTCCCGCGAGACGAACACGCCGTCGCCGTCGAGGTTGCGCGACTCGTCGGTTCCGGGCGCGGGCACCGAGGTCGCGTTCTGCCCGGGCGACAGCAGGACGAGGGCCGCGCGGCGCGTGAGCTGGTTTGCGGCCGGCCCGCAGCCCGAGGCCGTGGCGGCCGCCCCCGTGCCGCAGATCACGAGGTAGCCCGGCGCATCGCCCAGCTCGGCGAGGGTGGCCATGCGCATGCCGTTGGCGCGCGTGAGGGGGTTGGCCACGCCGCCCACCGCGCGGCCGTCCCCGAAGACCGCGTACCGGACCCGGTTGGCGCCCGTGCCCCAGCCGTCCCTCGCGAAACCCTCGGCATCGAGCGGCGAGAGCCCGAGGGCGGCGGCGGGGAGGAAGCCGTCGTGGAAGTTCGAGCAATTGCCGTCGAGGGCGCTGCCGCCCGGGGCGAAGCTCTCCTCGCCGCGGCTCGAGGCGCTCGCGGGGCAGGGGAGCCGGCCCTGCGTGGCCGCGAAGCCGAGCACCGCCTCGCGGGCCTCGTCGAGGACGCGGCGCGTTTCCTCGTGGCGCCTCATGGCGACCTGCGTGGCGAGCGGAACGGAGACGCCGGCCAGCAGGAACGCCAGGATCAGCATCACGAGCATCACCTCGAGCAGGGTGAAGGCGCGCGGCGGGCGCGGGGCGGGACGCATCGCGAATCCTCAGGGTCCGACGACCACGACGTCGTTTCGCATCCTCGTGGCCCCCGTGGCCACGCGGTTGTGGGAGGGCGAACCGGGGCCCGGCGCGAGGAAGGGGTCGGCCGCGCAATCGGGCGCCGCGGGATTCGCGTTGAGGCGCCGCAGTTCCGCGTTCGCGCCTTCCAGCCACTCGCGCGCGTCGGCGTCGGCGAGGGCGCTGCGCGACTGGCGACCCGAGTCGAGGAGCAGCGGCGGGCCGGCCACCAGCACGGCGAAGCGGTGGCCCCGCGGGGCCCCTCCGCCCGCGTCGTCGGAGACGAACAGGCAGGTGAGCGAGTCGCACGGGGCCGCGGCGGCCGGGGCGGGGCTCCCGGCGGGCGCCACCGAGTAGAAGACGTGGCGCTTCCAGGCGCTCCACCAGGTGTACCCGCGCAACCCCGACGTTTCGCCGCCGGCGTCTGCGATGCGGCAGCCGGGCTCCCAGCGCGCGAGCAGGGTAGTCCCGCTGTCGCGTCCCGTGTCGAGGAAGGGCGTGTCGGGAATGCGGCCGAAGCGGACGCCGGAAGCCTCCGTCCAGCGGGCGGCGGGATCGGCTGCACCGCTTCGGCACAGGGGTGCGGCCCACGGCACCCGCCCCCGGTTCTCCGGCCGCGCGGCGTAACTGCGAAGGCACCCGGCGACTTCCTCCGCGACGCGCCGCATCACGCGCGGCATGAGGTCGTCGTAGGAGAGGACGGCAAGGCGGTCGTTCACCCACACGGTCCCGTCGGACGAGGCGACGGGGCCGAGGACGAAGCCGTCGCGGTTGCCGGGGCGCCCCGCGGCGTCGTTGCGGTCGGCGAAGCGGGCGTTGTCCTCGTCGGTGTAGGCGGGTCCCGGCGCGCGGTCGAGGTAGTTCACGGGATCGCACTTGGGCGTGAGCGCGGGCGGCTCGGTGAGGCAGCGCCCCGCGGCGTTGCAGCGCCCGCCCTCGCAGGTGCGCTCCTGGATCACCGCGGGCGCGCCCTGGCCGGACCAACGCGCGAGCGGCGGGCCCGGCGCGAGGATCACGGCCACCGCGCCGCCCTTTTCCGGCTCGTAGGGTCCCGCGAGCGTCCCGTCGTGGAGGACGGTGCCCGTGCCATCGCGCACGGTGATCGTGCCGATCGCGGCCTCCGGGCCCATGTCGAGGCAGGCGGGGCTCACGGTGCAGTTGAGCAGCCCCTTGTGCTTGCTGGAGACGGCGTACCAAAGGCGCTCGCCGAAGGCGTCGCGCAGGTCCGGCAGCCCCAGTGTCTTCCACGGCAGCCGCCCGAGGCGCTGCCGCTGGCCCGTTTCGCCCGTCATCGACCCGCAGGTGGGCTCGGCCCAGCCGTCGTCGTCGAGGTCGGGGCAGGG
>CAZNWZ010000149.1:0-3080 GCA_964576455.1 uncultured Lysobacter sp.
GGGACCCAGTTGCAGGACGGTCGGCTTCACGCGGGGGCTCCGGTCAGGCGGCGGTGTAGGCGGTCTTCACGACGGTGTGGAACTCGGCGGCGTAACGGCCCTGCTCGCGCGGGCCGTAGCTCGATCCCTTGCGGCCGCCGAAGGGGACATGGTAGTCCACGCCCGCCGTCGGGGCGTTCACCATGACCATGCCGGCCTGGGCGTGGCGCTTGAAGTGCGTCGCGAGCCTGAGCGAGGTGGTGCAGATCCCCGCGGAAAGGCCGAACTCCGTGTCGTTGGCGACCGCGAGCGCCTCGTCGTAGTCCTTCGCGCGGATCACGCTCGCCACCGGGCCGAAGATCTCCTCGCGGCTCGAGCGCATCGCGTTGGTGGCGTCCACGAGGACGGCGGGGGAGAGGTAGAACCCGGGCTTGTCGCGCCGCAGGACCTCGCCGCCGCAGGCCACGCGCGCGCCCTCCTGGCGGGCGATCTCGAGGTAGCGCAGGTCCTGGTCGAGCTGCGAGGCGTCCACCACGGGCCCGATCTGGGTGCCCGCCGCGCGAGCGTCGTCCACCACGAGGGCGCGCGTGCGCTCGACGAGGGCCGCGACGAAGCGGTCGTGGATGCCCGCTGTGACCACCAGGCGCGAGGAGGCGGTGCAGCGCTGCCCCGTGGAGTAGAAGGCGCCCTGCACGGCGCATTCCACGGCGACGGCGAGGTCCGCGTCGTCGACGACGACGAGCGGGTTCTTGCCGCCCATCTCGAGCTGGAACTTCGCCATCCGGGCGAGCGCCGCCTGAGCCACGCGCCGGCCCGTCTGCACGGAGCCGGTGAAGGTGATCGCGTCCACGCGCGGGTCGTCGAGGAACGCCTGCCCGACGACGGAGCCGCGGCCCATCACGAGGTTGAAGACGCCGGGCGGCAGGGGGCTTCGGCTCGCGATCTCGGCCAGCGCCCAGGCGCAACCGGGCACCAGGTCCGCGGGCTTGAGGACCACGCAATTGCCGTAGGCGAGCGCCGGCGCGACCTTCCACGCCGGGATCGCGATGGGGAAGTTCCAGGGCGAGATGGCGGCCACCACGCCCAGGGGCTCGCGCGTGACCTCCACGTCGAGGCCGGGCCGCACCGAGGCGAGGCGCTCGCCGGGGACGCGCACGGCCTCGCCGGCGAAGAACCTGAAGATCTGTCCCGCGCGCGCGACCTCCCCGACGGCCTCGGCGAGCGTCTTGCCCTCCTCGCGCGCGAGCAGGTCGCCGAGCTCGGCCTTGCGGGCCAGGATCTCGCTGCCGATGAAGTCGAGGGCGTCGGCGCGGGCCTGGGGGGTGGCCGCCGCCCACTTCGGGAAGGCCTCGCGCGCGGCGGCGATCGCCTGCCGCGCGTGGGCCTCGCCGGCCTGCGCGTAGTCGCCGACGACGTCGCCGGTGTCCGAGGGATTGATGTTCGGCGAGGGACGGTCGCCCTCGACCCACTCGCCGCCGATCCAGTTGCGCTTCATGGCCCGCCCCTCAGTGGATCTCGGGGTCGGGCGTCGGGGGCCCCGCCTCGAGGAAGTCGAAATCGCAGCCCTCGTCGGCCTGCGTGACGTGGGAGAGGTAGAGCGCGCCGAAGCCGCGCCCGTAGCGCGGCGGCGGCGCCTTCCAGGCGGCACGGCGGCGCTCCAGCTCGGCGCCGTCGACGAGAAGCTCGAGGCGGCGCGCCGGCACGTCGAGCGCGATGCGGTCGCCGTCGCGCACCAGGGCGAGCGGCCCGCCCACGTGGGACTCGGGCGTCACGTGCAGCACGCAGGCGCCGTAGCTCGTGCCGCTCATGCGCGCGTCCGAGATGCGCACCATGTCGCGCACGCCCTGCTGCAGGAGCTTCCTCGGGATGGGGAGCTGCCCCCACTCCGGCATGCCGGGCGCGCCCTGCGGCCCCGCGCCCTGCAGCACGATCACGGAATCGGCCGTCACGGGCAGGGCGGGGTCGTCGATGCGCGCGGCCATGTCGTCGTAGCTCGAGAAGACGATCGCGGGCCCGGTGTGCTTGTGCAGGCGCGCCTCCATCGCCGGCGGCTTGATGACGGCGCCGCGCGGCGCGAGGTTGCCGGTGAGCACCGCGAGGCCGTCGCCGGCGACGAGCGGCCGCTCCCGTGGCAGGATCACCTCGTCGTTCCACACCTTCGCTTCCGCGACGTTCTCGGCGAGGGTGCGCCCGTTCACCGTGGGCGCCCGCCCGTCCAGCAGGTCCGCGAGCCGGGAGAGAAGCCCGCGCAGGCCGCCCGCGTAGAAGAAGTCCTCCATGAGGTACTTGCCGGAGGGCCGGATGTTGGCGAGGACCGGCGTGCGCCTGGCCAGCTCGTCGAAGCGCGCGAGGTCGAGCCGCACGCCGGCCCGGCGCGCGATGGCGACGAGGTGCACGACCGAGTTGGTCGAGCCCCCGAGGGCGAGGACCGTCGTCACCGCGTTGTCGATGGCGCGCGCGTCGACGATGTCGCGGATCTTCAGGTCCTCCCACACCATGTCCACGATGCGCTTGCCGGTGAGGGTCGCCATCTGGGCGTGGCGCGAGTCGGCGGCCGGGATCGAGGCGGCGCCGGGCAGCGTGAGGCCCAGGGCCTCGGCGGCGCTCGTCATCGTCGAGGCCGTCCCCATGGTCATGCAATGGCCGGGCGCGCGGGCGATGCCCGCCTCCACCTCGCGCCAGTCGTCGGGCGTGATGTTCCCGGCGCGCAGCTCCGCCCAGTACTTCCAGGTGTCGCTGCCGCTGCCCAGGTACTGCCCCCGGAAATCGCCGCGCAGCATGGGGCCCGCCGGCAGGAAGATCGACGGCAGGTTCATCGACAGCGCGCCCATCACGAGGCCGGGCGTCGTCTTGTCGCACCCGCCCATGAGCACGCAGCCGTCCGCCGGGTAGGAGCGCAGCAGCTCCTCCGTCTCCATCGCGAGGAGGTTGCGGTAGAGCATCGAGGTGGGCTTCTGGAACGGCTCCGACAGGCTCAGGGCGGGCATCTCGACCGGGAAGCCGCCGGCCTGCCAGATGCCGCGCTTCACCTCTTCCGCGCGCTGGCGGAAGTGCGTGTGGCAGGGGTTGATGTCGCTCCAGGTGTTGAGGATCGCGATGAC
>CAZNWZ010000149.1:3180-5533 GCA_964576455.1 uncultured Lysobacter sp.
CGCTTCGCGAGGAGCTTGTAGGCGGGCTCGGTGAAGAGCATGACGATGGCGAAGCGGATGACGTGGGCGGCGGTGACGAAGGCCACTCCGACGCGCAGCACCTTGGCGGTGATGGCCATCTCGGCGATGCCGCCGGGGGCGCAGGCGAGCAGGATCGTGGCGGGCAGCACGCCCATCAGCCAGGAGACGCCCAGGGCGAGCGCGGTGCACAGCGCCAGCATGACGGCGACCGAGGCGAGGACCGCGGCGACGAAGCGCGGCGCCTCGCGCAGGAAGCTCTGCTGGAAGCGAGCGCCCAGGCTGCAGCCGAGCAGGAGCTGGGCCGCGTTGGTGAGCCACGACGGGATCGAGGAGAACTGCAGCCCCGCCACGGTGAGGGCGATCGCCAGGGCGAGCGGGCCCATCATGAACGGGTTGGGAAGGCGCGTGCGCTCCCAGGCGTAGGCGGCGGCGAGCGAGACGGCGGCCAGGAGCGCGAGCCCCGCCGGGTCGAAGGGCACGGCGACCGGGCGGTAGTCGTCGGTGCCCGTCTGGCCCAGCAGCGTGATGGCGACGGGGACGCTGGTCAGGACGACGAGCAGCCGCAGCGAATGCGCGAGCGCCACCCGGTCGGCGAGGGCCGCGTGGCGGTCGGCGAGCACCACCATCTCCTGGGCGCCGCCGATGGCGGTGGAGAAGAAGGCCGTGGCGTGGTCGGTGCGGGCGAGCCGCTCCAGGACGAGGCTGGAGACGATCCCGATGAGGAACACGCCGGCGGCGGCCGCGAGGAGCGCGGGCGCGTTCGCCGCGACCTCGCGCGCGACGGCGGGGGTGAAGTACAGGCCCAGGGCCACGCCGATGATCAACTGGCCCGCCTGGCGGCCGCCGGGCGGCGCCTCCAGGCTCGCGCCGCCGAACTGCAGGATCGCCATGGCGACGAGCGGCCCGATCATCCACGGCAGCGGGGTGGCCAGCCAGGCGCACAGGGCGCCGCCCGCCACGCACACCACCAGGGCCCCCGCGATGGCGGCGAGTCGTCGTCGATCCATGGCCCGCATTTTGCCCGTTGCCCCGGAAGGGCGCTTTGCGGGCACCCGGCCCGGGTTGACGTGCGTCAAAGGGCGCATGGGACGAAAGGCTAATCTGCCCGTGCAGGAAAAGCGGCCGCCACGAGCGCCGCCCCAGCCGACAATGAACCCCTACGTAGTCTTCCTCCTGTACATGGCCGCGATCCTCGGCGTCGTGGCCCTGATGCTTCTGCTCAACAAGACCCTGGGCCCGAAGCCGCAGGACACCGAGACGAAGCTCGAGCCCTTCGAGTGCGGCGCGACCCCGGTCGACACCCACAACGTGAAGGCGGTGCCCATCAAGTACTACGCCGTGGCCATCATCTTCATCCTCTTCGACCTCGAGACCGTCTTCCTCTTCATCTGGGCCCTGGGCGCCAAGCCGCTCACGGGCTTCATGCTCTTCACGCTCGGGATCTTCGTCGCGCTGCTGGTCCTCATCCTGCTCTACGTGTACAAGGCGCGCCTGCTGGAGGCCGTCCGCGAATGAGCACCGACCGGCGGATCATCCCCATCGAGCCGGCCGCGGGCCCCGGCAAGAGCGCGGCCTTCGAGTACATCTCGACCCGCAAGGACGAGCTCATCGGCTGGGCGCGCAAGTTCTCGATCTTCCCGTACCCGTTCGTCACCGCCTGCTGCGCCATGGAGTTCATGGCCGTGAGCTCCACGCCCTACGACACGGACCGGTTCGGCGCCGCCCTGCCGCGCTTCTCGCCGCGGCAGTCGGACCTGCTGATGGTGGTGGGCACCGTGACCCACAAGCAGGCGCCGGTCCTGCTGAAGGTGTGGGAGCAGATGTGCGAGCCGAAGTGGGTGATGGCCTTCGGCGTGTGCGCCACCAGCGGCGGCTTCTACCAGAACTACGCGGCGGTGCCGGGCATCGACCGCATCATCCCCGTGGACGTGTACATCCCCGGCTGCCCGCCGCGGCCCGAGATGGTGATCGACGGGATCATGAAGCTGCAGGACAAGATCGCGCGCCAGAAGCACCCGATCGTGACGAAGGACTTCTAGGAACGTGGCCGAGGAACGAGCCGTCGCCATGAAATCGTCGGCCGAGGTTTTCGACCGGATCGCGAGCCGCCTGTCGGACAGGGAGGGGGAGATCGCGGACTCGCACGGCATCCTGGTCGTGAACCTCGCGCCGGGCGCGGTGGGCGCCGCCGCGCGGGCCCTGCGCGACGAGCTCGGCTTCGACGTCTTCCTCGACGTGACGGCCGTGGACTGGCCGGGGCGCGACCCGCGCTTCGACGTGGTCTGGCACTTCTACTCGACCTCGCACAAGGTGCGGGTGCGCGTGAAGGCGC
>CAZNWZ010000150.1:0-5514 GCA_964576455.1 uncultured Lysobacter sp.
TCCTCGACCGAGAGCTCGCCCGACTCGAGGTACTTGTTCATGAGCTCCTCGCTCGCCTCGGCCGCGCTCTCGACCATCTTCTCGCGCCACTCGGCCGCGGTGGCGGCGAGGTCGGCCGGGATGTCGCGCAGCTCGAACTTCATCCCCTGGGAGCCCTCGTCCCAGTAGATGGCCTTCATGCGGACGAGGTCGACGACGCCCTCGAACTTCTCCTCGGCGCCGATGGGGACCTGGATGGGCACCGGGTTCGCCTTCAGGCGCGTCTTCATCTGCTCGTGGACCTTGAAGAAGTTCGCGCCCGTGCGGTCCATCTTGTTCACGAAGGCGAGCCGCGGCACGCCGTACTTGTTGGCCTGGCGCCACACCGTCTCGGACTGCGGCTGCACGCCGCCCACGGCGCAGTACACCATGCAGGCGCCGTCGAGCACCCGCATCGAGCGCTCGACCTCGATGGTGAAGTCGACGTGGCCGGGCGTGTCGATGATGTTCACCCGGTGCTCGGGGAACTGGTTGTCCATGCCCTTCCAGAAGCAGGTGGTGGCGGCCGAGGTGATCGTGATGCCGCGCTCGCGCTCCTGCTCCATCCAGTCCATGACGGCGGCGCCGTCGTGCACCTCGCCCAGCTTGTGGGACACGCCGGTGTAGAAGAGGATCCGCTCCGTGGTCGTGGTCTTGCCGGCGTCGATGTGCGCCGAGATACCGATGTTGCGGTAGCGTTCGATGGGTGTCTTGCGGGCCACGGTGAGCTCTCAGTCTTCTCTGCTTGCCCCCGGTCCGTCGTGTGGACCCGGGGCGGGATTCTTCGGTTAGAAGCGGTAGTGGGCGAACGCCTTGTTGGCCTCGGCCATGCGGTGCACTTCCTCGCGCTTCTTGACCGCGCCGCCGCGGCCCTCGGCCGCCTCGAGCAGCTCGTTGGCCAGGCGCTGGCCCATGCTCTTCTCGCCGCGCTTGCGGGCGGCCTCGCGCAGCCAGCGCATCGCGAGCGCCGTGCGGCGGATGGGGCGGACCTCCACGGGCACCTGGTAGTTGGCGCCGCCGACGCGGCGGCTCTTGACCTCCACCATCGGCTTCACGTTGTTGATCGCCGCGCCGAAGACCTCGAACGGGTCCTTGCCCGACTTCTTCTGGATCTGGTCCAGCGCCCCGTACATGATCCGCTCGGCCACGCTCTTCTTGCCGCGCGTCATCAGGACGTTGATGAACTTGGCGACCTCCTCGCTCTTGAACTTGGGATCGGGGAGGATCTCGCGCTTGGGGACTTCTCTGCGGCGGGGCATAGGTCTCTATCCGTTCAGTAGGTGTCGATCACGCGGCCGGCCCGGTCAGGCGGCCTTCGGACGCTTGGCGCCGTACTTCGAGCGCGACTGCTTGCGGTCCTTCACGCCGGCGGTGTCGAGGCTGCCGCGGACCATGTGGTAGCGCACGCCCGGCAGGTCCTTCACGCGGCCGCCGCGGATGAGCACGACCGAGTGCTCCTGGAGGTTGTGCCCCTCGCCGCCGATGTAGCTGATCACCTCGTAGCCGTTGGTGAGGCGCACCTTGGCGACCTTCCGCAGGGCCGAGTTCGGCTTCTTCGGGGTCGTGGTGTACACGCGGGTGCACACCCCCCGCTTCTGGGGGCTTCCGCCGAGGGCCGGCACCTTGCTCTTGGTCACCGTCTTCTCGCGCGGCTTGCGAAGCAACTGATTGATCGTGGGCATGTTTTTCGTCCAGTGGTATCGCGGGCCCCCGACCCGGGAGCCCGCGCCTGGCGCCCCCCAAAGGGAATGGGCGCCGGAAAAAAGCTCTCAAGTTTAGGGGGTTAGGTCATTCCCGTCAAGCAACCTGCTCGCTGCCGACGTCCGACTCGTCCAGGGAGAAGCCGAACGTGGCGCCCGCGCCCGCCTCCGTCCCGCCGTCCTTCCGGCGGGTCGAGTGGTAGGCGAGGCCCGTGCCGGCCGGGATGAGCCGGCCGACGATGACGTTCTCCTTGAGGCCGCGCAGGTCGTCCTTCTTGCCCATGATGGCCGCCTCGGTGAGCACCCGGGTGGTCTCCTGGAAGGAGGCCGCCGAGATGAACGAGTCGGTCGACAGGGACGCCTTGGTGATCCCGAGCAGCATGTAGTCGAAGGTCGCGGGGGTCTTGCCATCGGCGCGGACGCGGTCGTTCTCCGCCAGCACCTCCGCGCGCTCGACCTGCTCGCCGGTGATGAAGCGCGAGTCGCCCGGGGCGGCGATCTGCACCCGCCGCAGCATCTGGCGCACGATCACCTCGATGTGCTTGTCGTTGATCTTCACGCCCTGCAGGCGGTAGACGTCCTGCACCTCGTCGATGATGTAGCGGGCGAGCGCCTCCATCCCCTGCAGGCGCAGGATGTCGTGGGGGTCGGCCGGCCCGTCGACGATCATCTCGCCCTTGTTGACCACCTGGCCGTCGTGGACGGAGATGTGCTTGTCCTTCGGGATGAGGTACTCGTGGGCCGCCCCGTCGAAGTCGGTGATGATGAGGCGCTGCTTGCCCTTGGTGTCCTTGCCGAAGGAGACCGTGCCGGTGACCTCCGCGAGCAGGCCCGCGTCCTTGGGGCTCCTCGCCTCGAACAGCTCCGCCACGCGCGGCAGGCCGCCCGTGATGTCGCGGGTCTTCGAGGATTCCTGCGGGATGCGCGCGAGCACGTCGCCGACCGCGAGCTGCTGGCCGTTCTTCACGGTGATGATGGCGCCGATCTGGAAGGTGTAGTTCACCGGCGTGTCGCTGCCGGCGAGCTTCACCTCCTTGCCCTTCTCGTTCATGAGCTTGACCGCGGGCCTGAGGCCCTTGGCCGCCGCGCCCGCCTTGCGCTTCGGATCGATCACGACCAGGCTCGACAGGCCCGTGGTCTCGTCGATCTGCTTGGCGACGGTGACGCCCTCCTCGACGTTCTCGAACCGGACCTCGCCCGCGTACTCCGTGATGATCGGGCGGGTGAGCGGGTCCCAGGTGGCCAGCGTCTGGCCGGCCTTCGCCTTGGAGCCGTCGCGCACGGCGAGGGTGGCGCCGTAGGGCACCTTGTGCCGCTCGCGCTCGCGGCCGTTGTCGTCGGCGATGATGATCTCGCCGTTGCGCGAAATCGCGATCTGCTCGTCGCGGGCGTTGGTCACGTAGCGCATGGTCGGCGCGAAGCGCACGACGCCGTTGGACTTCGCCTCCACCGAGCTCGCCACCGCCGCGCGCGAGGCGGCGCCGCCGATGTGGAAGGTGCGCATCGTGAGCTGCGTGCCGGGCTCGCCGATCGACTGCGCGGCGATGACGCCGACCGCCTCGCCCACGTTCACGAGCGAGCCGCGGCCGAGGTCGCGGCCGTAGCACTTCGCGCAGATGCCGTAGCGGGTGTCGCAGGTGAGCGGCGTGCGGACCTTCACCTCGTCGATGCCGAGCGACTCGATGCGCTCGACGCCGGCCTCGTCCAGGAGCGAGCCGGCGGCGATCACCACCTGCTGCGACTCCGGATGCAGGACGTCGGTGGCGGTCACGCGGCCGAGGATGCGCTCGCGCAGGGCCTCGACCACCTCGCCGCCCTCGACGAGGGCCTTCATGGCCATGCCCTGGGTGGTGGCGCAGTCCTCCTCGATCACCACGAGGTCCTGGGTGACGTCGACGAGGCGGCGGGTGAGGTAGCCGGAGTTGGCGGTCTTGAGCGCCGTGTCCGCCAGGCCCTTGCGCGCGCCGTGCGTCGAGATGAAGTACTGCAGCACGTTCAGCCCCTCGCGGAAGTTCGCCGTGATGGGCGTCTCGATGATCGAGCCGTCGGGCTTGGCCATGAGGCCGCGCATGCCGGCGAGCTGCCGGATCTGGGCCGCGGAGCCGCGGGCGCCCGAGTCGGCCATCATGTAGATGGCGTTGAAGGACTCCTGCGTGGCCTCCTTGCCCTTGCGGTCGACGACCTTCTCGGTGCCGAGCTGCTCCATCATCGCCTTGGCGATCTGGTCGCCGGCGCGGCCCCAGATGTCGACCACCTTGTTGTAGCGCTCGCCCTGGGTGACGAGGCCGGAGGTGTACTGGCGCTCGATCTCCTTCACCTCCTTCTCCGACTCGTCGATGATCGTCGACTTCTGGCTCGGGATGAGCAGGTCGTCCACGCAGATCGACAGGCCCGCGCGGGTGGCGTAGCCGAAGCCCGTGTACATGAGCTTGTCGGCGAAGATGACGGTCTCGCGGATGCCGCAGCGGCGGAAGGCCTCGTTGATGAGCTTCGAGATCTCCTTCTTCTTGAGCGGCTTGTTGATCACCGTGAACGGCAGGCCCGCCGGCAGGATCTCCGACAGCAGCGCCCGGCCGACCGTGGTCTCGTGGCGCAGGAGCACCTCGGTGAAATCGCCCGACTCCTCGCGGCGGTACTCCCGGATGCGCACCGTGATCCTGGCGTGCAGCTCGACGCCGCCGGACTCGTAGGCGCGGCTCACCTCGGCCACGTTGGTGAAGAGGGAGCCCTCGCCGCGCGCGTTCACGCGCTCGCGGGTGGCGTAGTACAGGCCCAGCACGATGTCCTGCGACGGCACGATCACCGGCTCGCCGTGCGCCGTGTGCAGGACGTTGTTCGACGAGAGCATGAGCGTCCTCGCCTCCATCTGCGCCTCCAGCGAGATGGGGACGTGCACGGCCATCTGGTCGCCGTCGAAGTCGGCGTTGAAGGCCGCGCACACGAGCGGGTGCAGCTGGATCGCCTTGCCCTCGATGAGGACGGGCTCGAAGGCCTGGATGCCCAGGCGGTGCAGCGTGGGGGCGCGGTTCAGGAGCACCGGGTGCTCGCGGATCACGTCCTCGAGGATGTCCCACACCACGGGCTCCTGGCTCTCCACCATGCGCTTGGCGGCCTTGATGGTCGTGGCGAGGCCCATCACCTCCAGCTTGTGGAAGATGAAGGGCTTGAAGAGCTCGAGCGCCATGAGCTTCGGCAGCCCGCACTGGTGCAGCTTGAGCGTCGGGCCCACCACGATGACGGAGCGGCCCGAGTAGTCCACGCGCTTGCCCAGCAGGTTCTGGCGGAAGCGGCCGCTCTTGCCCTTGATCATGTCCGCGAGCGACTTGAGCGCGCGCTTGTTGGCGCCGGTCATGGCCTTGCCGCGGCGGCCGTTGTCGAGGAGCGAGTCCACGGCCTCCTGCAGCATGCGCTTCTCGTTGCGGACGATGATCTCGGGGGCCTTGAGCTCCAGCAGGCGCTTCAGGCGGTTGTTGCGGTTGATCACGCGCCGGTAGAGGTCGTTCAGGTCGGAGGTCGCGAAGCGGCCGCCGTCCAGGGGGACCAGGGGGCGCAGGTCCGGCGGCAGCACCGGCAGCACCTCCATCACCATCCAGTCGGGCTTGATGCCGGACTTGTTGAAGGCCTCGAGCACCTTCAGGCGCTTGGCGATCTTCTTGATCTTGGTCTCGGAGCCGGTGGCGGCGAGCTCCTTGCGGAGCGTCTCGATCTCGTGGCCGACGTCGAGCGCGCGCAGCAGCGCCCGGATGCCCTCGGCGCCCATCGAGGCGTGGAAGTCGTCGCCGTACTCCTCGACCTT
>CAZNWZ010000151.1:0-5482 GCA_964576455.1 uncultured Lysobacter sp.
AGTGCGTCGGGTGGACGTCGCGCACCTCGAAGCCGGCGCGCTCGCGCGTGAGGCCCCCCGGGCCCAGCGCCGAGATGCGGCGCTTGTGGGTGATCTCGGACAGGGGGTTCGTCTGGTCCATGAACTGCGACAGCTGGCTGGAGCCGAAGAACTCCTTGATCGCCGCGGAGACGGGCTTCGCGTTGATCAGGTCGTGCGGCATCAGGTTCTCGCTCTCGGCCTGCGAGAGGCGCTCGCGCACGGCGCGCTCGACGCGCACGAGGCCGGAGCGGAACTGGTTCTCGGCGAGCTCGCCCACGGAGCGCACGCGCCGGTTGCCCAGGTGGTCGATGTCGTCGATCTCGCCGCGCCCGTTGCGCAGCTCCACGAGGATGCGGATGACCGCGACGATGTCGTCGGTGGACAGCGTCATCGGGCCGGTGAGCTCGTCGCGGCCGACGCGGCGGTTGAACTTCATCCGGCCGACGTCGGACAGGTCGTAGCGGTCCTCGCTGAAGAAGAGCCCGTTGAAGAGCGTCTTCACGGCCTCCTCGGTCGGGGGCTCGCCGGGGCGCATCATGCGGTAGATCGCGACCTGGGCGTTCATCTGGTCGACCGTCTCGTCGATGCGCAGCGTCTGCGAGATGTACGGGCCCTGGTCGAGGTCGTTGGTGTAGATCGTCTGCACCTCCTCCACGCCGGCGTCGGCGATCTTCTTCAGGAGGGTCTCGGTGATCTCCTCGTTGGCGTTGGCGACGACCTCGCCCGTCTCCTTGTTCACCAGGTTCCTGGCGAGCGTGCGCCCGAGGAGGAAGTCCGGCTCCACGGAGAGCTTCTTCATCCCCGCCGCCTCCATCTCGCGGATGTGCTTGACGGTGATGCGCTTGTCCTTCTGCACCAGCACCTTGCCCGCCTTGGTGACGATGTCGAAGCGGGCGATCTCGCCCTTCATGCGCTCGGGGACCACCTCGAACTCGATGCCCTTCTTGCCGAAGTGGAAGGTGTCGAAGACGAAGAAGCCGGCGAGGATGCGCTCGGGGGTGTAGCCGAGGGCCTTCAGCAGGATCGTGACCGGCATCTTGCGGCGGCGGTCGACGCGGAAGTAGAGGAAGTCCTTCGGGTCGAACTCGAAGTCGAGCCAGGAGCCGCGGTAGGGGATGACGCGGGCGCTGAACAGCAGCTTGCCGGAGGAGTGCGTCTTGCCGCGGTCGTGCTCGAAGAACACGCCGGGCGAGCGGTGCAGCTGGCTCACGATGACGCGCTCGGTGCCGTTCACGACGAAGGAGCCGTTGCGGGTCATGAGCGGGATCTCGCCCATGTACACCTCCTGCTCCTTCACCTCCTTCACCGTGGGCTTGGTCGCCTCGCGGTCCATGATCGTGAGGCGCACCTTGGCGCGCAGGGGGCTCGCGAAGGTGAGGCCGCGCTGCTGGCACTCGACCACGTCGAACGGCGGCTCGCCGAGCGCGTAGCTCACGAACTCGAGCCGCGCGTTGCCGGAGTGGCTGGAGATCGGGAACACCGACGTGAACGCCGACTGCAGGCCCGTGTCGCGCCGCTCGTGCGGGGGCACCTCGGCCTGGAGGAACTCGGCGTACGAGTCGAGCTGCGTGGCGAGGAGGAACGGCACGTCCAGGACGGCCGCCCGCTTGGCGAAACTCTTGCGAATGCGCTTCTTCTCGGTGAACGAGTAGGTCATGATGGCTCCGTGAATCCGCGGGCGCGTGCGCGCCCGTGCACCCGACTGGTGCTTTGCCCATGGCCTGGTGGCTGGCCCCTACCAGCCGCTGGCGGACAGCCGCATGCGGAATGCGGCCCGACCAAACCTCGCCTCCTGCAGTCGCTTCAGAAGGCAAATTCAAGCCCGTCAGGGCTTGAATTTGGCATCTGGAACGGCGTTCGAGCGGACGCCGCCGAGGCGGCGCCGCTCAACGCCAGCAAGCATCGGATGCAGCCCGATTACTTGACTTCCACCTTCGCGCCGGCCTCTTCGAGCTTCTTCTTGATGGCCTCGGCGTCGGCCTTGTTCACGCCTTCCTTCACGGGCTTCGGCGCGCCGTCGACCAGGTCCTTGGCCTCCTTCAGGCCCAGGCCCGTGACTTCGCGCACGGCCTTGATGGTGTTCACCTTGTTCTCGCCGGCGGCGGCGAGGACGACGGTGAACTCGGTCTTCTCCTCCGCGGCGGCGGCGGCGGCGCCGCCGGCGGCGGGGGCCGCGACGGCCACGGTGGCCGCGGCGGCGGACACGCCGAACTTCTCTTCCATGTCCTTGATGAGCTGGGAGAGCTCGAGGACGGTCATGCTCGAGATTGCGTCGAGGATTTCAGCTTTGGCGATAGCCATGTTTCGTTCTCCTGTTTCGATTCAGTGGTCGTTCAAATGGGATCGCGGCGGTCAGGCTGCCTGCTTTTCCTTCTGGTCGCGCACGGCGGCGAGGGTCCGGACGAACTTGCCCGGGACCTCGTTCAGCGTCTGGACGAACTTGGCGACCGGCGCCTGCATCGTTCCCATGAGCTTCGCGAGGAGCTCCTCGCGGCCCGGGAGCGTCGCGAGAGCCCCGACCTCCTTCGCGTTCATCACCTGGCCGGGCATCGCCCCGCCCTTGATGACGAGCTTGTCGTTCTCCTTCGCGTAGGCGTGGAGCACCTTCGCCGCCGCCACGGGGTCGTCGGAGATGCCGTAGGCGAGCGGGCCGACCATCTGGTCGGACAGCTTCTCGAACGGCGTTCCCTGGACCGCGCGTCGCGCGAGGGTGTTCTTCAGGACGCGAAGGTAGACGCCGGAAGCGCGCGCCCTGGCACGCAGCTGCGTGATCTTCTCGACCGGCAGGCCGCGGTACTCCGCGAGCACGATGGACTGTGCCCTGGCCAGCCGCGCGGAGACCTCCGCCACGACTTCCTTCTTACCTTCCAGATTCAGACTCAAGGTCTTTCTCCTTCTGCTGTTCGGTGCGGCGCCTTCGGGGCCTTTGGGAATGCCCGTGGGGACGACGCACCACCCATAGCGACCTTTCGTCAGGAGACCGGTTGCGCCCCGGGGGGGCGCGAGAATCCTGTCTTGGGTTCGCTATCTGCGTAGGCTTCGGGGTCGGTTCCCCTCGATTGAGCCCTTCTGGACCCCCCGGCGAACCGGGATCGCCGCAAGGCGCCTACGGTCTTGGATAACCCGCCCCGGGCCCTTGACGGGCCCGGGGCGGCCCAAAGCTACTGCGCCGTGCCGGCCGACGAGCCGGCGAGCGCCGAATGATCCACGCGGATGCCGACTCCCATCGTGCTGGAGACCGACACCTTCTTGAGGTACACGCCCTTGGCGGACGAGGGCCGCGACTTGTTGATCGCGCCCAGGAGCGCCTCGAAATTCTCGGCCAGGGCCTCCACCGGGAAGGACGCGCGGCCGATCGTGCACTGCACGATGCCCGCCTTGTCGGCCCGGTACTGCACCTGGCCGGCCTTGGCGTTCTTCACGGCCTCGGTCACGTTCGGGGTGACGGTGCCCACCTTCGGATTCGGCATGAGGCCGCGCGGGCCCAGCACCTGGCCCAGGGGGCCGACGACCTTCATGGCGTCCGGGGTGGCGATCACGACGTCGAAGTCCATGAAGCCGCCCTTGATCTTCTCGGCCAGGTCGTCGAAGCCGACCACGTCGGCGCCGGCGGCCTTGGCGGCCTCGGCGTTCGCGCCCTGCGCGAAGACGGCCACGCGGACCTTCTTGCCCGTGCCGCGGGGGAGCACGACGCTGCCGCGCACCACCTGGTCGGACTTCTTCGCGTCGATGCCCAGGTTGACGGCGACGTCGATCGACTCGTCGAACTTGGCGGTGGCCGTCTTCTTGGCCAGGTCGAGCGCCTCGGCCACGGCGTACGCCCTGGCGCGGTCCACGAGGGCGGTGATGGTCTTGACTCGCTTGGACATGGTCAGATCCCCTCCACTTCGACGCCCATGCTGCGGGCGCTGCCGGCGATCGTGCGGACCGCCGCGTCCAGGTCGGCCGCGGTGAGGTCCGGCATCTTGGTCTTGGCGATCTCCTCGGCCTGGGCGCGCGTGAGCTTGCCCACCTTGTCGGAGTGCGGCTTGCTCGACCCCTTCTCGAGCTTGAGCGCCTTCTTGATCAGGATCGGCGCGGGCGGCGTCTTGATGATGAAGGTGAAGCTCTTGTCCGCGTACGCCGTGATGACCACCGGGAGCATCAGGCCCGGCTCGACCTTCTGGGTCTGCGCGTTGAAGGCCTTGCAGAACTCCATGATGTTGAGGCCGCGCTGGCCGAGCGCGGGGCCGATGGGCGGCGAGGGGTTCGCCTTGCCCGCGGGCACCTGCAGTTTGATGAAGCCGACGACTTTCTTCGCCACGATGGCACTCCTCGGGTTCCAGCGGACGCCTTCGCGGCGCCCTCCCCGTCAAGTTCGGCCGGGAAACGCGCCCGGCCACCGCGCGCCGCCCGGAGGCGGCGGTAAATTCCTCAGGCCTTCTCGACCTGGCCGAAATCCAGCTCCACCGGGGTCGCGCGGCCGAAGATCAGCACCGACACCCGGATCTTGCTCTTCTCGTAGTTCACCTCCTCGACGTTGCCGTTGAAGTCGGTGAACGGGCCCTCCGTCACGCGCACGGACTCGCCGACCTCGAAGAGCACCTTCGGCTTGGGCTTCTCGACGCCCTCCTGCACCTGGTGCAGGATGTTCTCGACCTCCTTGTCGGAGATCGGCGTCGGCTTCATCGCCGTGCCGCCGATGAACCCCGTCACCTTCGGCGTGCTCTTCACGAGGTGCCAGGTGTCGTCGGTCATCTCCATCTGGACGAGGATGTAGCCGGGGAAGAAGCGGCGCTCGGAGAGGGCCTTCTGGCCGCTCTTCATCTCCACCACCTCCTCCGTCGGCACCAGCACCTGCCCGAACTTGTCGGCCATGCCCGAGCGCCGGATGCGCTCGATCAGGGCCTGCTGGATGCTCTTCTCCTGGCCGGAGTAGGCGTGCACCACGTACCAGCGCATGCTCATGTCAGCCCCCCTGGCCCAGCAGGCGCTGCGTCACCCACAGCAGCCCCGCGTCGATGACCCACAGCATCATGGCCATCACGAAGACGAACGCGAAGACGATGCCGGTGGTCTGGAGCGTCTCCTTGCGGGAGGGCCAGACGACGCGCTTGGACTCGTCCCAGGACTCGCGCGAGAAGACGGCGAAGTCGCGGCCGGCCTGCGTGAACCACATCAGCGCCACGGCGACGGCGAACGCCCCGAAGAGCACGCCCAGGCGCACGATGGTGGGCTTGTCCGCGATGGCGTAGAAGCCCCACAGGCCCGCCACCGCGACCAGCGCCGCAACCGCAATCTTGATTTTCTCTGCCATGTCCTCTGCCACTTCGGTGGCAGGCCAGGAGGGTCTCGAACCCCCAACCTGCGGTTTTGGAGACCGCCGCTCTGCCAATTGAGCTACTGGCCTATCCTTGCTGCTTCCGTTACTCCAGGATCTTCGAGACGACGCCGGCGCCGACGGTGCGGCCACCCTCGCGGA
>CAZNWZ010000152.1:0-5460 GCA_964576455.1 uncultured Lysobacter sp.
AGCTCCAGCGCCGCCAGCTTCGCCGGCTGGCCCTGCGCGTGGTGGAGGACCAGCGCGATCCGTCCCCCGGGCGCCAGGACCCGCAGGGCCTCCGCGATGGCCCGGTCG
Source organism: uncultured Lysobacter sp. (assembly GCA_964576455.1). Classification (GTDB taxonomy): domain Bacteria; phylum Pseudomonadota; class Gammaproteobacteria; order Burkholderiales; family Usitatibacteraceae; genus FEB-7. Next base: position 109 of record CAZNWZ010000152.1, read on the forward strand.
AGGCTCGCGTACTCGATGCCGTACTGGCTCATCACCAGGTCGAAGGTCCCGTCGGAGAAGGGCAGCGCCCCGGCGTCGACGCCGCCGTGCACGTGCACCCGGGCCCGGTCTGCCTGCGCGAGCGCCGCGAGCCACTTCGGCTGCACGGGGGCGATGTCCACCGCGTCGCACCGGACGCCGGGGCGGCGGCAGCGCTCCAGCAGCATGCGCGGCAGGACGCCGTTGCCCGTGGCCACGTCCAGCACGCGCGCCTCCGGGGGCAGGTCCCCGAAGACGCCGTTCCAGAAGGCGGCGATGGCGCCCCCGTACAGGTCCCCGTAGGAGCCCAGGCAGGAGTGCGAGGCGCCGCCTTCCCAGTAGCGCGTCCACGCGTCGCGCCGCGCGGCGGACGCGGGTTCGGGGCCGGCGAGGCCACTTTCGGCATTCAAGGGGGCGCGTCTCCTCGGTACCGGGAAGAAACGGCCGCCCGGCGGTTACGGATTATGCGCGCCGCTGGAAAATACCGGCAATGTCGAATACAATCGCGGGTTTCCGAAACGGTCCCTTGCCTTTCGCAATACCTCGGCAGCCGCGGAAGGGGGAACAAAATCCCGTGTGTCCGGAGTCGGCACGCGGCCTGCAAAACGGGCGGCCGCGGGGGCCCCCGCGACCGAACGGCGCCGACGGGCGCTGGAGGGGATGGAGGATGGTTTCATGAAGGACTACAGGGAGACCCAGAAGAGCCCGGCGAAGCACATGCCGAGCATCGTCATGGTCGGCCTGCTGCACGTGCTGGTGGGCTACGCCCTCGTGACCGGCCTCGCCCGCAAGGTCGTCGAGGTCATCAAGGCGCCCATCGAGACGAAGATCATCGAGGAGGTCAAGAAGCCCGTGGAGGACATCCCTCCGCCGCCTCCGCCCAAGCTCGCGGCCCCGCCGCCGCCCTTCATCCCGCCGCCGGAAGTCAACATCGCCACGCCGGTGCAGCAGGCGCCGACCATCACCACGGTCACGACCACGAAGCCGCCGCCCGGCCCGCCGCCGAAATACGTGGCGCCCGCGCCCCCCGCCCCGCCTGCTCCCACCGGCCCGGTCGTCCGCAAGAACGTGAAGCCCGTGGGCGAGATCGTGCGCCCCGTCTTCCCGCGCCAGGCGATCCGCGACGGCATCCAGGGCGGCAACGTGGTCGCCCACCTCGTGATCCGGCCCGACGGGACGGTCTCGGAGGTCCGCATCATCCGGGCCAAGCCGCCGCGCGTCTTCGACAAGGAGGTGATCCGGGCCCTGTCGCAGTGGCGCTTCGCGCCGGAGCCGGTGGGATTCATCGGCGAAGTGGACATCGATTTCAAGCTCGAGGACTGAAGCGCCTCGGACCCGATTCACCGCACCTCACCAGGTTTACTTGGAGGAACTGACATGCACCTGATCCGCCGACTGCCCGCGCTGCTCGCGGCCATCGTTCTCGCCTGCGCGCCGGCAGCGCCGCTGGTGTTCTCTTCCGCGGCCCACGCGCAGGCGCCCGCCGGCGACGCGGCCAAGCCCGCCGAGGCGAAGCCCGCGGACGCGCCCAAGCCGCCGCCCGCGCCGCAGGCCTCCAAGGAGAAGGAGACCATCGAGAACCCCTACGGCCTGGAGGCCCTCTGGAAGCAGGGCGACTTCGTCTCCAAGGGCACGCTGATCATCCTGGTGATCATGTCGATGGGCTCCTGGTACATCATGTTCGTGAAGGTCTACGAGCAGTACAAGCTCTTCCGCGAGGCGGCCAAGGTGAAGGCCTCCTTCTGGTCCTCCGGCTCCGTGGCCGAGGGCGCCTCCGCGATGAAGGAGGGCAGCCCCTTCAAGTTCATCGCCGAGTCCGCGCTCGAGGCCCAGAAGCACCACGAGGGCAAGCTCCTCGAGACGATCGACTACAACGAGTGGGTGACGATGGGCATCCAGCGCGCCGTGGACAACGTCGGCTCGCGCCTGCAGGACGGCCTCGCCTTCCTCGCCACGGTGGGCTCCACCGCCCCCTTCGTCGGCCTCTTCGGCACGGTGTGGGGCATCTACCACGCCCTCACCGCCATCGGCATCGCCGGCCAGGCCTCGATCGACAAGGTCGCCGGACCCGTGGGCGAGGCGCTCATCATGACCGCCTTCGGCCTCGCGGTCGCGGTTCCCGCGGTGCTCGCCTACAACTGGCTCGTGCGCCGCAACAAGGTCGCCATGGAGCACCTGCGCGGCTACGCGGCCGACCTGCACCTGGTGATGGTGAGCGGCACGGCCAAGAAGGTCCGGGCGTAAGACCATGGCGATGACCGTCGGCCAGGACGCCGAACAGGACCAGGAGGTGATGGCGGCCATCAACACCACGCCCCTCGTGGACGTGATGCTGGTGCTGCTCATCATCTTCCTGATCACGATCCCGGTCGTCATCCAGCAGGTCCCGATGGAGCTGCCCAAGGAGCGCAACGTCCCCACGCAGACGAAGCCCGAGAACATCACGATCTCCATCAACAAGGACGGCGACGTGTTCTGGGGCATGGAGCTCGTGCCGGACTCGAAGGCGCTCTTCGAGAAGCTCAAGCTCGTGGCGGTGCAGGACCCGCAGCCGGAGGTCCACGTGCGCGCCGACGAGAACACCCGCTACGAGTTCGTCGGCCGCGTGGTGGCCACCTGCCAGCGCGCCGCGATCCTCAAGATCGGCTTCATCACCGAGCCGCCGGCGCGCGCGCACTGACCGGCGTCACGGAAAGGAAAGAACCATGGGAATGCAGGTCGGATCCGGAGGCGGCGGCGACCCCGAGGTGATGGTGGACATCAACACCACGCCGCTCATCGACGTGATGCTGGTGCTGCTGATCATGCTGATCATCACCATCCCCATCCAGACGCACGCCGTGAAGCTCAACATGCCGGTGGGCTCCCCGCCGCAGCAGACGGAGCCGCCGCAGGTGATCCTGGTGGAGGTGGACTTCGACGGCACGGTGATCTGGAACGGCGAGACCGTGCCCGACCGCCCGACGCTGGACGAGAAGTTCATCAATGCGGCCGCGATGCCCGTGCAGCCCGAGTTCCACCTGCGGCCCAACAAGATCGTGAACTACAAGTACGTCGCGGCGGTGATGGCCTCGGCCCAGAGCCACGGCATCACCAAGATCGGCCTCATCGGGGCCGAGCAGTACATCGACTGACGCCCGGGACCCGGGGGCCGCGCGGGGCAAACCGCGCGGCCCCTGCCATTTCCGGAACCTGGAGACACGCACGATGACCGGATCCTCCCTCCTTCGCGCCCTGGCGCTCGCCGCCGCCCTCCTCGTCGCCTTCGCCGCGCCCGCCCGGGCCGAGGCCGTCCGGCCGGAAGTGGGCAACCCCCTGAAGGCGGCCGAGTCCCTCTTCAAGGCGAAGAAGTACCGCGAGGCGCTCGCCGAGGTGGCGAAGGCCGACGCAGCCGCCGGCAAGACGCCTTACGAGACCTACGTCATCCAGCGCACCAAGGGCAGCATCGCCGCGGCCGCGGGCGAGCACGAGACCGCCGCCAAGGCCTTCGAGGCGGTGATCGCCTCGGGCCAGGTCAAGGGCGCCGAGCAGCTCAGGATGGTGCAGGCGGTCGCCGGGCTCCACTACCACGCCAAGGACTACGCCAAGGCCGCCCAGTGGGCCACGCGCTACCAGAAGGAAGGGGGCACGGATCCCGCCATGCAGACGCTGGCCGTCCAGTCCTACTTCCTCCTGAACGACTGCGCCGCCGTCTCCCGGGCCGTGGGCGAGGGCAACGGGCGCAAGCCGGCCGAGCAGGAGCTGCAGATGCTCGCCAACTGCTACAACAAGCAGAAGGACAGTACCGGGTACGTGGCCGCCATCGAGCGGCTGGTCACCTACTACCCGAAGAAGGAGTACTGGACGGACCTGCTCAACCGCGTCCAGAAGAAGAGCGGCTTCTCCGACCGCCTCTCGCTGGACGTCTTCCGCCTCAAGCTCGCCACCGGCAACGTGAACGCCGCTGGCGACTACCTCGAGATGGCCCAGCTCGCCATCCAGGCCGGCTTCCCGGCCGAGGCCAAGGCCATCGTCGACCGGGGCTACGAGGCCAAGGCGCTCGGCACGGGCAAGGATGCCGAGCGGCACCAGCGCCTGCGCGACCTCGTGGCCAAGCGCCAGGCCGAGGCGGCCCAGGCGCGGGCGCAGGCCGAGAAGGACGCCATCGCCGACAAGGGCGGGGACTCCCTCGTGAGCCTGGGCTACAACTACGTGACCGAGGGCGCGCCCCAGAAGGGCCTCGCCTTCATGGAGCAGGGCATCAAGAAGGGCGGCCTGAAGCGCCCCGAGGACGCGAAGCTCCTGCTGGGCGTGGCCCAGCTGCAGAACGGCTCGAAGTCCCGGGGCCTCGCGACGCTGCAGGGCGTCCACGGCAAGGACGGCACCGCGGACCTCGCGCGCCTGTGGATTCTCCTCGGGCAGCGGGCGTAGCCCCCGCGATCCGCCCCGCCGCCGCGGACGACCTCCCGGCCATCGTCGCGATCTACAACGCGTCGATCCCGGGCCGCCTCGCGACGGCCGACACGACGGCCGTCACCGTCGACTCCCGCCGCGACTGGTTCGCGGCCTTCGACCCCGCCAGCCGCCCGATCTGGGTGGCCGAGGCCGGGGGAGAAGTCGCCGGGTGGCTGGGGCTTCGCTCCTTCTACGGCCGCCCGGCCTACCACCGCACGGTGGAGGTCGCCGTCTACGTGGCGCCCGGATCGCAGCGCCGGGGACTCGCCCGCGCGCTCCTCGCCCACGCGACCGGCGCCGCCCCGGCGCTCGGCATCGCCACCCTGCTCGCCTTCGTCTTCGGCCACAATGAGGCCAGCCTCTCCCTGTTCCGCGCGGCGGGCTTCGCGGACTGGGGCAGGCTTCCCCGGGTCGCGGAGCTCGACGGCGTCGAGCGCGACCTCGTGATACTCGGCAAGAGGCTCTGACCGCGATGAAGGCCTACCTCGACCTCATGCGCCACGTGCTCGAGCACGGCGCGAAGAAGACCGACCGGACGGGCACCGGGACGCTCTCCGTCTTCGGCCACCAGATGCGCTTCGACCTGTCGGAACGCTTCCCGCTCGTGACCACGAAGAAGGTCCACGTGAAGAGCGTGGTCCACGAGCTGCTGTGGTTCCTGCAGGGCTCGACCAACGTGCGCTACCTGAAGGAGAACGGCGTCACGATCTGGGACGAGTGGGCCGACGAGCGCGGCGAGCTGGGCCCGGTGTACGGCTACCAGTGGCGCTCCTGGCCGGCCCCGGACGGGCGGCACGTGGACCAGATGGCGGAGGTGGTCTCCCAGATCCGCGCGAACCCCGACTCGCGCCGCCTCATCGTGTCGGCCTGGAACGTGGCCGACATCCCGCGCATGGCGCT
>CAZNWZ010000153.1:0-5455 GCA_964576455.1 uncultured Lysobacter sp.
CCCGACGCGATCTCCTTCGAGCAGGCGGCGTGCATGATGCTGCAGGGCCTCACCGTGCACTACCTGCTTCGCCGCACCTACCCGGTGAAGGCGGGCGAGACGATCCTCTTCCACGCCGCCGCCGGCGGGGTGGGCCTCATCGCCTGCCAGTGGGCCCGCGCCCTCGGGGCGAACCTGATCGGAACGGTGGGTTCGGAGGAGAAGGCAGCCATCGCCCGCGAGCACGGGGCGGCGCACACGATCATCTACACGAAGGAGGACTTCCTCGCCCGCGTGAAGGAGATCACCGGGGGCAAGGGCGTGCCGGTGGTGTACGACTCGATCGGCAAGGACACGTTCCTCAAGTCGCTCGACTGCCTGCAGCCGCGCGGCCTCATGGTGAGCTTCGGCAACGCCACGGGGCCCGTCGATACCTTCAACCTCGGCATCCTGGCGCAGAAGGGCTCGCTCTACGTGACGCGGCCCACGCTCGACACGCACGTGGGCAAGCGCGAGGAGCTGCTCGCCGCCTCCGCGGAGCTCTTCGACCACGTGGTCGCAGGTCGCATCAAGGTGGCCCCGCGGCAGACGTACGCGCTCAAGGACGCGGCGCAGGCCCACCGCGACCTCGAGGCCCGCAAGACCACCGGGTCCACGATCCTGGTGCCGTGATCCCGCGACGGGCGCGCCGCGCGGCCGCGATCGCGGCCGCCGCGCTCGCCCTCGCGGTGGCCGCCGCCGTCCTCGCTGGACCCTCCCTGGGACTCTTCTCCGGCACCCGCCCTGCCACGCTGGGCTACTCGCAGGGGCGCTTCGCGCCTGGCGACTGGCGCCCCAACTGGGTCTCGTCCACCGTGCCGCGGGACGACGCCCACCACGTCGCGCCCCTCGCGTTCGCCGGCGACCCGGCCGCCGCCTGGGCCGCCCTGGAGGCCGCGATCGCGGCGATTCCGCGCGCGACGGTGGTCACTCGCGCCGCGGGCTACCTGCACGTGGAGTTCGCGAGCAAGGGGCTGGGCTTCGTGGACGACGCCGAGTTCGCCCTCGACGCCGCGGCCGGCGTGATCCACGTGAAGAGCGCCGCCCGCCTGGGGATCCGCGACTTCTCGGTGAACCGCGATCGCGTCCAGGCGCTGCGCCTTCGCCTTTCGGGCCGCTAGCGCACCTCGTAGGCGAGAAGCTCCTCGCGGCTGCGGCTGTAGACGCGGCCGCTGGCGAGCGTCACCGTGGACTCGGCCAGGACCCAGCGCTTCACCGCCGAGCTGTACCAGTAGGTCCAGAGGGAGGTGCCCGAGGACTTGTCCTTGTGCGAGGTCCACTTCCCGGCGCGCTCGACCTTGATCGCGCGGAACCGGCCGGCCGGGGTCTCGACTTCCTCCTCGCCGATGACGCGGATGGTCGCGGAAGCGTCGACGACGTCGTCGGGCGAAGTCTCGGTGTGCTTCACGTTCCAGCTCGCGCCCGGGGTGAGGGGGAAGAGCATGAAGAGGTTCGAGGGCACCAGCGTGCGCACGACCCCGGTCCGGTACGACTTCACGCGGGTGGCGTTGCCGACCAGGTCGCTCGTGCTGCCGTTGTCGTAGGCCACCTCGTTGCCGCGGATCTCCCGGACCGAGAAGGTGACGGTCATCTCCCCGCGGGTGAGGGGGTTGCTCAGGCGGTAGGTCCACCGGTCGCCGACTTCGAAGACGGGGGCCGAGCCCAGCGCGGCGGGAGGGGCGCGCGGGCGGGGCGGCGCCGCGGCGACCGCGGGCGCCGGGACCATCGCGAACGCGGCCTCGAGGGAAGTGCTCTCCCACGGCGTCTGCGCGCCCGCGGACTCCTGGCGCACGGCGGCCCGGACGGCCTTGAAGGCCTCCTCGATCGCCACGCCGGGGCGCGTCAGGTGGGCGAGCAGGTGCCGCGTGTAAAGGCCGTTGCGGCCGGTGCCGTCGGCGGCCACCGAGCCCGGCGCCGTCGCGAAGGCGATCAGCGTCCCCGGCGGGGCGTCGACCTGCGCGAGGCCCGCCTGCGAGACCCGGAAGCGCGAGGCGAAGGGGTTGTTGCGGCAGGCGTCCAGGATGACGAGGTTCACGCGGCTGCGGGCCGAGTCGAGCTTGTCGAGGACGGCGGCGACGTCGAACGCGGCGAACGCCACCTCGTCCTCGCGGGCGATGTCCGCGTCCACGGGGATGAGGTAGTTGCGCCCCCGCACCTGCATGCCGTGGCCGGCGAAGTAGAACGCGGCCACGCTGTCGCGGCCGAGCCGGTCGCCGAACTCGCGGGCGGCGAGGTGCATCTCCCGGAGGGTCGCGTTCTCGCGCAGGATCACGCGGAACCCCGCGGACTCGAGGGCCCGGGCCATGTCGCGGGCGTCGTTCACCGGGTTGGCGAGCGGCGCGCCGGCGTAGGCCGCGTTCCCGACGACGAGCGCGATCCTCGCCTCCGGGCGCGGCTGCGCCCCCGCCGCGCAGGCGCAGGCGGCCACGAGCATGGCCAGCAGCCGGATGAAGCCCATGCCCGATTGTTGACCTTCGACCGCCGGGGCGCAATCGGGCGTCCCGGGGCCGCCTCAGGCGCTCGTCACCGACAGCGTGTAAGATTCCGGCACTCGAAGCGGTCGCCGGGCAAGCCGCCCCGCCCGGATGCAGGGAAGAAAAAAGGGAGAACCCATGAAGAGCCAATTCTGGAAGGCCGACTGGTTCCTCGGCGCGGTGATCGCCGTCGCCATGCTCGTCTTCAACACCGCGTCCAACCTGATCCCGGGGATGGAGCGCTGGGCCTACGACCTCGGCGTCCGGATGACCTCGAAGAGCCCGAGCGACCGGATCGCGGTCATCGCCATCGACGAGCAGTCCATCGCCAACATCGGCCGCTGGCCCTGGCCGCGCGAGGTGCAGGCCAAGCTCATCGACCAGCTCACCGCCGCCAAGGCGAGGGTCATCGGCAACACCGTGTTCTTCTTCGAGCCGCAGATCGACCCGGGCCTCGCCTACGTCCAGAAGATGCTCGACATCTACGACAGGGCCTACCCGGGGGCGGCGCCGCAGGAGGCGCCCGGCGTCGGCGTCTTCGGCGCGGCCACGCCCGCCGCGCAGGTCGCGCAGCCCCCCGCGGAGGTGGCCGAGATCGGCAAGCTCCTGCGCGAGGCCTCCGTCGCGCTCAACAACGACGTGATCCTGGCCGCCAGCGTGAAGAAGGCGGGCAACGTCGTGGTGCCCCTGGTCTTCGACGAGCTGATGGGCGGCCCGCCGCCGGGCCGGCCCGACAAGCCGCTGCCGGAGTACGTGGCGAAGAACGCCATCGGCAAGAACCCGGGCAGCGACCACTTCATCTTCGGGGCGTCGCTCATCGCGCCCGTCGAGCAGATCGGCGCCAACGTGGCCGCGATGGGCCACCTGAACGCCTCGCCCGACCCGGCCGACGGCGCCATCCGCAACGAGCCGCTGGTGATCGACTACTACGGCCAGCAGTTCCCGTCGCTCGCGCTCATGGTCGCCGCGCGCAGCCTCAACCTCGGCGCCAAGGACATCAAGGTGAACGCCGGCGAGAGCGTGGCGCTGGGCAACAAGCTGGTGCGCACCGACGAGCAGGCGCGCATGTTCACCTACTTCTACAAGGACCGCGACGGGCGCCCCGCCTTCCCCGTGGACTCCTTCTTCGACGTCTTCAGCGGCAAGATCCCGGCCGCCAAGTACGCCGACAAGATCGTCCTCATCGGCGCGATCGCCGCGGGCGTCGGCACGAACCAGGTCACGCCCATCTCGGCGCAGATGAACCCGGTGACCACGCTCGCCCACTCCGTCTCCTCGCTGCTGCAGGAGCACTTCTTCGTGGCGCCGACCTGGGGCGCGTGGGCGTCCCTCGCGATCTACCTGCTCGTCGCGGCCTACCTCATCGTCCTGCTGCCGCGCCTGGGGGCCGGAATGGGCGCCGTCCTCACGGCGCTGCTCTTCGTGGCCCTCTTCGGCGCGCACCTGGGCCTCATGACCGGCGCGGGGATCTGGCTGCAGCTCATGCTGCCGGCCACGCTCCTGGTGGTCGGCCACCTGCTGCTCACCACGAAGCGCTTCTTCGTCACCGAGCGCGGCAAGGAGAAGGCCGACCTGGAGGGGGCGGAATCGAACCGCATGCTGGGCCTCGCCTTCCAGCAGCAGGGCCAGCTCGACATGGCCTTCGACAAGTTCCGCAAGTGCCCCTACGACGAGCAGCTGGGCGAGAACCTCTACGCGCTCGCGCTCGACTTCGAGCGCCGCCGCCAGTTCAACAAGGCCGAGAGCGTGTTCGGCTTCATCAACAAGAACGACCCCAAGTTCAAGGACGTCGCCGAGCGCATGCAGCGCGCCAAGGCGATGAGCGAGACCATCATCCTGGGCGGCTCGTCCGCGGCACGCTCGACCGCCGCCACGATGGTCATCCAGGGCGGGGCCGCCGAGAAGCCCATGCTCGGCCGCTACCAGGTCGAGAAGGAGCTGGGCAAGGGCGCCATGGGCGTGGTCTACCTGGGCAAGGACCCGAAGATCGGCCGCACCGTGGCCATCAAGACGATGGCGCTGTCGGCCGAGTTCGAGGGCGACGAGCTGCAGGAGGCCAAGGAGCGCTTCTTCCGCGAGGCCGAGACCGCCGGGCGCCTCACGCACCCGAACATCGTCACGATCTACGACGCGGGCGAAGAGCACGACCTCGCCTACATCGCGATGGAGTTCCTCAAGGGCAAGGACCTGGTGCCCTACGTGAAGCAGCCCAACCTGCTGCCCCCCGACAAGGTGCTCTCGATCGTCGAGCGCGTCGCCGACGCCCTGGGCTACGCGCACACGATGGGCGTGGTGCACCGCGACATCAAGCCCGCCAACATCATGTACGAGCCGGAGAGCGACACGGCGAAGGTCACGGACTTCGGCATCGCGCGCATTACGGACTCCTCCAAGACCAAGACCGGCATGGTGCTGGGCACGCCGTCCTACATGTCCCCCGAGCAGCTCGCGGGCAAGAAGATCGACGGCCGCTCCGACCTCTTCTCGCTGGGCGTGACGCTCTACCAGATGCTGAGCGGCCGCCTGCCCTTCGAGGGCGAGTCGATGACCCAGCTCATGTTCGCGATCGCCTCCAACCCGCACCCGCCGATCCGCCAGTACAACCCGGCCCTGCCGGCCTGGATCGACGCGATCATCGACAAGGCGCTCGCCAAGGACTTCACCCAGCGCTACCAGACGGGCCAGGAGTTCGCGGAGGCCATCCGCCAGGCGCGCAAGGGCGCCGGCGCCGGAGCCTGATGCCCCTCCCGGAGCCCCAGGCGAGCCGCCGGCCCCTGCACCGCCGCACGATCGAGATCGTCGGCTACAAGCGCGACGACGGCCTCTACGACATCGAGGGGCGGCTCCTCGACCGCAAGGACGTCGAGTTCCCCGTGGGGGGGCGGCTGAAGCCCCCCGGCGAGCCCGTGCACGACATGTGGCTTCGCATCACCGTGGACCGGGAGCTTCGCATCGTGGACGCG
>CAZNWZ010000154.1:0-5355 GCA_964576455.1 uncultured Lysobacter sp.
CGATGATATTGCGGATTGCCCGTGAGAAAGTAGGTCATCGCCAGGGCCTTACCCCAAAAGCCCGATCTCCCCAGAGATCGGGCTTTTGCTTTTTGCGCGCTCGCCTTGCGCGGCCGCCCCGCCCGGCGATACCCTCGTGCGAAAGCCCTGAGGTCCGATCTCCCCCGATGGCGGCATCCAGCGCACCCCCCGCCGGCCACGAATCCCGTCCCCATGCCCTGGGGGCGCTCGCCCTGCGCCTGTGGAGCCAGCCGCGCTCGCGCAGCGTCGTGCTCTACGCGCTCGTGGCCCTGCTCTTCCTCGTCGCCAGCGTGGTGCCGGGCACCGGGGATTCCCTGCTCGCGCGGCTCGAGCGCTCCGCGTTCGACACCCAGATGCTCGTGCTGCGCGAGCGCTGGCCGCGCCCCCTCGCCGACGACGTCGTGCTCATCGGCATCGACGAGCGCAGCGAGGAGATCTTCACCGAGCCCATCGCGCTGTGGCACATGCACCTGGCCCGCCTCCTGGGCGCGCTCGGGGAAGGCAGGCCCCGGGCCGTCGGCATCGACGTCGTGCCGCCCGCGCGCTCCTACGACAACATCGTCCCCGGGTACGACCTCGCCCTCTTCCGCGCCATCCGCGACATCCGGCAGAAGACGAAGGTCGTCTTCGCGCTCACCGTGGACCGCGAGGGCTACGCCGCGCGCATGCACCCCACGTTCCTGCGCGTCATCGGGGAGGACGGGCTCGGCATCGACCAGCAGTTCCAGGACCCGGACTCGGTGAGCCGCCGGTTCAGCGAGGCCGAGCTGGGCAAGACGCAGCCCGTGAAGACGCTCGCGGGCCAGATGCTGCGCGCCGCCGGCCTGCCGGTGGGCGCCGGCTACATCGACTACAGCGTCGGCTCGAAGGTCGAGTACCTCCCGATGCAGGACGTCATCGCCTGGAAGGAGCAGGGGGACGCCGCGCGCCTCGAGAAGGCCTTCGCCGGGAAGATGGTGATGGTCGGCTACGTGCTGAAGCGGGCGGACCGGTGGGCGCTTCCGGTCCAGCTCATCGACATCGACCCCGGGAAGTCCGACGGGCTGGGGCGCTCGAGCCAGCCCGGCGTCATGACGCACCTCCAGGTGCTGCGCAGCCACCTGGCGAGCGGCCTGCTCCAGCCGCTGGACGACAGGCTGCGCTGGGCCCTGTGCCTGCTGGCCGCCGGGCTCGTGTTCTTCCACTTCCGCCTCGCGACCGCGCTCGTGGTGGTGCTCGCGCTCACGACGGTCGTCGCGGGCGCGGGCCTCTACGCGATCCGCGAGCACCAGCTCCTGGTTCCCGTGGCCTCCATCGTCTTCACGCTTTGGGCCGGGTTCGTCACGCGGGCCATCGTCGACGGCATCGAGAACACGGTCGAGCGCGGCCGGCTTCGCCGGACCTTCGCGGGCCAGGTGAGCCCGGCGGTGATGAACGAGATGCTGGCCGGGAGCCTCGCCTCCGGGGTGAGCAGCCAGCTCGCCGACGTGTGCATCCTCTTCAGCGACGTCCGCGACTTCACGACGCTCTCCGAGCGCATGTCGCCGGAGCTGGTGACGCGCGTCCTGCAGCGCTACTTCGACCGCATGGTGCACGCCGTCCACCGCCACGAGGGCACCGTCGACAAGTTCATCGGCGACGGCATGATGGTGCTGTTCGGGGCCCCGCGGAAGTCGGCGAATCCCTGCGCGGACGCGGTGCGGTGCGCCCTCGCCATGATGTCCGAGCTCGACGAGCTGAACGCCGAGTTCGCCTCGGAGGGCCTGCCCACGCTCACCATCGGCATCGGCATCAACTACGGCTCCGTGACCGTGGGCAACATCGGCTCGTCGGAGCGGCACAACTACTCGGCCATCGGCGACGCGGTCAACGTCGCGGCCCGCCTGGAGGGACTAACCAAGGAACTCGGGCGTAAGATAGTGATCACCGACGCCGTGGTGAGCCGCATCGGCGAGGGGTTCCACTTCGACCCCCTCGGCAGCCACCAGGTGAAGGGGCACAGCCCGGTGAGCGTCTGGGGCATCCGGACGGCCCGGCCGGCGCAGACATGACGGAGGTCCACATGAAGAAATCCATTCGCGCACTCCTGGGGCTCGTCGCGGCCTGCCTCGCCCTCTCGGCCCAGGCCGCCGGCGGCATCGCGTTCATCTCGGACCTCAAGGGCGAGGTCTTCGTGGACGGCGCCGCCCGGCCCCTGCTGATGAGCGAGCTGGCCAAGGGCCAGCGGATCGCCGTCGGCAAGGATTCCCAGCTCTCCGTCATGTACATCCAGTCGGGCAAGGAATACGTCCTCAAGGGTCCCGGCGACTACACGGTCGGCGAGCGCGACATCGCCTCCGGGAGCGGGATGCCTCCCGCGGCCCGCGAGACCGCGTGGCGCGCCAGCAACCAGGTGCTGGTGAAGGTCGCCCAGACCTCCTCGGCCAGCATCCGCATGCGCTCGATCGCCCCGCCCAAGGCGGAGGCGAAGGCGGCGCTCGACTTCCCGACGCGGGGATCGATCTCTCAGCTGCAGCCGACGCTGCGCTGGACGATGCCCGACGGCAAGGGGCCGGCCGAGGTGACGATCGCCGTCGCGGGCAAGGAGGACAAGCCTGTCGCCCGGGCGAAGGTCACGGGGACGAGCCACCGCCTGGCCGCCAAGCTCCAGCCGGACACCGAGTACGCCTGGAGCGTCGCCGTCGCCGGGCAGGAGATCGGCACCGCCCGGTTCCGGACGCTGCCCGCCGCGGCGATCCAGGACGCGGCCAAGCGGCGCCCCGCCGACAAGGCGGAGTTCTCCGACCGCCTGATGTACGCGCTCCTGCTGCAGGAGATGGGTGCGGTGCAGGAGGCGCAGGAGGCCTGGGCGAAGCTCGCCCAGGAGCGGGCCGACCTGCCCGAGCTCGCGAGCCTCGCGAAGTGACCCCTTCCACGACCCGGCAGCTTCCCATGACGAATCCCGCCCGCATCCTCTTCGCCGGACTGCTCCTGGCCGTCGCCTTCGCCGCCCGCGCCGCTGAGCCGATCGCCTTCGTGTCCGATTTCAAGGGGGAGGTCGTGATGAACGGCGCCGGCAGGCCGCCGTTCCTCGCGGAGCTGATCCCGGGCACGAAGCTCGTGCTGGGAGCGGAGGCGAGCGCGGCGGTGATGTACGTCGTGACCGGGGAGGAGTATTCGCTCAAGGGCCCCGGGGAGTTCGTCGTCGCCAGGGAAGGCGTGAAGGCCTCGAAGGGCGCCGCGCCCGCGGTCCGGACGCCGGCGATCAAGCCGGGCGCCGCCACGATGGTGCAGACGTCGAAGACGGCCACGGCGAGCCTGCGCATGCGAAGCGCGCCGACGCCCCGGGCCGAGCGTCCCGGCGCCCTCTATCCGGTGAACGCCAAGGTCTCCACGCTTCAGCCGACGCTGCGCTGGTCGGGAGAGGCGGGCGCGTCCTATACGGTGGTGGTGACGACCGCGGCCGGCAAGGAGATCTTCCGCGGCGCCGCCAAGGGCAACTCGCTTCGCCTGCCCGCGCGCCTCGCCCCCGCGCAAGGCTACGAATGGACCAGCTCGCTGGGCAACGCCGTCGTCGCGGAAGCGAGGTTCGAGACGCTGCCCGCCGACGCGATCACCGCGGCCGACAAGGCGCGCGTGGCGGCGAAGTCCTTCCCGGACCGCGTCCTGCTCGCGCTCTCCCTGCAGGAGCTCGGCGCGGCCCAGGACGCGAAGGAAGTCTGGGCCCAGCTCGCCGCCGAGCGCCCCGACATCCCGGAGCTCAAGGGCCTCGCCCGCTGATCCGGCGCCGGGACGGCCGCGTCCTCCCGCGGCGTCTTGAGCGATAATCGCGGCTTCGGGCCGGCCCGCCGCCGCCCGCCAGGACGATGACCACCGGGACGATCTCGACCGGGCTGCGCGCCCTCGCCGCCCTTGCCGCCCTAGCCGCGTTTTCCCTGCTCGCGCCCGCGGCGGTGGCGGCCGGCCGCGTGGCGCTGCTCATCGGCAACAACACCTACCCGAGTTCGCCGCTTCGCAACGCGGTGAACGACTCGCGCGACCTGGGGGCGGCGCTTCGCGAGCTGGGGTTCAAGACGATCGTCAAGGAGAACACCACCCGCACGGAGATGATCGCCGCGCTGCAGGAGTTCGGGAAGGCGCTCGACGGCGCCGAGGCCGCGCTCTTCTTCTACGCGGGCCACGCGATGCAGTTCAAGGACCGCAACTACCTCATCCCCATCGACGCGGTGATGGGCTCCGAGGACGACGTGACGTTCTTCTCGGTGGAGGTGTCGCAGGTCTTCGACCGCATGGAGCGGGCGCGGACGCGGTTCAACTTCGTGATCCTCGACGCCTGCCGGGACAACCCGTTCCGGGACACCTTCAAGGTCTCCGCCACCGGTCTCGCGCAGATGAGCGGTCCTTCGGGGACCCTCATCGCCTATGCCACCGCCCCGGGCGCGACGGCGGCCGACGGCTTCGGCCGCAACGGCATCTACACCGGGCACATCCTGCAGAACATCAAGGTCCCGGACATGCCCGTGGAGGTGCTCTTCCGAAAGGTCCGCGAGGGCGTGGAGCGGGACACCAAGCGCCTGCAGACGCCCTGGGAGCTCTCGTCCATCAAGGGCGACTTCGTGTTCAACGCGACCGGGCGCGCCGCGTCCGCCGGCAACGGGCAGGCGGCCGCCGGGCCCTCGGCCGACGTGGCGGCCCAGATCGAGCTGCAGTTCTGGAAGGCCGTGCAGGATTCCAGCCGCGCCGCGGACATCCAGGCCTACCTCGACAAGTATCCCAACGGCGTGTTCGCCGCATTGGCCCGCAATCGGATCGATGCGCTCCTGGGCAGGAGCCGGGTGGCCACGGCGCCGCCGCCCGAGAAGGCCGTGCCCGCGACGGGCCCGCCCGCCACCGCGACCGCCGCCGGGCCGGCGTCGGCCGCTTCGCCGGCCGTGTCCGCACCCCCCGTGCCGGCGGCGCCGGCGGAAACGCCCGCCGTGGCCGCAAAGAAGCCGGCCGTCCCGCCGCCGACGGTGGTGGCGGCCGCCCCGCCCAGCGCTCCTGCCCCGACGGCGACCGCCCCGGTGGCCGCCGCGGCCGCGCCACCCAAGCCCAAGGACGAGCAGCCCGGCCGCGAGATCGCCCCCGGCGTGCGGGAGGTCCAGTTCGCCGACGGGTCCGTCTACGTCGGCGCGATGAGGGGCGTGCAGCTGCACGGCAAGGGGCAGTACACGTCGAAGGCGTTCAGGTACGAAGGCGAGTTCCGGGACGGCCTCAAGCACGGCGCGGGAAAGTACGAGTGGGAGAACGGCGACCGCTACGAGGGGACGTTCGCGGAAGATCGTCCCGACGGCAAGGGCAAGTACCAGTTCGCCAACGGCGACACCTACGAGGGCG
>CAZNWZ010000155.1:0-5313 GCA_964576455.1 uncultured Lysobacter sp.
GGTTGTCGTGGTAGGCGAGGTGCTGGATGCGCTGCTGGATCGCCTTGCGGTCGGTCACGTCGCGGGAGTTGAAGACCACGCCGCGGATGTGCGGGTTCTCGACGCAGTTGGTCCCGAGCGACTCGAAGGTGCGCCACTGCCCGTCGCGGTGGCGGATGCGGAACTCGAGGGGCTCGCGGAAGTGCCGCGTCTCGATGATTCGCGCGAAGGCGTTGCGCGCCGACTCCACGTCGTCGCGGTGGACCAGCTCGAAGACGTTGCGGCCGATGGTGTCCGCCGGCTCGTACCCCAGGAGGTTCCTCAGGGCGAGGCTCTGGTAGAGGATCGTGCCGTCCGGGGCGAGCACCGAGATGAGGTCGAGCCCGCTCTCGGTGAGGACGCGGAAGCGCGCCTCGCTCGCCTCCAGCGCCCGCTCGGTCTCCTTGTAGCCGGTCACGTCGGTGATCGTGCCGATGAGGCCCGCGATCCGGCCGGCCTGGTCGACGAAGCTCACCTTGTTGTAGAGCATCTCGCGCTGCCGGCCCTCGGCCGTGGGCATGAGCGCCTCGTACTGCACCGAGGCCGGCTGCGCGAGCAGCGGCCGGTCGCGATCGTCGTGCATCCGCGCGATCGCCTCGTCGAACATGTCGTGCACGGTCTTGCCCACCCAGTCCTTGCCGTCGCCCCAGAGTTCCTGCCAGGCCCGGTTGTAGACCCGGTAACGGCCCTCGAGGTCCTTGAAGTAGACCGGGTTGGGAATGGCGTCGATGAGCGCGCGCGTGAAGTGCAGCTGCTCCTTGAAGGCCGCCTCGGTGCGCCTCGCCCCGGTCACGTCGGAGCACATGGCGAGCAGGCCCACGATGCGGTTGTCGTCGTCGCGCAGCGGGGCCGCGGCGCCATTGATCACGATGTGGGTGCCGTCGGCCCGGGACCGCTCGAGCTGCAGGTCGGTGAGCACCTCGCCGGCGAGCACCCGGTCGCGCAGCGCCCTCGCCTCCTCCCGCCGCTCCGGCGGCACGAAGGGGGCGCGCCGGCCCAGGGCCTCCTCGCGGGTGAAGCCGAACGTGCGCACCGCGGCCGGGTTCCACAGGGTGATCATGCCGTCGAGGTCGGTGGCGTAGATGGCCACCGGCGCGGTCTCGATGATGGCCGACAGGAACCGGTTCGTGGAGTGCAGCGCCCGGTTGCGCGCGCGCTCCTCGGTGAGGTCGGCGTACGCGCAGACCACGAACGTGGGCTTGCCCGCGGCGTCGCGCATGAGCCCGGGCGTGCGCCGGACCCACACCGTCGAGCCGTCGCGGCGCCGCAGCAGCTTCTCGACCGCCGGGGGCGCCTCGCCCTGGCAGGCTCCCGAAAGCGACGCCTGGTCGAGGTCCACGTCCTCGGGGCGGGAGACCAGGCAGCAGCTCTTGCCGACGAGCTCCTCGCGCGAGTAGCCGGAGAGCTCGCAGAAGGCCCGGTTCACGAGGAAGAACTCGCCCTCGAGCGACACCAGCGTGAGGCCCACCGCGGTCTGGTCGAACGCCTCGCGGATGAGCGCGATCTCGTCGTCGGGGCGCGTGGCGGGCGACTCGCCGCGGCCGAGGAACTCCTGGAAGGCGCGCCGGAAGCGGTCCACGGGCCTACCGGAGCGAGGCGCCGCCGCGGGCGGCCAGGTCGGAGAGCGCGCGCACCGCCGAGTCGGCCGCGCCGGCGCCCAGCCGCTTGGAGAGCTGCTCGAAGTAGTTCTCCTCGGGGGTGAAGTCCACCACGTCCTCGGCCTTGATCACGTCGCGCGCGACCGTCTCGAGGCTCCCGTAGCCGTCGGCGAGGCCGAGCTGGACGGCGCGCTCCCCCGTCCAGACGAGCCCCGAGAAGATCTCCGGGGACTCCTGGAGGCGCTTGCCCCGCCCGTCGCGCACCACCTTGATGAACTGCTGGTGGATCTCCTCGAGCATCTGCTTCGCGTGCTCCTTGTGCGCCGCGTTCTCCGGGGCGAAGGGGTCCAGGAAGTCCTTGTTCTCGCCGGCGGTGTAGGCGCGGCGCTCGATGCCGAGCTTCTCCATGGCGGCCGTGAAGCCGAATCCGCTCATGATCACGCCGATCGATCCGACGAGGCTCGCCTTGTTCACGTAGATGCGGTCCGCGGCCACGGCGACGTAGTAGCCGCCCGAGGCGCACAGGTCCTGGACGACGGCGTGCAGGGGGATCTCCGGGTACTTGGCGCGCAGGCGGCGGATCTCGTCGTTGATGTACCCGGACTGCACCGGGCTGCCGCCCGGGCTGTTGATGCGGAGCACGACGCCCTGCGTGTGCTTGTCCTTGAAGGCCGCGTTGAGCGCCTGGATCAGCTTGTCGGCGCTGGCCCGGGACTCGACGCCGATCACCCCGCGCAGCTCCACCAGCGCCGTGTGCTTCCCGGTGCGCAGGGGCTCCTTGGCGCCGCCGCCGATCCAGCCGAGCGCCGCGGCCACGACGAGGAACAGGAGCGTGAGCCAGAGCAGGCGCACGAGCGTGGACCACTGGCGGGCGCGTCGCTGCTCCTCGAGCGCGCGAAGCGCGAGTCGCTCGAGGGTGGCGCGTTCCCAGCTGGGCGGGTTGGGTTCAGTCATGGCGTCTTCGGGCAGCCGCTTCCCGGAACGGCCTGCGGGATTTCGTCGTGGATGAGGATCCGGCCCCGGCGCTCCTCGACGGCGATCGCCTCGAGCCGGCCCCCCCGGCAGGGACCCGCGACGCACTGGCCGGTGGACGGTTCGAAGATCGCGCCGTGCGTCGAGCAGACCAAGTATAGCCCGGTTTCCTCGAAGAACTCCCCGGGCTGCCAGTCGAGCTCCGTGCCCAGGTGCGGGCAGCGGTTCACGAAGGCGCGGGCGACGCCGTCGTGGCGAACCACGAAGCCCTTGCCCGGGCCGCCGGCCGGCGCCCAGTCGAAACGGACGCCCGCGCCGCCTTCGGCGAGCTCCGCCGATTCGCAGATCACGCGTTCCCGGCCAGCCATCGGCGCAGCTCCGCGACGGAATCGGCGTAGTGGCGGGCCGGCCGCCCGCGCAGCAGGGACTCGCCGTGGGCGCCGTAGGTGACCGCCACCGCGTCCACCCCGGCGTTGGCGGCGAGCTCCAGGTCGTGCGTCGTGTCGCCCACCAGCACGGCGCGGGAGGGCTCGACGCCCGTCTCCTCCAGCAGCCGCAGGACCATGTCCGGATGCGGCTTGGGGAAGCCCTCGTCGGCGCAGCGCGTCGCCTCGAAGAGGCCGGACAGGCCCGAGGCCGCGATCGCGCGCTCGAGCCCGCGCCTGGACTTGCCGGTCGCCACCGCGAGACGGCGCTCGCGGGCGCGCAATTCCGCGAGCATCCCCGGGATGCCCTCGTAGAGCGGCGCCTCGTGGTCGCGGGAGAGGAAATGCCGCCGGTAGCGCTCGGCGAACTCGCGGGTGCGCGGCTCGTCCAGGCCCGGGGCCACGCGCTCCATGGACTGGACGATGCCCAGCCCGATCACCCACTTCGCCTCTTCCTCGCCGGGAACGGCGAGCCCCATCTCGCGGCAGGTCTCCTGGATGCACGCGGCGATGAGCCCCGTGGAGTCCATGAGCGTGCCGTCCCAGTCGAAGATGACGAGCTCGTAGCGGCTCATGGGCATTCCCCGCCGAACTGCTCGCGGCGGAAGGCCTCGAGCTCCTCCGGCAGCGGCGAGCGGACCACCACGCGCTCGCCCGTGGCCGGGTGCGTGAAGGCGAGCTCGGCGGCGTGCAGGAACATGCGCCTGAGACCGCGCTTGCGCAGCGCCTTGTTGAGCGCGAAGTCCCCGTACTTCTCGTCGCCGAGGATGGGGTGGCCGATGTGGGCGAGGTGGACGCGGATCTGGTGGGTGCGGCCGGTGAGGAGCTCGGCCTCGACGAGGCTGAACTCGTCGTTGCGAGCCAGGCGCCGGAACACCGTCTCCGCCGCCCGGCCCTCGCGCTCGTCCACGGCGACGCGCCGGTCCCCCTCGGCCGTCGCGAACTTGCGAAGCGCCACCCGGACGCGCCGCAGCTCGTCGCGCACGCGCCCGGCGACGGCGGCGAGGTAGCGCTTGTCCATGCCGCGCTCGCGAAGCGCGTCCTGCAGCGCGACCAGCGCGGGGCGCTTCTTGGCGAGCAGCAGCACGCCGGAGGTCTCGCGGTCCAGGCGGTGGACCAGCTCGAGGAACCTCGCCCCCGCCCGGGCGGAGCGCAGGCGCTCGATGGCCCCGTGCGCGACGCCGCTGCCGCCGTGCACCGCGAGCCCGGCGGGCTTGTCGACCGCCAGCACGTGCTCGTCCTCGAAGAGGACCGGAAGCTCGAGCGCCGGTGCCGGGGCCGGCCCCGCCTCCCGCTCGGCCACGCGGATGGGCGGCACCCGGATGCGGTCGCCGAGCGCCAGGCGGCGCGAGGCGGCCACGCGGCCGGAATTCACGCGCACCTCCCCGCTCCGGAGGATGCGGTAGACGTGGCTCTTGGGAACGCCCTTGAGGCGGGTGACGAGGAAGTTGTCGATGCGCTGCCCCACGCCGCCCTCGTCGACCACGATCGTGCTCGCCGCGCGCCCCGCGGGAGCGTCTTTGCCTTCGACCTTCATGGGCGCTATACTAATATCCCGTTGATTTGAAAGCCCCGCGCGCGACTCGTCGCCCGGGTGCGACAAGCAGGTCAGCGCGACGCGGAGGCCGCGAAAGGGCTTCCGAAGCCGGTTAACTTCGCTCACCGGCCGATCCAAGCAGCGATGGTAAACGAATTGACGCGCTCGATTTCACGCTAAAGATTCCCGGCGTGCCGCCCCAACGCAGCCCGCGGCGCGCCAGACGAAAGCCCCTTCAGCGACATCGCCCCCCTTCACTCGCACGCACCTGATGCAGTCAAGACTCGATTCCTGATGTCTCTCGTCCCGGGCCCCTCCTGAAGAGGGCCCTCTTCCGTGTTTCGAGCGCGGGAGAGAACAACGATGAAGCGAATGCTTTTCAACGCGACCCAGGCGGAGGAACTCCGGGTCGCCATCGTCGACGGTCAGAAGCTCATCGACCTCGACATCGAATCCGCCGGCAAGGAACAGAGGAAGAGCAACATCTACAAGGGGGTCATCACCCGCGTGGAGCCCTCCCTCGAGGCGGCGTTCGTCGACTACGGCGCCGAGCGCCACGGGTTCCTGCCGTTCAAGGAGATCGCCAAGCAGTTCATGGTCAACGACGAGGGCGAGTACGGCCGCTCGAAGATGGCCACGCACCTGCGCGTCGGGCAGGAGATGATCGTCCAGGTGGACAAGGACGAGCGCGGCAACAAGGGCGCGGCCCTCACCACCTACATCTCGCTCGCCGGCCGCTACCTGGTCCTCATGCCCAACAACC
>CAZNWZ010000156.1:0-5307 GCA_964576455.1 uncultured Lysobacter sp.
CCAAATGGATCTGAGCAAAGCGACTTTCTGGGGATACAAGCGCGAGAACGGCCGCATCGGCGTGCGAAACCACGTCGTCATCCTGCCGGTGGACGACCTGTCGAACGCCGCGGCGCTCGCGGTGGAGAACAACATCAAGGGGACGATGGCGCTGCCGCACCCCTACGGGCGCCTGCAGTTCGGCGCGGACCTGGACCTGCACTTCCGCACCCTCATCGGCACCGGCGCCAACCCCAACGTGGCCGCGGTGGTGGTGATCTGCATCGAGGAGGGGTGGGCGAAGAAGGTGGCCGACGGCATCGCCGCCACCGGCAAGCCCGTGGCGTACTTCGGCATCGAGCAGCACGGCGACCACGACACGATCATGCGGGCCTCGAAGAAGGCGAAGGAGTTCGTGCAGTGGGCGAGCGAGCTGCGCCGCGAGGAGCGCCCGCTCAAGGACCTGTGGGTCTCCACCAAGTGCGGCGAGTCGGACACCACTTCCGGCTGCGGGGCCAACCCCACCGTGGGCAACGCCTTCGACAAGATGTATCCCCACGGCGTGACGATGGTCTTCGGCGAGACCACGGAGCTCACCGGCGGCGAGCACCTGGTGGCGGCGCGCTGCCGCACGGACGAGGTGAGGAAGAAGTTCCAGTTCATGTTCGACCGCTACCAGAAGGTCGTCGAGGCGCACAAGACGAGCGACCTCTCCGACTCGCAGCCCACCAAGGGCAACATCGAGGGCGGACTCACCACCATCGAGGAGAAGGCGCTCGGCAACATCCAGAAGATCGGGCGCAAGTGCCTCGTCGACGGCGTCCTCGACAAGGCCGAGGCGCCCACGGGCCCCGGCCTGTGGTTCATGGACTCCTCGTCGGCGGCGGCGGAGATGGTGACGCTCGTCGCGGCCGCGGGCTACACGGTGCACTTCTTCCCCACCGGCCAGGGCAACGTCATCGGCAACCCGATCCTCCCGGTGATCAAGCTGTGCGCCAACCCGCGCACGGTGCGCACGATGAGCGAGCACATCGACGTGGACGTCTCCGGCCTCCTGCGCAAGGAGATGAGCCCCGACCAGGCCGGCGACGCGCTCCTCGAGTGCATGTTCCGCACCGCCAACGGGCGGCTCACGGCGGCCGAGACGCTGGGGCACCGCGAGTTCGTGCTGACGCGCCTCTACGAGAGCGCCTGACGCTGCCGCGGGTTTTCGCGGACAATGGCGGCAGCGCCCGGCCACAGGGCGCCCCCCGGAGGAGCCATGTCGCAGCCCGCAGCGCCCGAAGACGATCTCCTGCCCGAGGACACGCTCGCGGAGCTTTCCGAGGAGCAGCGCCACAAGGTCGAGGAGTTCATCGAGGAGGAGGAAGGCAGCTTCAACCGCTACAAGGGTTGGCTGGCCGCCTTCCTCACCGCGCTCGCGGTGGGCACTTCCGCGTTCCACCTGTACGCCGCCTACGGGATCGTGCGCACGGACCTGCTGCGCGGCTTGCACGTGGGCCTGGTCCTCGTCCTGTCGTTCATGCTCTTCCCCGTGGCGAAGCGCTTCCGCCATCGCCTGATGTGGTGGGACGTGATCCTGACGCTGCTCTCGGTGGCCGTGATCGGCTGGATGATCTGGCAGGGCGACGCGTTCACCGACCGCAACACCAGCCCCGAGACCTGGGACATCGTCTTCGGCGTCTCGCTCATGGTCCTGGTGATCGAGGCCACGCGCCGCACCTCGGGCTGGATCATGCCCATCGTGATCGGCTTCTTCCTCCTGTACGCGTTCGTGGGCCCGTGGCTGCCGCACCCCTGGACGCACCGCGGCTACGACATCGGGCGCCTGGTGGGCCACATGTACATGACGCTGGAGGGCGTCTTCGGCACGGCCGTGGACGTGTCCGCCACGCTGATCATCCTCTTCACCATCTACGGCGCGTTCCTCCAGTACTCGGGGGCCGGCAAGTTCTTCCTCGACTTCTCCTTCTCGCTCATGGGCGGCAAGTCCACGAGCGCGGGGCGGGCGGTGGTGATGTCGTCGTTCCTGCTGGGCGGGCCGTCCGGCTCCGGCGTCGCCACCACGGTCACGATCGGCTCGGTCGCCTACCCCATGCTCGCCAAGAGCGGCTACGAGGCCGCGGCGGCGGGCGGGCTGCTGGCCGCCGGCGGCCTGGGCGCCATCCTCTCGCCGCCGGTGCTGGGGGCCGCGGCGTTCCTCATCGCCGAGTTCCTCAAGATCTCGTACCTCGAGGTCCTGAAGATGGCGGTGATCCCGACCATCCTCTACTACTTCTCGCTCTACTTCATGGTGGAGCTGGACGCGCGCAAGTACGGCATGAGCCAGGGCGCGTTCGAGGCCGTCGAGAGCGCCTGGACGCTCGCGAAGCGCTACTGGTACCACTTCCTGTCGCTCGCCTCGATCGTGGCCTTCATGATGTGGGGCTTCTCGCCGACGCTCTCGGTCTTCTGGGCGACGGTGACCGCCTTCGCCGTGAGCTTCTTCCACCGCGAGACGGCGCTCTACCCCCGGCGCTTCGTGAAGGCGATGGAGACCGGGACCACGGGCGTGCTCAACGTGGCGGCGACCTGCGCCTCGGCCGGAATCATCGTGGGCGTGGTGACGCTCACGGGCCTGGGCCTCAAGTTCTCGTCCATCGTGATCCAGTACGCCGGCGGCAGCCTCGCCCTCACCGCCGTCTACACGGCGCTCATCGTGTGGATCGTGGGCCTCGCGGTGCCCGTGACCGCCTCGTACATCATCTGCGCCGTGATCGCCGCGCCGGCCCTCATCACGCTGGGCGTGCCGGACTTCGCGGCGCACATGTTCATCTTCTACTACGCCCTGCTCTCGGAGGTCTCGCCGCCCACGGCGCTCTCCTGCTTCGCCGCCGCCGCCATCACCGGCGCCGACCCGTACAGGACGACCCTGCAGGCGTGGAAGTACACGATGCCCGCCTTCGTGGTGCCCTTCTTCTTCGTGCTGGACCCGCTCGGCGCCGGCGTCCTGCTGCAGCTGCCCAAGGGGGCGAGCTGGGCGGAGGTCTCGTGGGTCGTGTTCCTCGTCTTCGTGGCCATCGCCGCGCTCGCTGCGGGCCTGCAGGGCTGGCTCCTGAAGAAGACCAACCTCCTCGAGCGCGCGATGCTCGTCGTCGCGGGCGTCCTCGTGATCATCCCCGTCGGAAACCTGGACGCCATCGGCGTCGGGCTCTTCGCGACGGTCTTCGTCATCCAGATGCTGCGCCACAAGCGCGCGCCCGCCGCCCCGTGACCGAACGGTTCGCCCCCGCCGCCCTCCTGGACCTCATGCGCCGCGCCCTCGAGCGGTCCGGGGCCACGCCGGGCATGGCCGCGGCGACGGCTGCCGCCCTCGTCGCCGCGGAACTCGACGGCATTCCCTCGCACGGCGCCTCGCGCATCCCTCAGTACTGCGGGCACGTGAAGAACGGCCGCGCGACGGGCTCGGCGGTCCCGAGGGTGGCGCGCGAGCGCGGCGGCGCCTGCCTCGTGGACGCCGGCGGCGGGCTCGCCTTCGAGGCCTGCGCGCTCGCGGTTCGCGAGGCCATCGCGCGGGCGAGGACGCACGGCGTCGCCTTCGCCTCGGTGGCCAACAGCAACCACTTCGGCGTGGCCGCCTGGCACGCCGAGCCCATTGCCGAAGCGGGACTGGTCGGGCTCGCCTTCGGCAACTCCCCCGCGGCCATGCCCATGTGGGGCGGCAAGCGCGCTCTCTTCGGCACCAACCCGATCGCCGCGGCCTTCCCACGCCGCGACGCGCCGCCGATGGTGATCGACCTGAGCCTGTCGGAAGTGGCCCGCGGCAAGCTCATGGTGGCCGCGCGCGAGGGCAAGCCCATCCCGCCGGGCTGGGCGCTCGACAAGGACGGCAACCCCACGACGGACCCGAAGGCCGGCCTCGAGGGCATGATGCTTCCCGCGGGCGGGGCCAAGGGCGCGATGCTCGCGCTCACCGTCGAGCTGCTCGCGTGCGCGCTTTCCGGGTCGGCGTTCGGCTTCGAGTCGGACAGCTTCTTCGTCGAGGCGGGCCGGCCCACGCGCATCGGCCAGGCCTTCCTCGCCATCGACCCCGACGCGCTCGCCGGCCGCGACGCCTACCTCGAGCGCGTGGAGACGCTCGTGGCGGCGATGCTCGCGGACGCGGGCGTGCGCCTTCCGGGCGACCGGCGCCGCGCCAACCGCGAGCGCATCGCGAGGGAGGGCATCGCCCTCGCGCCCGATCTCGCGGCGAAGATCAGCGCCCTGGCCGGGGAGGGATGAGTGGCCCCCTTCCAGGCCTGCCTGCGCGCCCCGTTCGGCACGATCGGGATCTCGGCCACGGACGCGCACGTGACCGGCATCCGCTACCTCTCCCCCGACGTCCCCGCGCTCGCCCCGAAGAGGAACACGATCGCCTTCCTCGCCTGCGTGCAGCTGCAGGCCTACCTGGACGATCCGGACTTCGAGTTCGACCTGCCCCTCAGGCTCTCGGGCACCCGCCACCAGCTCTCGGTGTGGGAGGCGATGCGAGCCATCCCGGCGGGCCAGACGCGCACCTACGGCGAGCTGGCGCAGGCGATCGGCTCGTCGGCGCGCGCCGTGGGCGGCGCCTGCGGCGCCAATCCCATCCCCATCGTCGTGCCCTGCCACCGCGTGGTCGGCGCCGGCGGTTCCCTGGGCGGGTTCATGGGCGCCCGCGAGGAGGGCTTCGAGCTCTCGATCAAGCGCTGGCTGCTCGCCCATGAAGGCGCCCGCCGGGGCTGACACGCCGCTCGTCGAGCGCTTCTGCGACTCGGTCTGGCTCGCCGACGGCCTTTCGCGCAACACGCTGGAGGCCTACCGGCGCGACCTCGCGCAGTTCGCGGCCTGGCTCGCGGCGCGCGGCGGCCCGGGTCTCCTCGCCGCCGGGCCCGCGGACATCCACCGCTATCTCGCCTTTCAGGTGGAGGAGAGGAAGTCGAAGCCACGGACCACCGGGCGGCTCGTGTCCACGCTGCGGCGCTTCTACCGCTTCGCGATCCAGGAGAGCCTGCGCCGCGACGACCCCTGCGCGCAGATCGAGGCCCCCAAGCTTCCCCGGTCGCTGCCGAAGTCGCTCACCGAGGCCGAGGTGGAGGCGCTCCTCGCCGCCCCGGACACCGGGTCCGACCTCGGGCTTCGCGACCGGGCGATGCTCGAGACGCTCTACGCGAGCGGGCTTCGCGCCTCGGAACTCGTGGGCCTGAAGCTCCAGCAGGTGAGCCTGGACATGGGCGTGGTGCGCGTCCTCGGCAAGGGCGCCAAGGAGCGGCTCACGCCCCTGGGCGAGGAGGCGCTCGCCTGGATCCAGCGCTACCAGAAGCTCGCGCG
>CAZNWZ010000157.1:0-5306 GCA_964576455.1 uncultured Lysobacter sp.
TCACCACCAACCTCTGGGTTTCGGCGGGATACAACCTCTTCGGATACCGCGACGCGGACCTCGCCGGTGCCGATTACACGGCCAGGGGACCGTACGTGCGGCTTCGCTACAAGTTCGACGAGGACGTCCTCGGTGGCCGTCTCTCCGAGTCGCCGGGCACGCCGGCCCTGGGCCGGCCCGCCGGCCAGGCCGCGGCGTCCCGCCCGGCGGTGCCTGGCGCCTACCAGCCCGTGGCACCGGGGGCCGCGGGCGGCGCGGGCGGCGCGGGCGCGGCAGGGGGAGGGGACCTGTGAGGCACGCCATCCCCGCAATCGCCTCCCGCCTCAAGGGCGTGGCCGCGCTGGCCCTGGCGGCGCTCGCGGGCCTGCTGCCGGCGGCCGCCGCGCGCGCCGAGAACTTCTACGGCATCACGGCCAACTCCATCTTCAGCGTGGACGTGAACACGGGCGGTCCCGCGACCACGCTCACCACCTTCGCCACCGCGCTCGCCTCGCCGGCGACGCTCGCCGTCCGCCGGTCGGACGGCATGCTCTTCTACCTCGATTCGCAGGCCGCGAACCCGAACCTGTGGCGGTGGGATCCCCTGACGCCGTCGGCGCCGCCCGTACTCATCGGAACGCCGGGCGCCACGACCACGGGGGTGATCCGGCTGGTGTTCGACCCGAACGGCACGCTCTACGCCATGAACTCGGGCGCCGGGGCCACGCTGTGGACGCTGGACCCCAACACCGGGGGCATCCTGACGGCCATCCCGGCGAGCGGCGCGGTGACGCCCGGCGGCGGCGACATCTGCATCCACCCGACGACGGGCGTGGCCTACCTGGTCGCCGCGCAGCAGCTCTTCACGATCACCCCCACGGCCGTGGTGACGCTCGTGGGCAACGTCACCGGGCTGCCCGGGAGCATGACGGGTTGCGCGTTCGACCGGGCCGGCCGCCTGGTGACCTCGCCGGCCGCGACGCTCTACCAGGTCAACACGACGACGCTCGCGGCCACGGCGCTGCCCGTCGCCACGGGCGTGGCGGCCTTCGGCGACCTCGCCACCGCGCCGATGCGCGACTCCGACATCAGCCTCGCGAAGTCGGCGTCGAACCCGACGCCGGGCAGCACGGTCTCCTTCACGCTGACGGTGAGCAACGCCGGCCCCTTCGGCAACTCCGACGTGCGCGTGACCGACCTCCTGCCCGCCGGGCTCGCGTTCGTCTCGAGCACCGCGTCCCAGGGCACCTACAACGCGGGAACCGGCGTGTGGAATGCCGGCGCCCTCACGAGCGGCGCCTCGGCCACCCTCACGATCAACGCGAACGTGACGGGATCGACGCCGATCGTCAACACCGCGCAGGTCACCTACGCCGACAGCTACGACCCGGACTCGGTCCCGAACAACAACACGGCGGGCGAGGACGACCAGGCGAGCGTGACCATCACGCCGAGCCCCGACCTGCGGGTCGTGAAGGCGGCGGCCTCGACGTTCGCGGTGGGAGTCAACGGCACCTACACCATCACGGTGAACAACGTCCTGGGCTCGAACGCGACGTCGGGGTCGTACACCGTCGTCGACCCGATGCCCGCGGGGATGACCATCGTGGGCACGCCCTCGGGAACGGGGTGGAACTGCGCCGCCTCGACCTCGACGCTCGCGAGCTGCACGAGCAGCACCGCGATCGCGGCCGGCGGCACGAACGCCAACGCGATCACCGTCACCGTGCTGCCTGCCGCCGCGGCCACGCCCAGCGTGACCAACACCGCGACGGTGTCGGGCGGCGGGGAGCCCGCGTCCAACAGCGGCAACAACACCTCCACCATCACGACCTCGGTCTGCCTGACCACCTGCCCGGACCTGCAGGTCACCAAGTCGGGACCGGCCAGCTTCACGGTCGGAACGAACGGCACCTACACGATCACCGTCAACAACACGCTGGGCGGCCTCGCCACCAGCGCGTCGTACACGGTCACCGACACGCTGCCCGCCGGGCTCACGATCGCCGTCGTGCCGTCGGGGACGGGCTGGACCTGCGCCGCCAACACGCCTCTCGCGGGCGACAACGTGGTGGGTGGAAGCCGCGTCGTCTGCACGAGCGCCACGGCGATCGCGGCCGGCGCGACCCATCCCAACACGATCGCCTTCCAGGTGGCCGTCGCGACCGCGGCGGTGCCGAGCGCCGTCAACAACGTGAGCGTGTCCGGGGGCGGGGAACCCGCGGGCAATGCCGGCAACAACGGCTTCTCGCTCGCGACGCCGGTCAATGACTACGACGTGCAGGTCGTGAAGAGCGGGCCCGCCGCCTTCACGGTCGGCGCGAACGGCACCTACACGCTGACGGCGAGCAACCCCGGCGGGCGGGCGACGGTCGGCACCTACACGGTGACGGACGACCTGCCGGCGGGCCTCACGTTCGTATCCGCCACGGGCACGGGCTGGACCTGCGCCGCCAACACGCCCGCCGCGGGCGACAACGTGGCGGGCGGCACGCGGATGGTGTGCACGAGTTCCACGGCCATCGCCGCCGGCGGGACCAATCCGAACAACATCACCCTGACGGTCGCGGTCGCGGCAGCGGCGGCGCCGAGCGTGACGAACTCCGCCACGATCAGCATCCCGGGCCAGGCGGCGCCGTTCTCCGGCAACGACACTTCCACGATCGTGACGCCGGTGAACGCGCCGAACATCGTCGTCACGAAGACGCACAACGGCAACTTCCTGGTCGGCAGCAACGGCGTCTTCACGATCACGGTCACCAACATCGGCGGCCAGGCGACCTCGACCGCCACGCTGACGGCCGCCGACGACCTTCCCGCCGGATTCACCTTCGTTTCCGCCGCCGGCACGGGATGGACCTGCGCGGCGAACACCCCGGTGGCCGGCGACAACGTCGTGGGCGGCACGCGCATGGTCTGCACGCGCACCACCTCGATCGCCGCGGGCGCCTCCGCGCCGCCGATCACGCTCACCGTCGCGGTGGGCGCGGGTGCCGTGCCGAGCGCCAGCAACACGGTGACCGTCTCCGGCGGAGGGGAGCCGGCGGGCAACGCGGGCAACAACTCCGACACCGATACCGTATCGGTCTTCAGCTTCGTGCCCACGATCGCGAAGTCGTTCGCGCCGGCGACCGTGACCGTCGGCAACGCCTCGACCCTCACGCTCACGATCGGCAATCCCGCCGGCAATTCCGTTTCCCTGGCCGGCGTCGCCGTGAACGACCCGTTCCCGGCCGGCCTGGCGGTCGACGACACGCCGGCCTTCAGCAACACGTGCGGCGGGACGGTCGCCACCGGGCAGTCGCAAGGCGACACCATCATCACGCTTTCGGGGGGCGGGCCCATCGCGCCCGGGGCGACGTGCACGATCCAGGTGAACGTGAGCGCCACGACCACCGGCGCAAAGGTGAACACGACCGGTCCCGTGAGCTCCAGCAACAGCGGCACGGGCGGGACGGCCAGCGCCACGCTCACCGTCAATGCCCCGGCCGCGCCGGTGCTCTCGAAGGTGTCGGCGCCGGACCCGGTGGGCGTCGGCCGCAACGCGACCTACACCTTCACGATCGTCAACTCGAACGCCACGAACAACAACATGGCGTTCATCGACACCTTCCCGGCGGGCGTCGTCTACCAGGGCACGGTGTCCACCTCCGGGGGCTGCGGCGGCAGCCCGGTCCTGCAGGACCAGGCGAGCGGGGCGCTGGGCGCCGGGGACCTCGGCATCCGCGTGTCGAACATCGACATGGCGGCCAACGCCACCTGCACGATCGTCATCAACGTCTCGAGCACGACGCCGGGGTCGTACACCAATTCCAGCGCCAACTTCTCCGGCTTCGCCGGCGCGCTCAACGCGGCGAGCGTGGCGGGCGTGAACGACACGCTCAACGTGCGCGGCACGACGCTCACGAAGGCCTTCGGCACCTCGCCCGCGGTCGTGAACGCCCCCTCGACGCTCACCTTCACGATCACCAACGGTGCCGGCAACCCGGCGCAGCAGCCGCTTGCCTTCACCGACACCTTGCCCGCGGGCCTGGTGGTGGCGTCGGCGCCGGTGGCGACGCAGTGCGGCGGTACCGTGACCGCCCCCGTCGGGGGGAACTCGATCGCGCTTTCCGGGGGCAACCTCGCGACGGGGCAGGCGAGCTGCACGATCGACGTGAACGTGACCGCCGCGGCCCCCGGCACCTACACGAACGCCGCGGGCAACATGTCCGGGCTCTCGTCGGGCATGACCAACGGCGTGAACGCCGCGGTCGACTTCTATTCGGTGCCGGTGCTCACCAAGGCCTTCTCCCCCGCTTCGGTCGCGATCGGGGGCAGCACCTCGCTCGTCTTCACGCTGACGGTCCCGGCGGGAAACCCGACCCAGGCCTTCTCCTTCACCGACACGCTCCCGACAGGCCTCGTGGTCGGCAGCGGCTCCCCGTCGCAGACCTGCACCGGCGGGACGGTCACGGCGGCCGCCGGATCGTCCGCCATCACCGTCTCGGGCGTGCAGATCGTGAATCCGGCGACGAGCTGCACGATCACGGTGCCCGTGACTCCCTCGGCGACGCCGAGCGCCGGCGCGTGCCCGCTGGCGGCCAACACCAACGGCGCGTCGTCCATCGGCGCGACGACCAACGTCACGAACGGCGTGACGGACCAGTGCGTCACGGTGTACGCGCCGCCGACGCTCGCGAAGAGCTTCTCCCCGACGGCGGTCGGCGCCGGGCAGGCGAGCGCTCTCAGGCTGATATTCACCAACCCCGCGGCCAACCCGGCGGCGCTGACGGGCCTGTCGGTCACGGACCCGCTGGGCAGCTTCAACCTGTCCGTGGCTTCCCCGGTCTCCGTGACGTTCTCGCCCGCGGCCTGCGGCACGCTGCAATCGCGCGCGCTGGTCGGAAGCGGCGCCTTCGGCGCGCTGTCGGCCGGGCACCTCGAGGTCCGGTTCGACGTGGCGAGCCTGGCGCCCGGGTCGACCTGCCAGGTGGACGTGAACGTCTCCGGCTCGACTCCCGGGGCGGCGGTGAACACGACCGCGGCGCCCACGGCGAGCGGTCCCG
This sequence comes from uncultured Lysobacter sp., assembly GCA_964576455.1. GTDB lineage: Bacteria > Pseudomonadota > Gammaproteobacteria > Burkholderiales > Usitatibacteraceae > FEB-7. Next base: position 5,028 of record CAZNWZ010000157.1, read on the forward strand.
TCGCGCTCGCGGGAACGGCGGCGAGCGCGACCCTCACCGTCGTCCAGCCCACCGCCGCCAAGGCGTTCGGGGCGGGCTCGATCAACGATGGCGCAACGACCACGCTCGTCTTCACCCTGACCAACAGCGGATCGAACCCGGCGCAGTCGGGGATCTCGCTGGGCGACACCCTTCCTGCCGGCCTGGTCCTGAATTCGGCTACGCCCGCGGTGACGTATTCCGCCGGCTGCTCCGGCCCGGCGACGGCGGTCTACAACAGCGGCACGCAGGCGCTCTCGG
>CAZNWZ010000158.1:0-1622 GCA_964576455.1 uncultured Lysobacter sp.
CACGCCCGCCAGGCGCTGCGCGGCCGACTCGACGTCGGCCCAGCTGACGGCCGCCGCGCCGCCCAGGTCGTCCACGGGCCCGCCTACTCGAGCGCGATGCGCCCGTCGATCGCCACGCTGACCGCGAGGCCCTCGATGGTGAGCGTCACCCTCGCCGGCAGCGTCTCGTTGCCCTTGAGCCGGCCTTCGGCCAGCGCCTTTTCCACCGCGTGCTCGATCTCGCGCTGGGACTGCACGCCCACGCTCTTCAGGAACTTCCGGATGCTCATGTTGAAGGTCTCGGGATTCACGGCGCCTCCTTCAGGGGTCGGGTGATGGACGCGAGCGCGTCGCGCAGGGTGTCCTCGGGAAGCGCGTTCACGCTCTCGGCGAGGAGCTCCGCTTCCGTGGCCACCGACCTGGGCAGGGCGCGGCTCTCCATGAGGGCGACGAACTGGGCCGCCGCGCCCGCCACGCGAAGCAGCCGCGCGCGCTCCTTCATCAGGATGTCGAGCTCCTTGCCGAGCATGAACGTGCCCGTGTTCTCGCCCACTTTGGTCATGGTCCTGTCCGGTCGCCTGCGAAAGCGGCATTTTACCGCGCCGGGGCCTCAGCTCGCGCGGGCGAGCGGCAGGTTCAGGAGGAGGTTCTGGGGCTTCAGCCGCAGCGTGTGGTCCGCGCGGAAGGCGAGGCCCAGGTAGACGGGCCGGCCGGCCGCCTCGGGAGCGGCGTCGGCGGGATCGGCGAACTCGAGCCGGAAGAGCGCGACGAGCCTCGCCAGCGTCTCCTCCGGCACGCTCTCGCCCCGGTAGAGGGCGTTGAGGATCGCCGTGGACTCCACGTCGAGGCCGGCGTGCCAGCGCCAGCGCTCGTCCGACACGCGCCCGGCGGGCTCGATCGCCACCCGCACGCCCAGCAGGTGCGCGACCCAGCGCTCGAGCACCGTGGCGAGCGCCCGCGCGCCCTCGCGGCCCGGCGTGAGGTCCAGGAGGAAGGAGAAGAGCTCGTCGCGCAGGAAGTAGAACGGGGCGTTCTCGGCGTTCAGCACGTCCATCTTCACCGCGGCCACCGGCGTCTGTTGCTGCCTCAGGAGGCGGCCGAGGTTGCCGAAGCCGCCCGTCTCCGCGTAGGCCTCGATCGTGGTGGCGTCGGCGGCGAGGACCTGCCCGCCCTCGACGCTCACGCGCTGGGGGCGGAAGAGGAGCTCGCCGGCACGCGCGAGCCAGGGGTCCGCGAGACCCTCGAGGAGCCCGCGCACGATCGCCTGCGCCAGCGCGTCGAGGAACGGGGGTGCCAGGTCCACGCGCGGCTGGCGGTACTGGCCGACGTAGCAGGCCTCGACCGAGCCGGCGGCGAGGAGCCGGTCGCGGAACTTCAGGAACTCCGCCCAGTTCTCCCGGGCGTCGGCGTCCTCGACGGCGGCGAGGTCCGCCGCGGCGATCGCGAGCCGCGGCCTGTCGAGGAGCCTCGCGTGCAGGTGGCGCTCGCCCGGCCCGGCCTCGGGAGGCGGAACGAGCTCCGCGCGGGCGAGGAACTGGCGCAGGTAGTCGTCGCCCGGCACGAGCCACCCGTCGGGCCCGCGCGCGAGGTGGCGGAAGCCGCTCGAGGCCCAGAAATCCTGCGCCAAGCGGCTAGCCCTGGAC
>CAZNWZ010000158.1:1722-5249 GCA_964576455.1 uncultured Lysobacter sp.
TCGGGCAGCGGGAAGCCGTTGAAGTTCGAGGCGTAGGCCGTGGTGTAGGCGCCGGCGTTCTTGATGAAGATGAAGTCGCCCTCCTGCAGGTCCGAGGGCAGGAGCTCGTCGCGCATCACGACGTCGACGGAGTCGCAGGTCGGCCCGGCCACGTTCCAGGCCACGGGCTCGCCGTCGCGGTCCGTGTAGAGGTTGTAGCGAAGGCCCTCCGTGGTCTCGATCACGCCGCCGAACACGCCCGCGTCCCAGTACATCCAGCGCTGGCCGTTCCTCGTGGCGGTGCCCACCACGCGGCAGATGAAGTAGCCGGCGTCCGAGACGAGGTAGCGGCCGGGCTCGGCGATCACCTGGATCTCCGGCCCGAAGTGCCTGAGCTCCTTGTTGATCAGCTCGGCGATGGTCTCGATCGACGGGATCGGCTTCACGTGGCGCACGGGGTAGCCGCCGCCGAGGTTGAGCAGGCGCGGGTTGAGCCCCGCCTGGCGCATCGCCGAGAACACCTTGCGCGCGCGCTCCATGCCCACGCGCCAGTTCTCCGGGTTCAGGCACTGCGAGCCCACGTGGAAGGTGACGCCGGCCAGGTCGGCCTGGCAGTCGACGGCGGCGGCGATGAGCTCGGGAATGTCGTTCATGTGCGCGCCGAACTTGCCCGCGAGCGGCCAGTCGCTGCCGATGTTGGGCGCGTCGATGCGCAGGTAGAGCTTCGCGTCGGCCTTGACCGACTGGACCTTGCGGATCTCCTCCTCCGAGTCGACCACGTACCACTCCACGCCCTTGGCCGCCGCGTACTCGAGGTAGGCGCGCGACTTCATGGGGTTGGAGTAGAAGATCTCGGCCACCGGCACGCCCAGCGTGAGGAGGAGGTCGAGCTCGGCGATGGAGGCGATCTCGAAGCCGGCGCCTTCCTGGATCAGGACCTTGAGGACGCGCGGGTCGGGGTTCGCCTTGACGGCGAAGTGCGGGCGCACCCGCGGCAGCGCCGCGCGGAAGCGCCGCGTCTTGGCGCGCACGATGTCCAGGTCGACGAGGAGGACCGGCTTCTTGTAGGCGTGCCGGGCGAGGTACTGCTTCACGGAGCCGAAGTCGAGGCTGACTTCGGGGTGGGAATCGAGGGGAAACTCCGGGACGGGGCGGAGCTTCTTGACTACGGCTCGGGGCATCGATGTCTTTCGTGACGGGTCGTCGAGGCGATACGGGAAGGACGGCGCGCGCGGCTGGGCGCATCGGCGGCATTCCGGTACTTCCTCGCTCCTGTCATGATGACCTCCTTCGTTTCCCCGCGCGGGGACGCCGGCGCCCCGGGGACACGGGGCGAAAAATGCGCGCAGTATAGGGCAAATCCGCCCCACCGCCGCAACTTCCTGCGGCAGGAGCCGTCGTTACCCTTCGGGGGCATGGACGCGCCGGGGGCGGTCACATCTTGGGCAGCGTCACCCCGTGCTGCCCCTGGTACTTCCCGCCGCGGTCGCGGTAGGAGGTCTCGCAGACCTCGTCGGACTCGAAGAAGATCACCTGCGCGCAGCCCTCGCCGGCGTAGATCTTGGCCGGCAGCGGCGTGGTGTTGGAGAACTCGAGGGTGACATACCCCTCCCACTCGGGCTCGAAGGGCGTGACGTTCACGATGATCCCGCAGCGCGCGTAGGTCGACTTGCCCAGGCAGACGGTGAGGACGTTCCGGGGGATGCGGAAGTACTCCACCGTCCGGGCGAGCGCGAAGGAGTTGGGCGGGATGATGCATACCTCGCCCTTGAAGTCGACGAACGACTTCTCGTCGAAGTTCTTGGGGTCGACGATGGTGGCGTTGATGTTGGTGAAGATCTTGAATTCGTCCGAGCAGCGGATGTCGTAGCCGTAGCTCGAGGTGCCGTAGGAGACGATCCGCCGCCCGTCCACCTGTCGGACCTGCCCCGGCTCGAAGGGCTCGATCATCGCGTGGGCGGCCGCCATGCGGCGGATCCACTTGTCGCTCTTTATGCTCATGGTTTCCTGCTCACGGAGTTGAGCGGCGGGATCGTCCGCTCGAACGATCGCCCCGATGCCCTTTCAATGGCCGGCGATCACGTATTCTGGACGACGATCTTCGGAAAGACCGCAGTGCGGTCCTCGGCCTGGCGGGCGATGCGCGCGGCCACCTTGCGGGCGATGTCGCGGTAGATCGCGGCGACCGGGCCGTCCGGGTCGGAGACCACGGTGGGCCTGCCGCTGTCGGCCTGCTCGCGGATCGCGATGTCCAGGGGCAGCGCGCCGAGGAACTCGACGTCGAAGTCCTTGCACATGCGCTCGCCGCCGCCGTGGCCGAAGATGTGCTCGGCGTGGCCGCACTTCGAGCAGACGTGGATCGCCATGTTCTCGACGATCCCCAGGATGGGCACGCCCACCTTCTCGAACATCTTCAGGCCCTTGCGGGCGTCGATGAGGGCGATGTCCTGCGGCGTCGTCACGATCACCGCCCCGGTGACCGGCACCTTCTGGGCGAGCGTGAGCTGGATGTCGCCGGTGCCCGGCGGCAGGTCCACCACGAGGTAGTCGAGGTCGCGCCAGCGCGTCTCGGTGAGGAGCTGCTCCAGCGCCTGCGTGACCATGGGGCCGCGCCAGACCATGGGGGTGTCGGCCTCGATGAGGAAGCCGACGCTCATCGCCTGGATGCCGTGGCCCTCGAGGGGCTCCATCGACTTGCCGTCGCGCGAGGTGGGCCGGCCGGTGATCCCGAGCATGGTGGGCTGGGAGGGGCCGTAGATGTCGGCGTCGAGCATGCCCACCGAGGCGCCCTCGGCGGCGAGCGCCAGGGCGAGGTTCACCGCCGTGGTGCTCTTGCCCACGCCGCCCTTGCCCGAGGCGACCGCGATGATGTTCTTGATCCCGGGGACGAGCTTCACGCCGCGCTGCACGGCGTGCGAGACGATCCGGGTCTGCACGTTGGCGACCACGGCGGACACGCCGGGAAGCTGCTTGAGCCGGTCCGTGACCTGGGACCTGACCTTCTCGATCACGCCGCGGGCGGGGTAGCCGAGGACCACGTCGAGCGAGACGCGGTCGCCGTCGACCTTCACGTTCTTCGCCGACTTGCCCTCGACGTAGTTGCGGCCCGTGACCGGGTCCACGAGTTCGGAAAGGGCTGCCAGGACGTCCTTGTCGGTAATGGCCATGTTCGGAGTGTGGCGCCCGCCGGGGCGGGCGCGGAAGCGAAGGGGGGAAGCGCGCAATTTTAAAGCAATTTGCTACAATCGCGGTGACCCTATCGACGACGAATTTCACGCACTCGCCGCCGCCCCGCGCGGCGACCCGAGCCGTCCGCCAACCACATCCAGGCTCGCCACCGGGCTTCATGCCACGCAAGCTATTCGTCACGACGGCGCTCCCCTACGCCAACGGCCCGTTCCACATCGGCCACATCATGGAGTACACCCAGGCCGACATCTGGGTGCGCTTCCAGCGGCTGCAGGGGCACAAGGTGCACTTCGTCTGCGCCGACGACACCCACGGCACGCCGATCATGCTCAAGGCGGAGGCCGAGGGCGTCCCGCCGG
>CAZNWZ010000159.1:0-5244 GCA_964576455.1 uncultured Lysobacter sp.
CCTGCTGCTCAAGCGCGGCGCCATCGCCTCGATGGCCATCCGCAAGCCCGGCCCGAAGCTCTCCGCCGCCGACATCGCGGACATCGACCGCCTCATCGCAAGACAGGACAAACGACTGAAGGAACTCGGCTGATGGCACTCGACCGGAAGATCATCGACACCCTCTCGCAGGTCACCACCGCCACGCTCACCACGCTGCTGCTCAAGAAGGGCCTGCGCAACGTGTGGATGCGCGGCACGCGCCCCCTGAACCCCGGCCAGCCGCGGCTCGTGGGCCCGGCGTTCACGCTGCGCTTCGTGCCGGCGCGCGAGGACCTCGCCACGCCCGAGTCGTGGTCCAAGCCCATCTCGACGCGCGGCGCCATCGAGGCGATGCCCGAGGGCTGCATCGCCGTCGCGGACGCGATGGGCGTCACCGACGCCGGCATCTTCGGCGACATCCTCTGCGCCCGCATGAGGAAGCGGAACGTGGCCGCCCTGGTGACCGACGGCGTGATGCGCGACGTGGCGGGCGTGAGGGCCACGGGGCTGCCGGTGTGGTGCCAGGGCGCCGCGGCCCCCCCATCGGTGGCGGGGCTCACCTTCGTGAACTGGGGCGAGCCCATCGCCTGCGGCGGCGTGGCCGTGTTCCCGGACGACGTCGTTGTCGTGGACGAGGACGGCGCGGTGCTGATCCCCCAGGCCCTCGTCGACGAGATGGTGGCGACCGCCCCGGAGCAGGAGCGCCTCGAGGGCTGGATCATGGCCGAGGTCGAGAAGGGCGTGCCGCTGCCGGGCCTGTACCCGGCCAACGCCGAGAACAAGGCCCGCTACGAAGCCTGGAAGGCCGGCAAGGCCTGACCCCACACCATTCACCTTCCGGAGAACGCCATGAACCTGTTCCCCCTGCGCGCCATCGCCCTCCTCGCGTCCGCGCTCCTGCTCGCCGCCGGCAGCGCCTTCGCGCAATACCCGAACAAGTCGATCAAGCTCATCGTGCCGTATCCGCCGGGCGGGGCCACGGACGTGATCGGCCGCGTGCTCGCGCAGCGCCTGTCCACGGCGCTGGGCCAGCAGGTGGTCGTGGACAACCGCGGCGGTGCCGGCGGAAACATCGGCGCGGAAGCCGCGGCGAAGGCGGATCCCGACGGCTACACGCTGCTCATGGGCGCGCTCACCTCGCACTCCATCATGGCCACCCTGGAGAAGGGGAAGCTGCGCTACGACCTGGGCAAGGACCTCGTGCCCGTGGCGGTCGTGGGCTCGGTGCCGCTGGTGTGGGTGGTGACGCCCTCGCTGCCGGTCAAGACCCTGCAGGAGCTCGTGGCCTATGCGAAGGCCAATCCCGGCAAGCTCACCTACGCTTCCTCCGGGGCGGGAGCGCCGCAGCGCATGTGCGCCGAGCTCTTCCGGCTCAAGGTCGGCGCCGACATGATCCACGTCCCCTACAAGGGCAGCGGCCCCGCGATGGGGGACCTCGTGGGCGGCCAGGTGCTCACGATGTGCGAGACCGTCCCCGCGTCGCTCCAGCTCATCAAGGCCGGGAAGCTGCGCGCCCTCGCGGTCACCATGCCCGAGCGCATCTCCATGCTGCCGGACGTCCCCACGGCCGCCGAGGCGGGCGTCTCCGGCATCGAGGTGGCCTCGCTCTTCGGCGTCATGGCGCCGGCCGGCACGCCCGCGCCGATCGTCGCGAAGCTGAACGCCGAGATCCAGAAGATCCTCGCCACGCCCGAGGCGCAGGAGCAGCTCCTGCTGCAGGGCGCCTACGCGATCCGCATGACGCCCGAGCAGTCCGGCGAGCGCATCCGCAAGGAGATCTCGCAGTGGGCGAAGGTGATCGACGAGGCGAAGATCAAGGCCGACTGAGCGGCGCGCGACGGGGCGGCGCCCGGGGCTGACGCCGCGCGCCCCTCCGGCTAGACTCCCGGCCATGGTCGCGCAGCCCCCGCCGGTCGTCGACGTCTCCATCGTCATCCCGGTCTTCAACCAGTTCTCCCTGACGGAGCGCTGCCTGGAGGCGCTCGCCGCCTCCACCGCCGTGCCGCACGAGCTGGTCGTCGTGGACAACGCGTCCACGGACGAGACGCCGGCGTGGCTCGAGGCACTGCGGCAAAGCCTCCCGGCGCTCTCGGACCCCGCGCAGGCCCGGCCGGCGGGGCGGCCGAGCCCGTGGCTTCGCAATGCGCCGCGGGCCCTCAAGGTCATCACGAACCCCGACAACCGCGGCTTCGTCGAGGCGTGCAACCAGGGGGCCGCCGAGGCCTCGGGGCGCTACCTCTGCTTCCTCAACAACGACACCGAGCCCCGGCCGGGCTGGCTCGAGGCGCTGCTCGCCGTGATCGAGGGCGACGCCACCGTGGGCGCGGTCGGCGCGAAGCTCCTCTTCCCGAACGGGACGATCCAGGACGCGGGGGGCGTCATCTTCCGGGACGGCTCCGCGCTGCAATACTGCCGAGGCGCCCTGCGCGCCGAGCCCGCGGCCAACTACCGCCGCGAGGCCGACTACCTCTGCGGCGCCGCGCTGCTGGTGCCGAGGGCCCTCTTCCACGAGATCGGCGGCTTCGACCTGCGCTACGCTCCCGCGTACTACGAGGACACGGACCTGTGCTTCTCGATCCGGCAGAAGGGCTACCAGGTGGTGTACCAGCCCCATGCGGAGGTCGTCCACCAGGAGGGGGCCACCGCGGGGCGGGACTTCACGAAGGGCTTCAAGGCCTTCCAGCCCGTCAACCAGGTCAAGTTCGCGGCGAAGTGGCGGGACGTGCTCGAGGCGCGGCACGGGGTGCGCGGGCAGCGCCTGCCGCCGCGCGAGGCGCACCGGGTGCCGGGCAAGCGGATCCTCTGGATCGACCCGCACCTGCCGATGCACGACCGCGCCTCGGGCTCGCGCCGGCTGTGGGAGCTGCTGTCGCTGCTCGTCGAGGCCGGCCACCACGTCACCTTCGTCCCGACCCACATGCTCGTGGACGAAGGCTCGCGGCGCTACCTGAGGGACCTTCAGGCCCTGGGGGTCGAGACCTACGCGCTGGACCCGGCGGGCGGGTGGCCGCCGCCCGGCCAGAACCCGCATCCGATGCAGATCGCGGCCGGCGCGGTGCAGAACCTCGCGTTCGACCTCGCCATCGCCAGCTTCCACTACGCGGCCCTGCCGCTCATCCAGGCCGCGCGCAAGGTGGCGCCGGGACTGCCGGTCCTCGCCGACAGCGTGGACGTGCACTTCGTGCGCGAGCGGCGCGAGGCGGAGCTCGCGAATGACGACGACCTGCGCCGGAAGGCCGAGGAAACGCGGCGCGCGGAGCTCGAGGCCTATCGACAGGCGGACGCCGTCATCGTCGTCTCCGAGGAGGACGGCCGGCACCTTCGCGAGCACCTGCCGGGCAAGCGCATCCTCACCCTCACCAACGTGCAGGACCCGGTGGAGGGCGTGCCGGGGTTCGGGGAGAGGAAGGACCTGCTCTTCGTGGGCTTCTTCCAGCACCCGCCGAACCTCGACGCCGTGCGCTGGCTCCACGCCGAGATCCTGCCGCGCCTGCGCGAGGCGATTCCCGGCGTCAAGGTCCACGTCGTGGGCAGCGGCCCGCCTCCCGAGGTGACCGCGATGGCCGGCGACGACTTCCTCGTGCACGGGTTCGTGAGGGACCTGGCGCCGATGCTGCGCGGCGCCCGCGTCTCGATCGCGCCGCTGCGCTACGGCGCCGGCGTGAAGGGCAAGGTGGTCGAGGCGCTGGCGTGGGGCCTGCCCTGCGTGACCACCGCCATCGGCGCGGAGGGCATGGACCTCGTGGACGGCGAGGAGGTCCTGGTCGCGAGCGATGCGCGCTCGTTCGCCGCGCAGGTGGCCCGCCTCTACCGCGACGAGGGGCTGTGGACGACCCTCTCGCAGCGCGGGCAGGCGGTCGTGCGCGCGCGCTACTCGCGGCAGGCGGTCCGCGGGGCGCTGGACGCGATGGTGGTGGAGTTCGCGGGCCGCTCGCTGCCGCGCGCGGTCGGCGCCTGAGGCGCCCGGCGCCACGCGCATGATCGCCGGCCTCGTCCAGATCCTGCTGTTCCAGGGCCTCGGGGAGGTCGTCGCGAGGTTCTTCCTCCCGCTCATCCCGGGCCCGGTCATCGGGCTCGTGCTGCTGCTGGCGTGGCTGCGCTTCCGGGGAAGCGTGCCCGCGTCCGTGGACCTGGTCGCCACGGCGTTCGCGCAGAACCTGGGCCTGCTCTTCATCCCGGCCGCCGTGGGCGTCGTGATGTACTGGCCGCACATCCGGTCGCACGCGGTGGCGGTGGTGGCCGCGCTCCTCGTGAGCGTGATCGCGACGATGGCGGTCACGGCGCTGGTGCTGCGCGCCCTCGCGAAGGACGGCGAGCCTTGAGTCCCCAGCTGCCCGCCATACACGAGATCTGGGTCTACCTTTCGGGGAGCCCGCTGCTCGCCCTCATCCTCACGCTCTCGGCGTACCAGGCGGGCGTGCTGGTCTACGAGCGCTTCGACCGCAACCCGCTCGCCAACCCGGTGATGATCGCCATCGCGATCGTGGCGTCCGTGATCACGGCCATCGACATGCCCTACGCGAAGTACTTCGAGGGCGCGCAGTTCGTGCACTTCCTGCTCGGCACCGCCACGGTGGCGCTCGCGGTGCCCATCTACAAGGGGCTCGAGGCGCTGCGTGGCCGCATCCTGCCGCTCCTCGCGGCGCTGCTGGCCGGCGGCGCCACCTCGATCGCCACCGCCGTCGGCATCGCGAAGCTCCTCGGGGCCGATGCGGCCATCGTGGGCGGCTTCTGGGCCAAGTCGGTCACCGCGCCCATCGCGATGGGCGTCGCGGAGCGCATCCAGGTCTCGCCCACGCTGACCGCGGTGTTCGCGGTGACCACGGGGATCCTGGGCGCGGTGCTGGTGCGCTTCGTCATGGACGCGATCGGCATGAAGTCGTGGTGGCAGCGCGGCTTCGCGGTGGGCGTGGCCGCGCACGGCATCGGCACCTCGCGCGCCTTCAGCGTGCATCCCGAGGCGGGCACCTACGCGAGCCTCGGCATGGGGCTGCACGGCGTGCTGGGGGCGGTGCTGATCCCGCTGGCCGTGCGCTGGACGACGTAAACCGGCGCCGCTTCATGTTTCGTCGGGCGGAAAGCTCTCGCGGATCACGTCGAGTCCCTGGAGCTCCTTTTCCATCTCGAACTGGCTTCCCGATGACGCGAAGCGCGTGTGCGTCAGTTGCCCGCCTCCCGGATCCACTGCAGCACGGATTCCGGCGCCGGGATGCGCCCGGACGA
>CAZNWZ010000160.1:0-5235 GCA_964576455.1 uncultured Lysobacter sp.
TGTCGCTGCAGATCACGGTGGCCGAGCCCAGCGTCTCCACCGACGGCAGGTGGCGGACGAGGGCGTTGCGCTTCGCCATGCGCTGCGTGGCCATGGCGAGCGAGAGGGTCACGGTCGGCAGCAGCCCCTCGGGGACGTTGGCCACGATGATCCCGATGGCGAACATCGCGTTGTCCCAGAACGGCAGGCCGATCGCGGTGCCCACGGCGAAGAAGGCGAGCCCCAGCGCGATGGAGAACGCGGCCACGAGGCGGGACAGGCGCGCGATCTCGCGCTGCAGCGGCGAGCCCGCCTCGCCCACGGTCTGCGTGAGGTGGGCGATGCGGCCGAACTCCGTGCGCATCCCGGTGGCGTAGGCGACCGCGCGGCACTCGCCGGAGATGACGGAAGTGCCCGCGAGCAGGAGGTTCCTCGCCTCCAGCGCGCGGCCGTCGGCGATGCCGTCCGCGGAACGGGCCTTGGCGAGCGACTCCCCGGTGAGGGTGGAGAGGTTCACGCGCAGGCGCGAGGACTCGACGATGCGGCAGTCGGCAGGGATGTTGTCGCCTTCCTGCAGCAGGAGCACGTCGCCGGGCACGAGGAGCTCGGCGGCGATCTCGCGCAGGTCGCCCTCGCGCAGCACCTTGGCTCGCTGCGGCAGCAGCTGGCGCAGGGCCGCGAGCGCGCGCTCCGCCCGGTACTCCTGCCAGAAGGAGAACGCGCCGTTCACGACGATGACGGCGAGGATGGCCGCGCCCAGCGTCCCCATGCCCTCGCCGGGATTGCGCCACTCGGCGAGGAAGGCGAGGCCGGCGGCGACCCAGAGGATGAAGGCGAAGAAGTGGGTGAACTCGCCGAGGAAGCGCAGCCACAGGGGCCTTCCCCGGACCTCCTCGATGCGGTTCGGGCCGAACTCCCCCAGGCGGCGGCCGGCCTCGCCGTCGTCCAGGCCACGCTCCGACGTCTTGAGGCTGGTCAGAACGTCGGCGATCGGGAGGTTGACAATGTCCATGGGGCCGCCGGTTCGCGCGGGCGACCCCGTCACTATGAGCCAACCCCCTACCGCTTCGCCAGTGACCCGACGGGCAAGCCGCGGGAAGCTCGGCCTGGCCGCGTTGGCCGCGATGGCGGCGGCCTGGCTGGGCCTCGCGATGCCCGTCCGGGCCGAACGCGTTCCCGAGCCGGCTCCCGAGGCCGTCGAGATCGAGGTGTTCGTGCGCGACGGCTGCCCGCACTGCGCCGACGCCAAGGTCTTCCTGGAGAAGCTGCGCGCGGAGCGTCCCGGGCTCGTGGTCACGATGCGCGATGTCTTCCGCGAGCCGGAGTCCCTTCGCCGCCTCGAGGGCCTCCTGGCGCAGGCGCCCGGGGGCGCGGTGTCCGTGCCCGCCTTCGCGATCCGCGGCCAGCTGCTCGTGGGGTTCGTGGACGAGGCGACCACGGGCGAGCGCATCCGCGGGTTAGTGGCGGGCTCCGCCGCCGCTCCCGGAGACGCCGGCGGCAAGTGCCCCATCGGCGAGGAGCTGCCCTGCGCGGACGCGAGCGCGACCCCCGACCCGGGCACGATCACGCTGCCGTGGATCGACCGCCGCATCAGCCTCGACGACGTGGGCCTGCCCGTCTTCACCATCGTCATGGGGCTGCTGGACGGGTTCAACCCGTGCTCGATGTGGGTGCTGATCCTGATGATCTCGATGCTGGCGGCGATGGGCGACCGCCGGCGCATGCTCGCCGTGGCCGGCACCTTCGTCGCGGTCCAGGGGATCGCCTACTACGCCTTCATGGCCGCGTGGCTGAACCTCTTCCTCCTCATCGGCCTGTCGCGCGCCTCCGAGATCGTGCTGGGCGCCGTCGCGTTCGTCGCGGGCGCGATCAACGTGAAGGACTTCCTCGCCTTCGGCCGGGGCGTCAGCCTCTCGATCCCGAAGTCCGCGAAGCCGGGCATCTACCAGCGCATGCGCTCGCTCATGAACGAGAGGAGCCTCGCGGCGGCCATCGCCGGCACCATCGTGCTCGGGATCCTCGTGCAGCTCGTGGAGCTGGTGTGCACGTCGGGACTGCCGGCGCTCTACACCCGCATCCTCACGCTGCGGCAGCTCGATCCGTGGACCTACTACGGCTACATCCTGCTCTACAACGTCATGTACATGGTCGACGACGTCGTGGTTCTCGCGATCGGCGTCGTCACGCTGAGCCAGCGCCGGCTGCAGGAGAAGGAGGGGCGCCTCCTCAAGCTGGTCTCCGGCCTCGTGATGCTGGGCCTGGGGATCTACCTCGTCCTTTAGGTGCGCGCCGGGCCCCCGCGGCGGGGAGCGGTATCCTGATGCCGCCATGGCCTCCCGTCCGCTCCGGTCCGCCGCGCTTGCCGCCGTCCTCGCCGCGGCCGCGACGGGCATGGCCGGCGCCGAGCCGCTGCGCGTGGGCTCCAAGCGCTTCACGGAGTCCTACGTGCTGGGCGAGATCCTCGCGCAGTCGGCCGGGCGCGCCGGGGCCGCGGCGAAGCACCTGCCGGGCATGGGCAACACCGCCATCCTCTTCGAGGCGCTTTCCCGCGGCTCCATCGACGCCTATCCCGAGTACACCGGCACCCTCGCGCGGGAGATCCTGAAGGAGCCCGCGCCCCTGGACCTCGCGGGACTCAACCGCCGGCTCGCACCCCTCGGGCTCGCGGCGAGCGTTCCCCTGGGATTCTCCAACGGCTACGCGCTGGGCATCCGCGAGAGCGTGGCCTCTTCCCGCGGAATCGCCCGCGTCTCCGATCTCGCCCGCCACCCGGAGCTGGTCCTGGGCCTTTCGCACGAGTTCCTGCGGCGCGAGGACGGCTGGCCGGGGCTCAGGTCGGCCTACGCCCTGCCGCAGGCGCATCCGCGCGGGCTGGACCACGGGCTCGCCTACGAGGCGATCGCGGCCGGCCAGGTCGACGTGATCGACATCTACACCACGGACGCGAAGATCGCGCGCTTCGGCGTGAAGGCGCTCGCCGACGACCGCGGCTTCTTCCCGCGCTACGACGCGGTGGTGCTGCACCGCCTCGACGCCCCGGAGCGCCACCCGGCCGCCTTCGCCGCCTGGAAGTCCCTCGAGGGCCGGATCGACGAGCGCACGATGACCGGCCTCAACGCGCGCGCCGAGCTCGACCGCGTGCCTTTCGAGCGCGTGGCTTCGGAGTTCCTGGGGGGCAGGGCGGGCGGCGGGCCGCGGGACCTGGTGTCCGCCATCCTCGCGCCCGACTTCGCGCGCCTCGCCCTCGAGCACGCGATGCTGGTGTTCGCCTCGCTCGCGGCGGCGGTGGCCCTGGGCGTGCCGATGGGCATCGTCGCCGCGCGCGTCCGCGCTTTCGCCCAGCCGCTCCTCGCGCTCGCCGGCCTCGTGCAGACCGTGCCGTCGCTGGCGCTGCTCGCGTTCCTCATCCCGCTCACCGGGATCGGCGCGGTTCCCGCCCTCGCGGCGCTCTTCCTCTACGCCCTGCTGCCCATCGCGCGCAACACGCACGCGGGGCTCGCGGGCGTGCCCGCGGGACTGCGCGACGCGGCGATGGCGCTCGGGCTCACGCCCGCGCAGACGCTCGCGAAGATCGAGCTGCCGCTCGCGGCCCCGGTGATCCTGGCGGGGGTGAAGACCGCGGCCGTGGTCAACGTCGGCACGGCGACCCTCGCGGCGTTCGTGGGCGCGGGCGGCTTCGGCGAGCGCATCGCGCAGGGGCTCGCCGTCAACGACCACCGGCTGCTCCTCGCGGGCGCCATTCCCGCGGCCGCGCTGGCGCTCGTCGTGCACGCCGCGTTCGAGCTCGCCGAGCGGGCGCTTCTCCGCCGGCAGGGCCGCTAGGGCACGAGGGCGAGGAAGAGGAAGGCCGCGAAGATCACCAGGTGCACCGCGCCCTGCATCACGTTCGTGCGCCCGGTGCCCAGCGTGATGGCGCCCACGAGGAACGTCAGGACGAGCATCACGAGGTCCTTTGCCTGGAGGCCCAGGGTGAGGGGGATGTCGAAGGCCACCGAGGCGACGGCCACCACGGGTATGGTGAGGCCGATGCTCGCGAGCGCGGAACCGAGCGCGAGGTTCATGCTCGTCTGCAGGCGGTCGGCCCGGGCGGCGCGCACCGCGGCCCACGTCTCGGGCAGGAGCACGAGCAGGGCGATCGCGATGCCGATCACGGCGCGCGGCGCGCCGGCGGCGGCGATCGCGCGCTCGATCGCCGGCGAGAGCACCTTGGCGAGCCCCACGACGGCCACGAGGGAGACGAGCAGCAGGCCGAAGCTGGCCCAGGCCTGCGCGTTCGTCGGCGGCTGGGCGTGGACCTCCTCGTTGGCCTTGTCGGCGGCGGGCAGGAAGTAGTCGCGGTGGCGGACCGTCTGCACGAAAACGAACACGGCCCACAGCGCCACCGAGGCGACCGCCGCGAAGGCGAGCTGCGCGGGGCTGTAGGTCCCGCCGGGCGAGGTCGTCGTGAAGGCCGGCAGCACGAGGGAGAGGGTGGCGAGCGCGACGAGCGCGGCGAGGGCGGGGCCCGAGCCCTCCACCCGGAAGGTCTGCTCGCGGTGGTGAAGCCCTCCCACCAGCAGGCAGATGCCCACGACGCCGTTGCAGATGATCATGACGGCGGCGTAGATCGTGTCGCGCGCGAGCACCGCGGTGTCGGGCCCGCCGGCGAGCATCATCGAGAGGATGAGCGAGGCCTCGATCACCGTGACGGCCACGGCGAGGACCAGGGTGCCGAAGGGCTCGCCCACGCGATGCGCCACCACCTCGGCGTGGTGCACGGCGGCTATCACGGCACCGATGAGCGCGGCGGCGCAGAGCGCGGCCAGGAGCGCGCCGGCGCCGGTGGCCGCCGCCGTGGCGAGCAGCGCCGCGGCGACGAGGGGAACGAGCCAGGTCCAGGCGGGCATGGGGTCTTCGAGCGGCGCTTCCGGCGCGGGGTTCCCGCGCCTATCGCGTGTTGCGGCGGACGAACTCCGCCAGGCGCGCCACGCCCTTCTCGATCGCCTCGTTGGAGGCGGCGTAGCTGAAGCGGATGTGCTGTCCCTCGTCGGGGACGCGCGGGCCGAAGTGGATGTCAGCGAGGACCGCGACGCCCGACTCGTTGAGCAGCCGCACGCGGAACTCCTCCGAGTCCTTCGTACCGACCATCCGGCAGGCCTCGGTCACGTTGGGCCAGGCGTAGAAGGCACCGCCCGGGCTCTGGCAGGTGATGCCGGGCACCTGGTTGAGAAGCCCCACGATGAGGTCGCGGCGGGCGAGGAAGCTCGCGCGCATGCG
>CAZNWZ010000161.1:0-3482 GCA_964576455.1 uncultured Lysobacter sp.
GCCGTGTCGCCGATGCGCGGCGTGAGCTTGGTGTCCTTCATGCAGCCCGGGCTCTCGGCCTTGAAGAGCTGGCTGCCGCCGATGCCCAGCAGCGGCAGGATCGCCACCGCCAGCACGATGATGCCCATGCCGCCGATCCAGACGAGGAGCGTGCGCCAGATGTTGAGGGAGGGCTCCAGGTTGTCCAGGCCCGCGATGACGGTCGCCCCGGAGGTCGTCATCCCGGAGACCGCCTCGAAGTAGGCGTCGGTGAAGGAGAGCCCCGGGATCCCGAGGACGAGCGGGATGGTCGCGAAGGCGGGCACCACCGACCACACGAGCGTGACGAGGAGGAAGCCGTCGCGCGGCTGCAGCTCGCGGCGGTGCCGCCCCTTCGTGGCGAAGAACATGAAGAGCCCGGTCACGAAGGTCACCAGGAACCCCGTCTCGAAGGACCCGTGCTCGCCGTCCGCGAGGGCGAAGGAGAAGGCGAGCGGAACGAAGAAGGCCGGGGAGAAGAGCAGCACCGCGCCCGAGAGCACGTGCAGCACCGGGAAGAGGCGCAGCACCGCCTCCACGGGGCGCGGGGCTGGCCCGGGCGGCAGGCGCAGGGGGCTGATGGGCGCGGCCACGGCCTAGAAGAACCCCACCGACACCTCGAAGAGCTTCTCGATCTTGGGGATCATCCGCTTCTGGGTGAGGAACACGATCACGTGGTCGTCGGGCTCGATCGCGTGCGCGTCGTCCTCGGCCACGATGACCTTGTCGCCGCGGATGATCCCCACGATCGTGGCGCCCGGCGGCAGGTCTATCTCGCGGATGCGCCGGCCGACCACGCGGGAGGTCTTGCGGTCGCCGTGCGCGATGAGCTCGAGGGCCTCCGCGCGGCCGCGGCGCACGCTGTGCACCGCGACCACGTCGCCCCGCCGCACGTGCTCCAGGAGGCTCCCGAGGGTCGCCTGCGCCGGCGAGATGGCGATGTCGATCTGGCCGCCCTGCATGAGGTCGCCGTAGGCGCGGCGGTTGATGAGGGCGATGACGCGGCGCGCGCCCATGCGCTTGGCGAGCAGGGCCGACATGATGTTGGCCTCGTCGTCGTTGGTGACCGAGACGAAGAGGTCGGTCTCGTCCACGCTCTCGTCGCCCAGCAGGTCCTCGTTGCTCACGTCGCCGTTGAGCACCAGCGCGCTCTCGAGCTGCCCGGCGAGGTACTCGCAGCGGCGCTTGGAGGCCTCGATCACCTTCACGTTGAGGCGGCCCTCGAGCAGGCGCGCCAGGCGAAGACCGATGTTGCCGCCGCCGGCGATGATCACCCGCTGCACGGGCCGGTCCATCTGGCGCATGTGCGCCATCACGTGCCGGAGGTGCTCGGAGGCGGCCACGAAGAAGACCTCGTCGCCCGCCTGCACCACGGTCTCCGGCGTGAGCTCGAGGGGCCTTTCGTTGCGGTAGATCGCGGCCACCTTCACGTCGATGGTGGGCAGCATCTTCTCGAGGTCGCGCAGGGGATGGCGCACGATGGGGCCGCCCTCGACCGCGCGCACCGCGACCAGGTCGATCCTGCCGCCGGCGAACTCCGCCACCTGCAGCGCCTCCGGGAAGTCGATGAGCTTGGCGATGTACTCGGTGACGATCTGCTCCGGGCAGATGGCGTGGTCCACCGAGAAGCCCTCCCCCTCCAGCAGGTCCGGGTGGCGCTCGAACCAGGTGGAGCGGATGCGCGCGATGCGGGTCGGGATGTTGAAGACCGCGTGCGCCACCTTGGTCGCGACGAGGTTCGTCTCGTCGCTCGCGGTCACCGCGAAGAGCATGTCGGTGTCGGCCGCGCCCGCCTCGGCCAGCACCTCCGGGTGGGCGGCGTTGCCCACGACGGTGCGCAGGTCGAACTGGTTCTGCAGGTCCTTCAGGCGCTCGGCGCTCGTGTCGACGACGGTGACGTCGTTCTTTTCCGAGACCAGGCTCTCGGCCACGCTGGCGCCGACCTGGCCGGCGCCGAGGATGAGGATCTTCAAGTCAGTGGGGGGCGCGTCGTGGAGTGGCGACCATTCTACGCCCGGCAGCGCGCGCCGGCGGCCTCACAGGGAGGCGACGAGCTTGAGCGCGAGGGCGAGGATGAAGAGCGCGAACACCTTCTTGAGCGCGGCCACGGGCAGGCGGTGGGCCACCTTCGCGCCGAGCGGCGCCATGAACACGCTGGTCACGGAGATGCCCACGAGGGCGGGCACGTACACGTAGCCCACGGTCCACGGCGGAAGCGCCGCCTCGGCGAGACCGGCGATCACGAAGCCCGCCACGCCGGCGACCGCGACGACGAAGCTGATGGCCGACCCGGTGCCGATCGCCGTGTGGAACGCGAGGCCCCAGGACATCATGAACGGCATCGAGATCATGGCCCCGCCCACGCCCGCGAGCCCCGAGAACCCGCCGACGAGCAGCCCCACGGCGAAGAGGCCGCCCCTTCCCGGCACCGGGCGCCCCGCCCGGGGCTTCAGCCCGAAGACGATCTGGTAAGTGATGTAGACGACGAAGGCGAAGAAGAAGCCCTTCAGGAGCGCCGTGGGCATCAGGCGCGCGATGGTCCCGGCCGCCAGTCCCGCGACCGCGATGCCGGGCGCGACTCCGCGGACGATGTCGAGCCGCACGGCCCCGTGCTTCAGGTGCGCGCGCGCCGAGGAGGCGGTCGCGAGCACGATGGCCGCGAGGGACGTCCCGAGGGCGAGCGGCATCACCTGGGCGGGGGCGAACCCGAAGGCGACGAAGACGAGGCCCAGGATCGGCACGGTCATCGCGCCGCCGCCGATGCCGAGCAGCCCCGAGAAGAACCCGACGAAGACGCCGAGCCCCGCGTAGATCAGCCAGACGGCCGCGTCACCCGGCATCGCGGGCGAGCAGCCTGCCGATGGCCTTCCACTGCGCCGGCGTCACCGGCGTGACCGAGAGGCGGTTGCCTCGGCGCAGGATCACCAGGTCGGCGAGTTCCTTTCGCGCGCGCAACTCGTCGAGGGGCAGCAGGCGGGTCTTCCTCACGAGCTTCACGTCCACGAGCACCCAGCGCGGGCGCTCGCGCGTGGCCTTGGGGTCGAAGTACGGGCTCTTCGGGTCGAACTGGGTCTCGTCGGGATGGGGAGCGCTCGCGACCTCGGCGAGGCCCGCGATGCCGGGCACCTCGCAGCTCGAGTGGTAGAACAGCACGCCGTCGCCCACGCGCATGGCGTCGCGCATGTAGTTGCGGGCCTGGTAGTTCCTCACGCCGAACCAGGGCGTGGTCTTGCGCGGCGCGCGGACGAGGTCGTCGATCGAGAACTCGTCCGGCTCCGACTTCATGAGCCAGAAGGACATGGGAATCGCTTTCTAATCAGATTACCTTTCCTAATCAGATTACTTTTTCGGGGCAATGGTGTCCCGAAAAAGTAATCTGATTAGGAAAGGTAATCTGATTAGAAAGCGGTTTCCTGCGGTGTTCGTCCGGGCCGCACGCTCGAACCCACAGGTTCAAGGCGGTT
>CAZNWZ010000161.1:3582-5188 GCA_964576455.1 uncultured Lysobacter sp.
TTTCCTGCGGTGTTCGTCCGGGCCGCACGCTCGAACCCACAGGTTCAAGGCGGTTGCCTACCGGGTGCCGTAGGTACATCCGACATGGGACGCGCACAATAGCACCGCTTTGGCGGGCATCCAGGCTTACAAGATTATCGGCTCGAAGATGTAAGCCCGGACGAACACCGCAGGAAACCGGCACGCCGGTCGAGCGGCGTTTCGCGCGCCGCTAGAAGAGCTTGTCCTGGTCGGCCGACAGCGCCGTTTCCAGCGTCTCCTGCATCGCGGCGATTCTACGCCGATAGTCCGGGGCGTCAACGGAGGCGGTGGCCTTGCCGGGCTTGTGCGCGAGGAACTCGTGCGCGATGTTGAGCGCGGCCATGATCGCGACGCGCTCGTTGCCCGTGACCTTGCCGGTGTCGCGCAGCTCCTTCATCCGGCGGTTGAGGTACTCGACGGAGGCGAGGAGCTGCTTCTCCTCGCCCTCGGGACAGGCGACGCGGTACTCGCGGCCCTGGATCTGGATGGCCATCCCCTTGTCGCGGGACTTCGCGTCGTCGTTCACGCCTCGGTCTCGGGGATCTGCTTGAGGAGCGCCTCGATGCGCGCCTTGGCCGCCGCGAGCTTCTCGGCGAGCCGCGCGTTCTCGTCCGCGCGGGCGGCGAGCTGCTGGCGCAGCTCGCGTCCTTCCTCGCGCAGCTGCTTGAGCTGGGCGACGGCCTGTTCGACCTTCGCTTCGAGGGCGGAGAGCTCGGAATCCATGCGCGAAGACTATTGGAAAACCGTTTCCGCGTCAATGTGTAAGCGCTTATTTTGAAAGTGATTTCGTATGTAACGGGTGGCCCCGGGACCCGGCCGGGCGTATCATCGGGGCTGCCCTCGGGTGTCCGGGAAGCCGGTGAGAAGCCGGCGCTGCCCCCGCAACGGTAAGCCAGTGTGGACCACCCTCCAGCCACTGCGGCCCCTCGGCCGTGGGAAGGCGGTGGTCAAGTCTGGCGAGCCCGGAGACCGGCCCGAGCGCAACGGACCCCGGAAAAAGGGACGGTTCCCGGAACCGTCCCCTTTTTCGGGGCGGCAATGACCCCAGGGCCTGCGGGGACGCTGGCCCGCCCGGAGCAAGGAATCCCCATGAAGACCACGCCCCTCGCCGGCATCGCCGCGGCGGTGGCATTGGGCGCGCACGCCCAGCAGGCGGCCCCCACGCTCGCCTTCCAGTCCCTCGACGCGATGGTGGTCACCGCCACGCGCCTGCCGCAGCGCGCCTCGGACGTGCTGCGCGACGTCGAGGTGATCACGCGCGAGGACATCGAGCGCGCCGCGCCGCTCTCGCTGGCCGAGCTGCTGCAGCGCCAGGCCCTCGTCGAGTTCCGCGGCACGGGCGGGGCCGGCCAGCCCGCCGGCCTCTTCCTGCGGGGCGCCAACGCCGGCCAGACCCTCGTGCTCGTCGACGGGCTGCGCGTGGGCTCGTCCACCGTGGGCACGACCTCGATCGAGAACATCCCCCTGGACCTCATCGAGCGCATCGAGGTCGTGAAGGGCCCGCTCTCCAGCCTCTACGGCCCGGACGCCATCGGCGGCGTGGTGCAGATCTTCACCCGCGCCTCGGCCACGCCGCGCCTCTTCG
>CAZNWZ010000162.1:0-5096 GCA_964576455.1 uncultured Lysobacter sp.
TCGTCGCCGGCCTCACGACGGGCGCCATCGTGATCCCCAAGGCGATGGCCTACGCGACCATCGCCGGTTTGCCGCTGCAGGTGGGCCTGTACACCGCCTTCCTGCCGATGGTCGTGTACGCGCTCCTGGGCACCTCGCGCATGCTGAGCGTGAGCACCACCACGACGATCGCCATCCTGGGCGCCACCGCCATCGGGGCCGCCATGCAGGCGAGCCCGGGGACGAGCGCGGTCACGGCCACCGCCACGCTCGCCGTCCTGGTGGGCGCGATCCTGCTCGTGGCGCGGCTCTTCCGGCTGGGCTTCGTGGCCAACTTCATCTCCGACCCGGTGCTCACGGGGTTCAAGGCCGGCATCGGGCTGGTGATCGTGGTGGACCAGGTCCCCAAGCTCCTGGGCATCCACATCCACAAGGAGGGCTTCTTCCGCGACCTCGTCTCGATCGCCGGCCATGCGCCGGAGACGTCGATGCCCACGCTCGCCGTGGCGCTGGCGACCTTCGTGGTGATCGTCGTCTTCGAGAAGTTCGTCCCGAAGGCGCCTGCGCCGCTCGTGGCCGTGGCGGGCGGCATCGCCGCATCCGCCCTGCTGGGATTGAAGGCGCAGGGCGTCAGCATCGTCGGCGCGATCCCCGGCGGCTTTCCTTCCCTCACCCTGCCCGACACCTCCCTCATGATGGCGATGTGGCCCGCCGCGGCCGGCATCGCGCTCATGAGCTTCACCGAGACCATCGCCGCGGGGAAGGCCTTCACCCGGCCGGGCGACCCGCGCACGGACTCCAACCAGGAGCTCGTCGGCATCGGCGCGGCCAACGTGATCGGCGGGCTCTTCGGCGCCATGCCCTCCGGCGGCGGGACTTCGCAGACGGCCGTGAACCTGAAGGCGGGCGCGCGCTCGCAGGCCGCCGAGTTCGTCACGGCCGCCATGACGGTCGCCACGATGCTGTTCCTGGCGCCGGTGATGGGCGCGATGCCCAACGCAACGCTCGCCGCCATCGTGATCGCCTACTCGGTCGGCCTCATCAGCCCGCAGGAGCTGGCGGCCATCCGGCGCATCCGCCACTACGAGTTCCGCTGGGCGGTCGCGGCCTGCATCGGGGTCGTCGTGCTCGGCACGCTCAACGGCATCCTCGTCGCCGTGATCATCTCGATGGCGAGCCTGCTGCACCAGGCCAACAACCCGCCGGTGAGCGCCCTGGGCCGGAAGAAGGGCACGCACGTCTTCCGTCCCCGCAGCGCCGAGCACCCGGACGACGAGTCGTTCCCGGGCCTGCTGCTCGTGCGTCCCGAGGGGCGCATCTACTTCGGCAACGCGCAGGCGGTCGCGGAGAAGATGCGCGCGCTCGTCGAGCAGGAGAAGCCCGGGGTCGTCGTGATGGATCTGGGCGCCGTCCCGGGCATCGAGTTCACGGCGCTGCGCATGCTCGTGGAGGCCGAGGAGAAGTGGCGCGCCGAGGGCCACGAGCTGTGGCTCGCGGCCCTCAACCCGGAGGTTCTCGACCTGGTGCGCAAGACGCCGCTCGCGGAACGGCTGGGGCGCAGCCGCATGTTCTTCACCGTCGAGGACGCGGTGGCCGCGTTCGAGGCGCGCAAACCCGCCGGACACGGGGAGCCCCGATGAACGAGGAGAGAGCCGGCGAAGGGGAAGCCCGCAAGCGCTTCCTCAGTCCCGTCGACCGCGTGTCGGAGATGCTGTTCGGCCTGTTCATGGCGCTCACCTTCGTGGGCGCCGTGTCCGCGGCCACGGCCGGGCAGGACGAGATCCGCACCATGTTCATCACCGCCCTGGGATGCAACCTCGCCTGGGGGCTGGTGGACGCCGTCATGTACCTGGTGCGCACCATCACCGAGCGCGGACGCAAGCTCACGCTCGCGCAGGCGGTGCGCAGCGCGCCCGATGCGCAAGCCGGCCGGCGGCTCGTGGCGAGCTCCCTGTCGGATGTGGCGGCCGGACTGGTCTCCGACACGGAGATCGAGGCCGTCCGGGCGCGCATCGTCGCGCTGCCTTCCCTGCCAGACCGGCCGACCCTCGAGCGCGACGACGCGCTGGCGGCCGTCGGGATCTTCCTCATCGTCGTCCTGGCCACCTTCCCGGTGGTGATTCCCTTCATCGTGTTCAGCGACGTCGGCACGGCGATGATCGCCTCGCGCGCGCTCGCGCTGTCCATGCTGTTCGTGGGCGGCCTCGCCCTCGGCCGCTACGCGGGCTACGGCAGCTGGAGGACCGGGTTCGTGATGATGGGACTGGGCGTGGCGCTCGTGATCGCGATCATCGCGCTGGGCGGATGAGCGCCTCCGTCAGAGCCGTGGCCTTGATCGCGGCCCTGGCGGCCTCGGCGGCGTTCGCCCAGGAGATCGCGCCCGGCGGGCGCCGGGCATCGCGGCCCGAGAAGCCGGCCTGGGAATTCGCGCTCACCGCCTATCCGACGCAGGTCCGGGGCGGCGACGACACCACCAGCGCCATCGCGGCGGCCGATCGCGGCCCGCTCCACCTGGAGGCAAGGTACGGCTACGAGGCCAAGGACTCACGCTCGGCCTTCGTCGGCTGGACCTTCTCCGGCGGCGAGACCGTCACGTGGGAGCTCACGCCGCTGATCGGCGGCGCCTGGGGCCCCCTGCAGGCCTTCGTGCCGGGATTCGAGGCGAGCCTCGCCTGGGGAAAGCTCGACTTCTACGTCGAGGCGGAATTCGTGCGCGACCGCAAGGAGAGTTCCGCCAGCTACAACTACGCCTGGAGCGAGCTGGGCTTCAGGCCCCTCGAGTGGCTGCGCCTGGGCGCGGTGGGCCAGCGCACGCGCGCCTACGGCGGCGAGCGCGAGTTCCAGCGCGGGCCCTTCGTGCAGGTGAGCGCGGGCGCCGCGACGATCGGGGGCTTCTGGTTCAACCCGGGGGCGGACGACCAGGTGTTCGTCGCCTCCATCGGCGTCACCTTCTAGGGAGAAGAGGCCATGATGGACATCCTTGCCGCAGTCGTCGTCATCGCAACCTTCACGTTCATCATCCGGGGCGCGGAGGTCCGGCTGGCGCTGCTCACCGCGGGCGCGTTCCTCGCGCTGGCGTCATGGAAGCCGGAAGCGTGGTTCACGGCGTTCGCGAGCAGCATGTCGCAGGCGGGGCTGCTCACGGTCATCCTCCCGGCGATCGGCTTCACCGCGATCATCAAGCAGGCCAAGTGCGACGAGCACCTCGTCCGGCTGGTGGTGGGGCCGCTCCTCACGCTGCGCGCCGTCATCATCCCGGCGGCGGTCTTCGCCACGCTCCTGCTCTCGACCGCCATCACCAGCGCGGCCGGGATCACGGCGGCCGTGGGCGTGGTGCTCATCCCCGCAATGATCGCGCTGGGCATCCACCCGGCCATGGCGGCGGCGGCGGTCTTCGCCGGCACCTGGGGCGGCGCTTTCAGCCCCGGCTCGCCCCACCCCGCGCTCATCAGCGACATCTCCAAGACGCCGGTGATCGAGGTGATCCTCGCCCACCTGCACGCCTCGATTCCCGCCGCGATCGTGTTCGCCGTCTCGCTCTACCTCGTGGCCAAGGTACGCGGCGAGGACCGCGGCTGGACCGCCGAGCGCGCCGGCGCCACGCCGGCGAGCACGACGAACGTGAGCGCCCCGGGCGGCGAGCCCGTCAGCCTCGCGCGCGCCGCCATGCCGGTGCTGCCGCTCTTCCTCCTGGTACTCACGGTGCCGCAGTTCGGGCTCACCACTTCCCTCTTCCCCAAGGGGCTCACGGTGCTGCAGGCCATGGTGATCGGCACGCTCGCGACGGCCGTCATCGGCCGGCTGTCGCCCGCGAAGGTGGTCAAGGGCTTCTTCGACGGCATGGGCGAGGCCTACGCCGGCGTGATCGGCATCATCATCGCGGCGGGGGTGTTCATCGGCGGCCTGAACGCGATCGGCTCGATCGACCGGATGATCGAGGCCCTCAAGGAGGCGCAGTCGGCCGCGCCCGTCGTCGCGATGCTCGGCACCTTCGCCGTCGCCGTCCTCAGCGGATCCGGGGACGCGGCGGCGATCGCGTTCAACAAGGCGGTGCTGCCGCACGCGGCGCAGCTGGGCATGACGCAGGTCAACCTCGGCAACATCGCCTGGCTGGGCGGCGGCCTCGGGCGCAGCATGTCGCCGGTGGCGGCCGCCTGCGCCATCGCCGCCGGCTACGCGGGCGTGACCGTGTTCGACATCGCGAAGCGCACCGCCCTGCCGGCGATCGCCTCCGCCATCGTGGTCGTCGTGATTCTCGGGTTCATGGGATAGGAGGTTGCCGTGAGACTGCTGCTGCTGAGCAATGCGAAGCGCGAGGGCATGGGCTACCTGGAGCACGCACAGGGCTACCTGCGCAGCTTCCTCGGGGACGGGGTCCGGGAGGTGCTGTTCGTCCCGTTCGCCGCGGTGACCAAGAGCCACGACCAGTTCGTCGAGCAGGTGCGGCCCGTCTTCCGGTCGCTGGGGATCGCCGTGACCGGCATCCACGCGGTGCCGGATCCGCGCGCGGCCGTCCGCGGCGCGCAGGCGATCGTGGTCGGCGGGGGCAGCACCTGGCGGCTGCTGCGCGAGCTGCGCCTGGCGGGGCTGCTGCCCGCCATCCGCCATCGCGTGCTGGCCGGCATGCCCTACGTCGGCTGGAGCGCGGGCACGAACGTGACCTGCCCGACGATCATGACCACGAACGACATGCCGATCTGCGACCCGGGCGGGTTCGACGCGCTGGCCCTGGTGCCGTTCCAGATCAACCCCCATTACCTGCACGGCAACCCGCCGGGGTTCAAGGGCGAGACGCGCGAGGAGCGCATCGCCGAGTTCGGGGTGCTGCATCCCCGGACGTGGGTCGCGGGACTGCGGGAGGGGACCGCGTTCCTCGTGGAGGACGGAAGGATCTCGCTCCTCGGCGAGGCGCAATGCCGGATCTTCCGCCACGGCGAGGCGCCGCGCGAGCTGGGCCCGGGCGACGACTTCGGCTTCCTGATGCAGGAGACCTGAGCGGGCCCTTGCGGCCCGCGGGAAGTGCCGGGAGGCCCGAGTGGTTGTCCGGCCCCCGACGCGGCCCTATAATCCGCCTCACGCGCCGAATTTGAGCTCAGCTTGCGGGCGCGAAATAAATC
>CAZNWZ010000163.1:0-5053 GCA_964576455.1 uncultured Lysobacter sp.
CCGAGCGCGAGGGCTACCGGCTCTACAACCTGCCCTTCCAGCGCGGCATGGCGCTCTACGCGCTCGGCAGGCTGGAGCCGGCCTACGCCCAGTTCCAGGCGACGCTCGCGGCCGTCCAGGATCCCGCCGTCCGCGAGATCGCCCTGCTCCACGCCGGGCGCATCGCGCTGCAGCTGGGCCGGCGCGAGGAGGCGATGAAGCACCTCGAGGCGCTGCTCGTCGCGGTGCCAAAGCACAAGGAAGGGCGCTACCTGCTCGCCATGGCCTGGATCACGGGCAAGGAGTTCGAGCGCGCGCTGCCGATCCTCGACGGCATGCTCGCCGAGGGGCCCGACCCGAGCGCCTATTTCGCCCGCGCGGTGGCCCACTACGGCCTGAAGCGCAAGGCGCAGGCCCTCGCGGACATCGAGAACGCGCAGCGGACGGGCCCCGACAACCCCGCCCTTCGCGACTGGGTCGCGAAGATCCGGGCGATGCCCTGACCGCCCGATGCGGCTCCTGCACGTCGGCAAGTATTTCGCCCCCGTCTCCGGCGGCATGGAGCGCTTCCTCGGCGACCTCTCGCAGGCCCAGCGCAGCGCCGGCCACGAGGTGGCGGTTCTCGTCCACGGCGAGGCGGCGCCGCAGGACCCCCCCTGGCTGCTGCGCTGCCCCGTGTGGTTCCGGCTCGTCTTCGCGCCCGTGAGCCCCGCCTTCCCGTCCTGGCTCGCGCGCGCCATCGAGCGCCATGCGCCGGACGTGCTGCACCTGCACCTGCCCAACCCGAGCGCATTCTGGGCGCTCGCGGTGCCCGCGGCCCGCAGGCTCCCCTGGGTGGTGCATTGGCACTCGGACGTGGAGCCCTCGAAGTACCGGCTGTCGCTGCGCCTCGCCTACCCCTTCTACCGCGTCTTCGAGCGGGCGGTCCTGGAGCGCGCCGACGCGATCGTCGCGACCTCGCCCGCGTACCGCGACGCGAGCGGGCCCCTGCGGCCCTGGCTGCACAAGTGCCACGTGGTCCCGCTGGGGATCGCGCCGGAGCGGCTGCCGGAGCCGCAGGACCGGGAGGGCGACGGCCTGTGGCGCGGCGGGGGAATGCGCGCCCTCGCGGTCGGGCGGCTGGCGTACTACAAGGGCTTCGGGACGCTGGTCCGCGCCGCCCTCCGGGTCCCGGAGGTCGAGCTCGTGATCGTGGGCGACGGCGAGGAGCGCCGCAGCCTCGAGGCGGAGCTGGAAAAGGCCGGGCGTCCTTCGCGCATCCGGCTCGCCGGGGAAGTCGACGACGCGACGCTCTGCCGCCTCCTGGCGACCTGCGACCTCTTCTGCCTGCCCTCCCGCGAGCGCACGGAGGCCTTCGGGGTGGTGCTGCTGGAGGCCATGCGCTACGGCAAGCCCCTGCTGGTGAGCGACCTCGCGGGCAGCGGCTGCACCTGGGTGGCGCAGGACGGGCGCAACGCCCTGCTCGCCGCCGTGGAGGACGAGGCCGACTGGGCCGGCAAGCTCCGGTCGCTGGCCGCCGATCCCGGGCGCCGGCTCGCCCTCGGCCGGGCCGGCGAGGAGCGCTTCCGGCGCGAATTCCCGATCGGGGCGGTGGCCGCCCGGATGGACGAGGTCTACGGGGTGGCCCTGGGTTCGGCCGGCCTGGACGGGGCGCCGCGCCCTGCCGCGCCCGACCCGCGCGCCGCGGGGCGGCTGCTCGTCGTGATCCCCGCGCTCAACGAGGCGAAATGCATCGGCGCCGTCGTCGCCGGCGCCCGCGCGCACGAGGGCGTGGACGTCCTCGTCGTGGACGACGGCAGCACGGACGACACCGTCGCCGTGGCCACCGCGGCGGGGGCGAAGGTCCTGCGCGCGCCGCTCTGGCAGGGCGCATGGGGCGCCATCCAGACGGGCCTTCGCTACGCGATCGGCCAGGGCTACCCGGCGGTGGTCACCATGGACGCCGACGGGCAGCACGAGCCCGGCGACCTGCCGCGCCTGCGCGAGGCCGCGCGGGAGGCCGACGTGGTCATCGCGGCATGCCCGTCGCGCGGCAGCGCGCTGCGCCACCTGGCGTGGCGCTACTTCAAGTTCCTCACGGGCCTCACGATCGACGACCTCACCTCGGGCTTCCGCCACTACAACGCCGAGGCCTGCCGCCTGCTCGCGGGCGAGGAGGCCACGCTCCTCGACTACCAGGACATCGGCGTGCTCCTGATGATCCGCCACGCGAACCTGCGCGTCGCGGAGATCCCGGTCGCGATGAACCCGCGCCGCACGGGCGCCTCGCGGGTGTTCTCCTCCTGGTGGACCGTGGGACGCTACATGCTCGAGACGACGCTGCTGTGCCTCGCGAGCTGGAACCGCGGCCGCGCCGGCCGTTCCCGCTAGACTTCCGCCCAGCCCCTCGACCGAAAGCCGCGCATGCAGACCTTCCACCTCGCCGTCATGATCATCGGGATCGGGCTCGCCGCCGGCATCCTCTACCTCATCCGGGGCGACCACCTCCAGATCCGCCAGGGGATCTTCTGGATCCTCGTCGCGGCCCTGTCGTTCGGGTTCGGGGTGTGGCCCTACCTCATCGACGCCCTGGGCGAGCTCCTCGGCGTCGCCTACCCCCCGACCCTGCTCCTGCTCGCCGCGAACATCGTCCTCGTCCTCAAGGCGCTCATGAGCGACATCGCGCTCACGCGCCAGAGCCGCGACCTGCGCCGCCTCAACCAGCGCATCGCGCTCCTCGAGGCCGCGATCCCGGGCCGGGACGCCGGGCGCCGGGAGTAGCGCGGGCCAATGGCCGGCGACCCGATCGTCTTCACCGTCCGCTACACGCCGGGGCACTGCCTCGCGACGGCCTGGCGCTACTGGCAGCGGCGCCTGGGCTACCGCTACGCGCTCGAGCTCGCGATCGGGTCGGGCCTGCTCGTGCTCGCCACGCAGGGGCCCTACCGGTGGATCGAGGTCGCGCTCATGGTCGCCGTGGGCGTCTTCGCGGTGCTCGGCGCCGGGCTCTTCCTCATCCACTGGTACCGCGCCGTGGCGGGCCTGAAGGCGCTCTCGCCGCCCACGAGCACCTGGACGCTCACGGAGGAGGCCGTCATGCAGGCGAGCAGCCTGGGCGAGAGCGCCATCGGCTGGGAGGGGCTGCGCGAGGTCTGGCGCTTTCCCGACCTGTGGCTGCTCGTCTGGGGCCGCGACGTGTACAGCACGATCCCCGTGGCGCAGCTGCCGCGCGAGGCGCGGCAGCTCATCGAGCGGCGCGTGAAGGAGACGGGCGGGGCCATCCGCTAGGCAAAAGGGGACGGTTCCTGTACCCGTCCCTTTTGGGCTACTCGAAGCGGTTGGCGAGCTCGCCGATCCCCTCGATCGAGACCACGACGTCGGATCCGGGCTTCATCGAGCCCACGCCCACGGAAGTGCCGCAGCAGATCACGTCGCCCGGCTCGAAGGTGAGGTCCTGCGAGATGAGGGAGACGAGCTGCGCCGGCCCGAAGAACATGTCGGAGGCCGGGTAGTTCTGCCGTTCCTGGCCGTTGAGCATCGTGCGGATCACGAGCTGCGCGGGGTCCAGCCCCGTGGCGATCACCGGCCCGAACACGCCGAAGGTGTCGAAGCTCTTCGAGCGCGACCACTGGTCGAACGTGGGGTCCTTCTTGAGCAGCTCCACGGCGGTGACGTCGTTGATGCAGGTGTAGCCGAAGATGTGGGCCGGCGCCTCGGCCTCGGACACGCGCGAGGAGCGCCGTCCGATCACGATCCCCAGCTCGCCCTCGTAGATCACCTTGCCGGAATAGGACGCCGGCACCCGGATGGGCTGCCCGCCCGGGTGGAACGAGCTGTTGGCCTTGATGAACCACAGCGGCTCCGGCGGCGTGGCCTGCCCCAGCTTCTCGGCGAGCGCCCGGTAGTTGTTCCACAGGGCCACCATCTTGGTGGGCACGCACGGCGTGAGGAGCTTCACCGCCCCCCGCGCCACCGTCCGCCCCGTGTCCCTCGCCCCGGCGAACATGTCGCCCTCGTGGACGCGGATGGTCTCTCCCTCCAGCGTCCCGAACTGCACCCGCCCCTCGTGTTCGAATCGAATCCAGCGCGTCATCGCCTCTTCTCCATTCCAGTTCCGGTTCCGTCTCTCGCTCATGTTCTATCGGCGGCAATCGGCGGGCCATCGGCGTCCATCGGCGTTCCCCGCCTTACCCCGCCGCAGGCGCCTCCAGCGCCGCCTCCAGCAGCCGCCGCCCCTCCGGGCTCACGATCGCCACGATGGTATCGCCCGGCGCGATCCTCGTCTCGGGCGGCGGATTGAAATGCCAGCGCGACTGCGCGTCGCGGATCGCCACGAGCAGCCACTCGCGGCGCCGGCCGAGGGACTCCACGGTCGTGCCCGCCACGGCGCGCGGCACCACGACCTCCTCCACCCGCAGGTTCTCGTCGGTGTGCAGCATCATGTCCATCACGTGCACCGCGTGGGGCCGCAGCATGGCCGAGGCGATGCGCATGCCGCCGGTGAAGTCCGGCGAGACGATCTCGTCGGCGCCCGCCCGCCGCGTCTTGTCGACGTTGCCGCGGTCGTGCACGCGCGCGACCACCCGCACCACGGGATTGAGCTGCTTGGCCGACAGGCTCACCACGAGGTTGCGGGAATCGTCGCTCGTCACCGCGAAGACGCCCGCGGCCCGCGCGATGCCCGCGCGCGCGAGCACAGCGTCGTCCGTCGCGTCTCCCAGCAGCTGCAGGCGGTGGCCCGTGCGTTCCTCGTGCGCGGCGAGGGCGGCCGGGTCGATGTCCACCACCACGAAGTCCCGCTGCGTCTTCAGCAGCTCGTCGGCCACGTAGCCGCCGACGCGCCCGATGCCGCAGACGATGTAGTGCCCGCCGAGGGCCGAGAGGATGCTCTCCATGCGTCGCCTCCGGTATGCCTGGTTGAGGTTGGTCTCGAGGATGAAGGCCGTGAAGGTCGAGAACAGGTACCACGTGCCCGCGATCCCGAGGAAGGCCACCGCCATCGTGAAGAGCCTGCCCCCCGTTCCCTTCGCCTCCTCCACGGTCTCGGCGAATCCCAGCGTCGTGACCACGTTGAAGGTCATGTAGAGCGCGTCCA
>CAZNWZ010000164.1:0-5004 GCA_964576455.1 uncultured Lysobacter sp.
GCACGGACACCTACGCGCTCAACGCGCCGGCCACCGGCGGGGCGTTCACGCACACCGGTCCCGGCCCCGGCCCCGTGTACTACCTCGACGCCGACGGCAACGGCGTGCCCGACAACTTCACGGCGATCACGACCTCGGGTCCCCTCGCGGCGGGCGCGATCTTCCGCTTCGTCGTCGCGGGCACCGTCCCCGGGGGAACGGCCAGCGCGCTGGTGGGCACGATGACCGTCTCCGTCACCGACACCAACGCGGCCCCGGTCACCCTGTCCAACGTGGACAGCACCACGGTGGCCAACTCCGCGGTGAGCGTGACGAAGTCGCTCTCGGCCACGAGCGGGCCGTCGCCCAACGCGGGTCCCATCACCGTCACCCTCTCGTACACCAACACGGGCAGCGCCGCGGCCACGAACCTCGTGCTTCGCGACCTCGTCCCGGCGGGGATGGCCTACCTCCCCAACAGCGGGCGCTGGAGCGTCACCGGCCCGGGCGTCACGCTCACCGACCCCGACCTCCTCGACCAGGGCGGCATCGTCTACGACTACGGGCTGTCGGCCGCGAACACGGTGACCGCCACGATCGCGAACGTGCCGGCGGGTTTCTCCGGAACCCTCACGTTCGGCGTCGCCATCGCCGCGGGCCTGGCGCCGGGGTTCGTGAACAACACGGCCAACTTCCAGACGGCGACGCAGGCGGGCACCAACACCAATACCGCGAGCTACCAGGTCCTGCGGGTCGCCGAGGTGGTCGCCAACGGCTCGACCGCGAACAGCACCAACGGGACGGGCGAGCCGGTCACGATCGCCTCGGCGGCGGCCGGTTCCGCGTTCTCGTTCACGAACGTGATCTGGAACCGCGGCAACGCTCCCGACACGTTCGTCATCTCGATGGCCGGGCAGGGCTCGTGGCCGCCGGGATCGACCTTCACGCTGCTGCAGGCCGACGGCGCGACCTCCCTGATCGCGAACACGACGACCTCCATCCCCGTCTGGTCGGGCGGCTGCCCGGCCGGCTTCGAGGCCGATGCCGCCAACCAGCGCTGCGGCTACCGCGTCATCCTGCGCGTCCAGCTGCCGGTGGCCGCGGCCGGCGGGCCGTACTCGATCACGAAGACGGCCACCTCGAGCTTCGACAGCACGAAGTCGGACACGGTGGAGGACCGCCTCACCGTCGTCGCCGGCAACAGCGTCGACGTGACCAACGACTCGGCGGGCGCCGCCGCCCCCGGCGCCGGTGCGACCGGCACGACGGTGATCACCACGAACACCGTCACGCCCTCGACCGGCGGCCCGGTGGTCACGCGCTTCCGGCTGTACGTGAACAACACCGGCTCGATCAGCGACTCGTTCAACCTGTCGGTCGGGCCCCTCACCCCCGTGCCCGCGGGATGGTCGGTGGCGTTCCTGGCCGATGGCGGCGCCGGCGACTGCTCCACGGTGGGGGCCGCCCTGGCCAACACCGGCACGATCAACGCCGGCGCGGCGCTCCTGGTGTGCGCGGAGGTGACCGTCCCGGCGATCCCCTCGGGACAGGCGGCACCGGGGAACCGCGACTTCGACTTCTTCGCCAACTCGCCGCTGAACCCCTGCCCGAACCCCGGCGGGGTCTGCGACATCAAGCGCGACCGCGTCACGGTGGTTCCGGTGGCGAGCGTGACCCTCGCGCCCGACAACGTGCAGCAGACCGTCCCCGGCGGCTCGGTGACCTACACGCACGTCCTGACCAACCTCGGCAACGCCGCGGAGACCGTCACCTTCGCCGCGGGCTTCCTCGCCGATTCGCGCGCGGCGCAGGGCTGGACCTCGGTCGCCTACCTCGACGGGAACGGCAACGGCGTGTTCGAGCCGGGCGTGGACGACGTGCCGGGCAACCAGGTCACCACGGCGACCACGATCGCGCTCGCGGTGAACGCCTCGCGCACGATCTTCGTGCGCGTGGTCGCGCCCGCCGGCGCCCTGGGTGCGGATCCGGCCAACGTGACCACGCTCACCGCGCGCTACAACGCGGGGGCGGGCTCGGTCGCGGCGACGGACACGACCTCGGTCATCGGGGGCCTGGTCCTGCTGAAGGAGCATCGCACGGTGAACTGCGACGGCTCCTCGCCCGGCTCGTTCACGACCGCCGCCATCCCCGCCGGCCCGGCCACCGCGCCCGGCCTGTGCGTGCAGTATCGCGTCACCGCGACGAACACCTCCGCGGCCAACCTCGCCAACGTCGTGATCAGCGACGGCATCCCGGCCGGCACCCGGCAGGAGAACGGGTGCGGCGCGCCCGCCACTTCGGCTGGATCGATCGCCTCGCCGGGCGCGGGCAACACCGGGACGATCGTCGCGACCTTCAGCCCGGGGCCGCTCGCGCCCTCGGCGGCGATGACCATGACGTTCTGCGCGAGGATCGACACGACGCCCGCCCCTCCGGCGGGCTCGGTGATCGCGAACACGGCGACGGCCACCGCGCTGCAGGGCGCCACCCCCCTGGCGTCGACCTCCAACACCGTCCCGCTCACCGTGGGCGGGACGACGGCCGGCGGCTACGCCTTCGTGCTCCTGGGGTCCACGCAGGTCGTCTCCACGCCGGGCGCCCAGCACGACTTCCCGCACACGCTCACCAACACGGGAACGCTGGCGGACAGCTACCAGCTTTTGGCGACCGACCTGGTCGAGGGCTTCGCGTTCGCCTCCGTCGCGCTGTATCCCGACGCGAACGGCGACGGCATCGCCGACGGCGCCGTGCCGGTGGCGGGCCCCATCGCGCTCGCGCCGGGGCAGTCGTTCCGGTTCGTGGTCCGCGTGACGGTGCCCCTGTCGCCGGCCAGCTTCACGCTGGACTCGGTGGAGATCCGCGCCACGAGCGCCGGCGGCGCGCGCACCAGGATCGTCCGCGACACCGTGCGCCTGGCCGATCCCACGGTCCTGCCGGACTGCGCCAGCGTCGTGAAGAGGCTCTCGGCGGAGCGCGGCCCGTCCCCCGCCGGGCCCCTGACGGTCACCCTGAACTATGCGCCCTGCGACCAGCCGCGCAGCCGCCTCGTGATCAAGGACCTGCTGCCGGCGGGCATGCGCTACGTGGCCGGAAGCGGCCGCTGGAGCGGCGCGCCGGACCTGCCGCTGACCGACGCCGTCGTCGGCGACGACTGGCAGGGCGGCGGGGCGCGGGCGATCGCCTACGACTACGGCGCCACCGCCGCCGGAACCGTCACCGCCACGGTCCGCGACCTGCCGGCGGACTCGAGCGGCTGGGTGAGCTTCCAGGTCGAGATCGCGCCGGGCCTCGCCAAGGGCACGCGCGTGGACAACGAGGCGAACTACGTCTTCTACGACGCGCAGGGCAATTACGGCGGGGGCCACCGCACCAACGTGGCGAGCTACCACGTGCTGGATCGCGTGGACCTGCGCCTCGAGGGCGACCGCATACCCGTCGCCATGCCGGGCGAGGCCGTGACCTTCCGCAACCGGCTCACCAACCTCGGCGACCAGCCGGACCGGTTCGACGTGAGCCTCGCCGGCTCGACCTTCCCGCCCGGGACGGTCCTCGCGCTCTTCCAGTCCGACGGCGTGACCCCCCTCGCCGACACGGACGGCAACGGCTCGCCGGACACGGGGCTGGTCGCGAGCGGCGGCGTGTACTGGATCGTGGTGCGCGCGGTGCTGCCGGCGACCACGCTCCCGGGCGAATACCGGGTGACCAAGACGGCGCGCTCCGCGCGCGGGCCGCTGCGCTCCGAGAGCGCCGACGACGTCCTGGGCTCCGTCGGCCGCAAGTGCCACGTCGAGCTCACGCCCGACAACCAGTCGCAGAGCGCCTACGGCCGCCACGTGACGTACGTCCACTACCTCGAGAACCGCGGCAACTGCGAGGAGCCCGTTCGCGTGCTGGTGGGCTTCCTCGCCGACAGCCTGCCCGGCTGGGTGTCCGCGGCCTTCATCGACAACCCCGTCGCCGGTGGCGCCTCGATACCCGGCGTGCTCGATCCCACCGACACGCCCGTCACCGCGGGCTGGACGGCGCTCCTCGGTCCGGGCCAGGGCCTCCGCGTGCTCGTCGACGTCCTCGCGCCCCCGGCCCCGGGCCAGGCCGGAGCCACGGCCGCGACGACGGCCAAGGCGCTCGTCGCGTCCAACCTCACCACGCTCACCATCGACAGCACTTCCGGCGGCGCGCTCAAGGTGGTGGACCGCACCATGATCGACGACCAGGACGCCTCCATCGTGCCGGAAGGGGTGATCCGCAACTTCACCGACGCCACCTACCGCGTGGCGACGGCGTGGGGCGTCCTGGGAGGCACCGCATGGCTGCGCGCGGACGCGCAGGCGTGCAACGCGGACGCGACCGCCGCCGAGACCCGCGTGGTCGTGGTCACGGGCCCCAACGGCGAGCGCGAGGAGGTCGTCGCGACGGAAACCGGGCCGGACACCGGCATCTTCGTTGCCCCGGCCCTTCCGATCCGCGCTCCCCCGGTGGCGGCCGGCGACCGCGCCCTGCAGGGCCGCGCGTTCGACGTGCTCGACGCCGAGATCCTCGGCTGCGGCCGCCGCATCGCCACCACGGTCACGCTCACCGAGCCGGCCGGCGTGGTGTTCGACAGCGGCACGAACGAGCCCGTCGCCGGCGCCGGGGTGGCGCTCGTGCCGGCCGCCGGGGGACAGTGCGGCACGGCGGCGGTCGCCCTCGAAGGAAACCCCGCCACGACGGACGCCGCCGGCCGCTTCGCGTTCCCCGCCGCGCCGGGCGCCGACTACTGCCTCGTCGTCTCGCCGCCCAACGGCTACGCGGCGCCGTCGAAGGTTCCCTACGCGCAGCTCGTCCCGGGCCGCAACCTCGTCGTGACGGGGCCCACCTCCGGCGGCTCGTACGGCCAGCCGTTCCGCTCCGACGGCAACGGCATCGTCGTGGACGTGCCCGTGGACCCGGCGGGGCAGTCCGGGCTCTTCGTTCAGAAGGCGGCCTCGCGCCAGGTGGTGGACCTGGGCGGATTCGTGGACTACGCGGTGCGCGTGCGCAACGGCA
>CAZNWZ010000165.1:0-4968 GCA_964576455.1 uncultured Lysobacter sp.
CGTGGATCACGAGCCTCTCGCCCGAGATCCCGACGGTGGGCCACCTGCTGCGCGAACTCGGCTACTACACCGCCTACAAGGGCAAGTGGCACCTCACGAAGGAGTTCGAGACCGTCAACAAGCTCGGCACGCCGACGAAGATCTTCACGCAGGAGATGGAGGCCTACGGGTTCTCCGACTACATGGGCATCGGCGACATCATCGCCCACGACCGCGGCGGCTACCTGCACGACGGGATCACGGCCGCCATGGGCGTGAGCTGGCTGCGCGGCAAGGGGCGCGACCTCGCCGCGCAGGGCAAGCCCTGGTTCCTGGCGGTGAACCTGGTCAACCCCCACGACGTGATGTTCTACGACACGGACGCGCCGGGCACGGCGGTGCAGGGCGGCAGGGGCCTCACGCCCCTGGCGCGCGACCCGGACGATCCGCTCTACGCGAAGCAGTGGCGCTTCGACCTGCCCGCGAGCCACGCGCAGCCGCTGGACGCGCCCGGCCGGCCGGCGGCGCACCGCGAGTTCCTGCGTTCCCACGACGCGCTGGTGGGCCCCATCCCGAACGAGGAGGCGCGCTGGCGCCGCCGGCACAACTACTACCTCAATTGCATGCGCGACGCCGACCGCAACATGGCCGCCGTGCTCGCGGAGCTCGACGCCTCCGGGCTCGCCGGCCGCACGATCGTCGTCTTCACCTCCGACCACGGCGACATGGACGGCGCGCACCAGCTGCACGCCAAGGGCGCGGTCGCCTACCGCGAGCAGAACAACGTCCCGCTCGTGATCGTCCATCCCGCGCATGCCGGCGGCCGGCAGTGCCAGGCGGTCACCTCGCACCTCGACATCGCGCCGACGCTCGTCGCCCTCGCGCAGGCGGCCCCGGAGAAGAAGGCGGCCCTCGCGAAGAAGCTGCCCGGCAGGGATTTCTCGGGCGTTCTCGCCCAGCCGCAGCGCGCCGCCCCGGACGCCGTGCGCGACGGGACGCTCTTCTGCTACAACATGTTCGCCTATCTCGACGGCGAATTCCTCGAGAAGGGCGTGGCGCACCTGCACAAGGGCGGCAATCCCAAGGACCTCGCCGCCTCCGGCGTGCGGCCGGACATGATGAAGCGCGGCGCCGTGCGCTCGGTCTTCGACGGCCGCTACACCTTCTCGCGCTACCACGCCAACAAGCAGCACAACCGGCCCACGACCCTCGAGGAGCTCTACCGGCTGAACGACGTCGAGCTCTTCGACGCGAAGACCGACCCGCACGAGATGACGAACCTCGCGCAGGGCGACCGGCACCGCGACCTGGTGATGGCGATGAACGAGAAGCTCAACCGCCTGGTCGACGCGGAGGTCGGCGAGGACCGCGGCCAGATGCTTCCCGGCGGCATCGAGGCCGGCTGGGAAGTCACCCGGGAGACGATGGCAGGCGCTTGAGGCCGCCTGCCAGCGCAGGCCTGCCGCGGGCCCCCCGGCTTCCCCGGCCAACCGTTCCTGGACATTGACCGTCGTCCCGAATGGAGCCAGAATGGAGCCATCTGGATCCATTCTGGAACCGCGATGCCGGTCAATCTTTCCGTGAAGAATGTCCCCGATGCCCTGGCGGCGCGACTTCGCGCGCGTGCCGAGCGCAACCATCGCTCCCTGCAGGGCGAGCTGATGGCGATCCTCGAGGCCGCCGCGGACGCCCGGGTCGAACGCACCGGCGTGCCGGTCGTGCCCTACGAGGCCGCCTCGGCGGCATCCGAGGGAGGCAATCTCCTCGATCGCCTGCTCGCCATCGCGGGCGACCGGGGCATCGACACCACGAAGCGGCTCACTCGCGAGCAGGCGCATGACCGCGCGCGCCTGCGCCGGTCCGGCACCTGACCGTGGCGCCCGTCCACTGCCTCGACACCAACGTCCTCGTCTACGCGTTCTCGAGAAGCGCGCGCGACGCCGCCAAGGCGCGCATCGCACGCCAGTGGATCGCGCGCGAGGACTGGGGCGTCCCCGTCCAGGTCCTGCAGGAGTTCTACGTGAACGCGGTGCGCACGCCGCACGAGCTGGCCCACGGCGATGCGGTCGCGATCATCGAGGAAGTCGCCGCCAGCCGCCCCGTGGCGACTTCGGACGTGGCGCTCGTGCGCCATGCCCTGCAGCTCAAGAGCCGGTACGGCATCGCCTACTGGGACGCGGCCGTCATCGCTGGGGCGCGCAGGCTGGGCGCAACAGTGCTGGTGAGCGAGGATCTCGCCGACGGCCAGGACTACGGGGGCGTGCGCGTGTTGGACCCCTTCGCGCCGGCCCGAAGCTCAGGCTGAAGCGCGGGGCGGGGCGCGCGACGACGCGGCGGCCGCGACCAAGAGCAGCCCCGCCGTGAGCCACATCGCGCCCGGCGCCCACGCCAGCAACGGCTTCCACGCGGCCTGCTGGGGCACCTGGCCGATCACGAGAGCGATGCGCGTGAAGGCCGCGATGGCGAGCAGCGACCACAGCGCGCCCGCGACGAACCCTTCGCGCCCCGTTCGCCCCATCGCGAGCGCGGCGGCCAGCGCGCTCATCATCACGCAGCCCCACGCCGCGCCCGCGAAGAACTGCGCCACGACCAGCACCGGGAGCGATCCGGCAGTGGCGACCACCGCCGCGGCGAGTCCGCCCAGCGCGGCGCCGATCGCCATCATCGCTGGGCCCCCGTAGCGCTTCGTCGCGAGCGAGGCCGGCAGGATGAGCAGGTTGAAGCCGATCCAGAACACGGGCATCAGGTACGGCAGGTCCTCCGGCTTCGCGAAGCGGAGGTAGCCGGGCGCCGAATTGAGCGCGAAGTGCGCCTGGAAGCCCAGCCCCAGCAGGGCCACGGCGAGGAGGAACATCGCCACCGGCCGGCCCGCGAGCGGGTCTGCAACGCCGGGCTCCGGCGCCGGCGGCGCGGGATTGGCGCGGATGGCGCGCGTCATCACCACCGTCGCCGCCGCCAGCGCCACGGCCGCGAGCGCGAAGGGCAGGCGCGGGTCGGCGCCCTTGAGCGCCACCGCGAGGTAGGGCGAGACCGCGCCCGCGATGCCGAGCCCCAGCATGAAGAGCCCGGACGCCCACGGTTGCGACGGACCCGGCACGTGGCGACCGATGAGGGCCAGCGGGGGCGCGCGCAGCGCCGACGAGGTCGCGGACCACACGACGGTCACCGCCACGAGGAGGGCCGGCGAGCCTGCGGGCGCGATGAGCGGCAGCAGGAGGAAGGCGCCGCACGACACGAGCGAGGCGAGGAGGATCGCGTTGGCCAGGCGCTCCGCGAGGCCCGCCATCCGGTCGGCCATCGTCCCGAGCGTCCAGTCCATCGCCGCGAAGATCGCCTGGTCCGCGAGGAGCAGCCAGGGGACGTGCTCCTTCGGCAGCCCCGCCTGCGCCGCGAGTTGCGGCAGGTAGATCACGTAGACCGTCCACCCGAGGGCCAGGAAGAGCTGGACCCAGAGGCTCGCGGCCGCCACGCTATCCCCGCCGCCGGAATCGGAAGACGCCGAGGCTCCCCAGCAGGTTGGGGAACGTCGTGACGATCTCGCCCTCGTGCAGCACGCGCTCGTCCAGGATCTCGGCGCCCACGGTGCCGCACAGCGCCTCGAAGTCCTTCACGGTGCACAGGTGGATGTTGGGCGTGTCGTACCACTGGTAGGGCAGCGACTCGGAAACCGGCATCCGCCCCCGAAGGATCGACAGCCGGTGCTTCCAGTAGCCGAAGTTGGGGAAGGTGACGATGCCCTCGCGCCCCACGCGCAGCATCTGCCGCAGGATCTCGTCGGAGCGGCGCATGGCCTGCAGCGTCTGCGACAGGATCACGAAGTCGAAGGCGTCGTCCTCGAACATCGAGAGCCCCGTCTCCAGGTCCCTCTGGATCACGTTCACGCCGTGGCCCACGGCCGCGAGCACGCGCTCCGGGTCGATCTCCACGCCGTAGCCCTTCACGCCCCTCGTGGCCATGAGGCCCGCCAGCAGCTCGCCGTCGCCGCAGCCTAGGTCCAGGACGCGCGCGCCCTGCGGGATCCACGAGGCGATGAGGTCGAAGTCGAAGCGGGGCGTCATTTCGCGCCTCCCTTCGCCGCGTAGCCCTTCATCTCCTCGAGCTCGGTGCCGCCCACGATGAGCGGACGCGAGCGCGCGCCCGCGCCGACTTCCTGCGCCACGTTGTCCATGTAGGCCGCGACGACGCGGTGGTAGTGCGCGTTGTCGAGCAGGAACGCGTCGTGCCCGTGCGGCGCATCGATCTCGGCGTAGGTCACGTTCTTGCCGCCCTTCACCAGCGCCTTCACGATCTCGCGCGACCTCTCCGGCGGGAAGCGCCAGTCGCTCGTGAAGGAGGCCACCAGGAAGCCGGCCTTCGCCGCCGCCACGGCCTTGGCGAAGTCGCCGCCCGTCTCGCGCGCCGGGTCGAAGTAGTCCAGCGCCTTGGTCATGAGGAGGTAGGTGTTGGCGTCGAACACCTGCGCGAACTTGTCGCCCTGGTAGCGCAGGTACGACTCGATCTCGAACTCCACCTCGTAGTGGAAGCCGTAGTCGTCGCCCTTGATGTCGCGGCCGAACTTCTCGCCCAGCAGGTCCTCGGAGAGGTAGGTGATGTGCCCGAGCATGCGCGCGAGCCGCAGGCCCCGCGCCGGGATCGTCTTCATCGCGTAGAAGTTCCCCCCGTGGAAGTCCGGGTCGGAGACGATCGCCTGGCGGGCCACGTCGTTGAAGGCGATGTTCTGGGTGGAGAGCTTGGGCGCCGCGGCGATCACGATGGCGTGCGCGATCCGGTCCGGGTAGTCGAGCGTCCACTGCAGCGCCTGCATGCCGCCCAGCGACCCGCCCATGGCCGCGGCGAGGCGCTCGATGCCGAGGCGGTCCATGAGGCGCGCCTGCGAGGCGACCCAGTCCTCGACGGTGACGAGCGGGAATCCCGCGCCGTAGGGCTGCCCCGTCGAGCGGTCGATGGAGGCCGGCCCCGTGGAGCCGTGGCATCCCCCGAGGTTGTTCA
>CAZNWZ010000166.1:0-4877 GCA_964576455.1 uncultured Lysobacter sp.
CTGCAAATAGGAATGACTCTCAAAAGCGCCCCATGACCGCCCGGACCCCGCTTTCCCACCTCGCCCCCGGCCAGCGGGGGGTCATTGCCGCCGTCGAGGGGCCCGAGGGGCTGCGCCAGCGCCTGGCGGCCCTGGGATTCCGCGCCGGGCGGGCGGTGGTCGTGCTGCGGCGCGCAAGCCTGCGCGGGCCCCTGCACGTGCGGCTGGGGACCACGGACGTGGCCCTGCGGCTCGCGGAGGCGGGCGGCGTTTCGCTGCGGGCCGTGGCGTCGCTCGCGCCGCAGGGAGCCTAGGCGGGGCTCCGGCCGCCGCCCCAGGGCACCCGGTCCCATGAAGCGCGTGGCGCTCCTCGGCATGCCCAACACGGGCAAGTCGACGCTCTTCAACCGCCTCACCGGGTCGCACGCCCGGGTGGGCAACTGGCCCGGCGTCACCGTGGACCTCGCCACGGCCAAGGTCCTCGTCGGCGCGCACATGGTGGAGCTGGTGGACCTGCCGGGGCTCTACGACCTGCACGGGTTCTCCGACGACGAGCTGGTCGTGCGCCACTTCCTGGAGGCGGCGCGCGTGGATGCGGTCGCGGTCATCCTCAATTCCTCCCAGGTGGACCGGCAGCTCGCGCTCGCGCTGCAGGTGAAGGCGCTGGGCCTGCCGGCCCTCGTGCTGCTCAACATGTCCGACGAGGCGCGCCGCTACGGCATCGAGATCGACACGGCGCGGCTGGAGGCGGGCCTGGGCGCGCCCGTGACCCCGATTTCCGCCCGCTTCGGGACGGGCGTCCCGGAGGCGCTGGCGAAGCTCGCCCACCTGCTGGACTCGGCCGGCCCCCCGCGCCAGGCCTCCGTGCGCGAGGCGCTCGCCGAGGACCATCGCCGCGAGGAGCAGATCGAGGCCCTGGTGCGGGAGAGCGTGATGGTGCCCGAGCGTCTCTCGGAGCACGCCTCCGACCGCATCGACCGCGTCGTGCTGCACCCGTGGCTCGGCCTCCCGTTCTTCTTCCTCGCGATGCTGGCGGTCTTCCAGGCGGTCTTCTGGCTGGGCTCCCCGCTTCAGGACGGCGTGGAGGCCGTCTTCGAGCTCGTGAAGGCCCACGCGCTGGAGCCCGCGTTCGCGGGGCTTCCCGGCCTGCTGCGCGGCTTCCTGCTCGACGGGATCTGGGCCGGCCTCGGCACCGTGGCCGCTTTCGTCCCGCTCATCGTCGTGTTCTTCTTCTTCCTCGCGGCGGTGGAGGACAGCGGCTACCTTTCTCGCGCCGCCTTCCTCACCGACGCCCTCATGTCGCGGCTGGGGCTGGACGGCCGCGCCTTCGTGATGCTGCTCATGGGCTTCGGCTGCAACGTGCCCGCGCTCATGGGCACGCGCGTGATGCGCGACCGGCCGATGCGGCTGCTGTCCATGCTCACGATCCCGATGTCCCTGTGCTCGGCGCGCCTGCAGGTCTTCGTGTTCCTCGCCGCGGCGGTGTTCACGCCCTCGCGCGCGCCGTGGGTGCTGTTCGGGCTCTACGTGGCGAGCTTCGCCGCCGTCATCGTGACCGCGCTCGTCTTCCGGCGCCGCTTCGCGAGCCGCGAGCCCTTCGTGATCGAGCTGCCGCCCTACCGCATGCCCACGATGCGCCAGGTGTGGCTGCGGGGCTGGGGCGAGGTGAAGCACTTCCTGCGCCGCGCGACGCGCTTCATCTTCGTGGGCGTGATCGCGGTCTGGATCCTCACCCACTTCCCGGCGGGGGCCGCGCCCGCCGGCCCCGATACCTGGGCGGGGTGGATCGGGCACGCCCTGCAGCCGGTGCTGGGGCCGCTCGGCATCGACGAGAAGCTCGCGGTGGCGCTCATCTTCGGGTTCGTGGCGAAGGAAGTGGTCATCGGCGCCTTCGCCGTGATCTACGGCCTGGAGGGCGATGCGCTCGCGGCGGGCCTGGCGCAGTCGATGGACTGGGTGGCGGCCACGAGCTTCATGATCTTCACGCTGGTGTACACGCCGTGCCTGTCCACGGTGGCCACGCTGCGCACCGAGTCGCGAAGTGTCGGCTTCACGGCGCTCGCGGTGACCTGGCCCCTCGCCCTCGCGTGGGTGGCGAGCTTCGCCTTCTACCAGGGCATGCGCGCGCTGGGCTACTGAGGAGGCGCGGCGGGCTGGATGGCGGCCACCGGCTCCGGCGCGAGGAGCGCTCCGTCGCGAAGGCCCTTCACCGTCGCGATGACGAGCGCCGCGATCACGAGCGAAGCCGCGGCGAGGGTGAGGATCCCGATCCCCGCGATGACGCTCCCCGGAGGCCCCAGGCGGAGCG
This sequence comes from uncultured Lysobacter sp., assembly GCA_964576455.1. Taxonomy (GTDB): domain Bacteria; phylum Pseudomonadota; class Gammaproteobacteria; order Burkholderiales; family Usitatibacteraceae; genus FEB-7. Next base: position 2,288 of record CAZNWZ010000166.1, read on the forward strand.
TGAGCGCGCTGAAGGCGGCCAGGGGAAAGGACATCGCCCAGTGCGGGATCGCGAAGGGCAGCGCGAGGATGCGCCGGACCTGCGCGAGCGCCGTGAGCAGGCTGAAGAAGGCGATGCCCCACGCGCCCCAGGCGAGCATCGGGTGGGCGCCGAACTGCGCCAGGGCGAGCCCCACGACCGACGGCGGCGCGACGAACACGAAGACGGCCGGCTGGAGCCTTTCCGGCCAGCTTCCCTGGGTCGCGAGCCGCACGGCGATCAGCGCGTGGACGATGGGCCAGAAGAAGAGGCCCACGGCGAACTGCGCGGCCGACCATTCCGTGTGACCGAGGGGGATTCCCGCCAGCGGCACGAGCACGTTGCCCACCACGGGGATGATGAGCGCCGGCGTGAGGCTGGCCCACGCGATGCCGCCGGGCTGGTTGCCGCGCCACCACTTCGCGAGGACCCAGGCCGTCACCAGGAGCTGGGCCGCGCTGCCGATCCACCAGGCGGCGCGCGCCCCCGGCGAGGGGCCCGCCAGCGCCACGCCGGCCGTGGCGAGCAGGATCACGGAGATCGGGATCGCCGCCACGAAGGGGTGGCGGACGGGGTGCGCGAAATCCTCGCGGAAGGCGTCCGCGAAGCGGCGCGCGCGCGCGAACGAGGCGACCGCGAGGACGGCGAAGACGACGCCGGCGGCCAGGGCGATCACGACGGCTATTCCGCCAGCCATCTCGCCCATGGCGGGCACGGCGCGGTGCCAGGCGAGGGCGAGGCCGGTGAGGCCCATGACCACGGCGAACCAGCCGGGCATGAGGAACTTCAGGGGAGTCGGGTGGGAGGGCATGGAAGCGTCTCGCCTCCAGAATAGCCCAAGCCTTCGGGCGCCGCGTACGGGGGGGTATGCGGCGCGTTGGCTGCGGGTCAAGGAGAACGCCTTGCCTTTGGAGGGGCAGGGCGCGTCGTCGACATGGGCGGCGCGACTATCACGTTCATGTCGGAGGGACTAGGATGCGCATTGCACGACGCGGGGGTGACCACGCTTCTGGGCCAGGGAAGGACGATGGTGCCCATGCCGCCCTCCCGATGCGAGGCGGGTGCGGGAAAGGCGGCATTGGGTGAGAGTGCGTCTCACTTTGGATGAGACGCCTCTGGGATGCTCGGTCAATGAGACGAAGCGATAGGCAAGGAGGTACAAGAACGCAATGAGCAATGCCCAGCCTTGGGCATGGATCCCGATCGGAGAGAAGAAAGGGGGATGAGCGCATGAGAGGTTCTTGGAAGGGAGTTCTCCATCATTCGGTTGCGGGTGCGGTGATCGCGGTGCTGGCGGCGCTCCTGCCGGTCGATGCGGTGGCTCAGCAGCGGCAATTCACGGCCGAGCAGGATCTTCAGGCCCTGGCAAGCGCGGTTCGCGCGGAGGGGGGAATCGCTTCCTCGGCCGAGCAAGCGACGAGCGACCTGAAGTCAGTGGCAAACGGACTCGTGATCGACGGAACGGGAAGCTACAACTACAGCGGGAGCACCGTCACCCTCACCGCTTCTCGCATCGACAACAACTCGTACACCAGGACGTCGGGAACGCTTCGTCTCGAGTTGTGGGCGACTGCAACCAAGCCGGGGCGGGGGGAGGGATTCACGGGCTACCAGTTGGCGGTCACCTCAACCTTGAGTCCGCTACCGCCACGAACCTACTACTCCAGTGTCTCGAAGACTACGAGCATGACGCGCCCCCCCGATGGCACGTATTGGATGGTGCTCGTGTTGGCTGAGTACAGCTCGTCGTCATGTTCCTCCAATCAAGGATATTGCCTTTCGGACACCCTGGTCTTTTCCACGCCGCAGACATTCGGGACGCCCGTTTCATTCGTGACGTTGGTGGCAACCTCCGGCAACCTTTGTGTTCGGGATGTGCCGATAGCGGTGGCGAACGCGCTGCAAGGGCTGTACACGCAGTATCCTCCCTCCACCTCTTGTGCTTCGTTGGGATTTTCGTTCTACGCCGGGGACCTTGGAGACGGATCTGGATTGCGGGTCTATACGAGGGATTCCACCTTGGCCGCTCAGCTGTGTGCTTCTGGCTTGGTCGTGAACTGCACTAGCTACCCAGCGCCCGCCGCTGACTTCACCGACCTTTGGTGGAATCCCAGTGAATCAGGCTGGGGCTTGGTCGTTACGCAGCACGCCTCCGGCGTGGCGGTCGTGACGTGGTACACCTATGACTCCGTTGGAAGGGCCACGTGGTACCTGGTCGCATGCCGGTTCCTCGTGAATACCTGCTCGGGCGCGATGTACGAGCAATCGGGACCGCCGTTCGGGCCGACTTTCAATCCCAACCTGGTGGTCCGGCGGGAAGTGGGAACGATGACGCTCACGTTCTCCAGCTCCTCGGCCGGAACGATGAGCTATACGTTGAACGGAGTGCCGGGCGCCAAGGCAATCACGAGGTTTGCCTACTGACGCCAGACGCCGGGGCTCCTTTGCCGGGCCGGGCCGAGAGCCTTGGGGCGGATCGGTCCGGCGAAGAGCTTGGGGGGGGGAAGGAAGTGCCCAGAAGAGTCCTGGGCACGAATGGACAAACGGGAGCTTCAAGATGGTGGAGGCGGCG
>CAZNWZ010000167.1:0-4861 GCA_964576455.1 uncultured Lysobacter sp.
AAGTCCTACTTCTCCGAGATGAAGGAGCACCGCTACCACGAGGTGGCGCTGATGGCCCTGTCGGTCGGATCGGCCGACGTCGCGGTGGCCGAGAAGAAGCTCGCGCAGGAGTGGGTCGCGAAGAACGGCGGCCAGATCCTGCTCGAGACCCGCGCCACGCCCGGCCTGGGCATCGCGGTGAACGCCAAGCTCGACAAGGCCACCAAGGACCGCATCCGCGCCGCCTTCCTCTCGCCCAACCCCCGCGTGGTCGCCGCCACCAAGCTCTCGGGCATCGACCTCGCCCAGGCGGCGCCGATCACGCAGGAGGACTACAAGTACGTCTCGACGCTCGGGTACTTCACGCCGCGGCAGCTCCCCGGCGCGACGATCGTCACCGCCGACCAGGTGACCGAACTCATGAAGAAGGGCGCCACCCTCTACGACACGCGCTCGGCCGAGGAGTACGCGACGCGCCACATCCAGGGCGCGAAGTTCCTGCCCTACGGGGAGAAGAGCCGCAAGGAAGTGGGCTTCGACGAGAAGGCCGACAGCTTCGACGTCTCCAAGCTCGGCGAGGACAAGAACGCGCCGCTCATCTTCGCCTGCAACGGGGCCGAGTGCTGGAAGAGCTACAAGGCCTGCCAGCTCGCGGCCAAGGCCGGCTACAAGCAGGTGTACTGGTTCCGCGGCGGCTTCCCCGAGTGGAGCATGGCGGGGCTGCCCACCGCCGCCTCGGCGGCCGCCGTCGCCCACAAGAAGTAGCGCGCCGGGGCGGGGGCCGCCGCGCCACCGCCGGCCCGGTCAGGCGACCGAGCGCAGCAGGAGCCCCTTGAGGTACTCGCCCTCGGGGAAATGGATGCTGAGGGGATGGTCGGCCGAGGCGCCCAGCCGGGCCTCGACGACCAGGTCGGCGCGGGCGTCGGCGGCCGCACCGGCCACGATCTTCTGGAAGAGCTCAGGGCCGACCGCGCCCGAGCACGAGAACGTCAGCAGCCGCCCCCCCGGCGCCAGCAGCTTCATCGCCCAGAGGTTGATGTCCTTGTAGGCGCGCGCCGCCTTCTCCACGTGCCTTTCGGTGGGCGCGAACTTGGGCGGGTCCAGCACGACGAGCCCGAACCGGCGGCCCTGGTCGCGCAGCTTCCTCAGGTGCTGGAAGACGTCGGCGGCGACCCATTCCGCGCGCTCCGGGTTCAGGCCGTTCGCCTCCACGTTGCGCCGGCCGAGGGCCAGCGCCTCCTCCGAGGTGTCCACGGAGACCACGCGCCGGGCGGCGCCCGCCAGCGCCGCGACCGTGAATCCCCCGGTGTAGCAGAAGGCGTTCAGGACTTCGCAGCCCTTGGCGATGCGGCTCGCGAACGCCCGGTTGTCGCGCTGGTCGAGGAAGAAGCCCGTCTTCTGTCCGCGGACCACGTCCACCTCGTAGGCGAGCCCCGCCTCGCGGATGCGCACCACGCCGGGCGCCTCGCCGAGCATCGGCCCGGAGCGCGGCGCGAGCCCCTCGAGCGTCCTCACCTCGGCGTCCGAGCGCTCGAACACGGCCCTCGCCCCGCCCAGCCGCGCGATCGCCTCCGGCCAGAACGCCCGCCAGCGCTCCGCGCCCGCGGACAGCAGCTGCAGGACCACGACGTCGCCGTAGCGGTCGGCCACCAGCCCCGGCAGGCCGTCGGACTCGGCGTGCACGAGCCGGCAGGCGTCGTGGCGCTCGTCGAGGAGCTCCGCGCGCCGCGCGACGGCCGCGGCGAGGCGCGCCGCGAGGAAGTCCTCGTCGATGCGGGCGCCGGGATCGAAGGACCAGACGCGGGCGCGGATCTGCGAGGCCGGAGACCACGCGGCCCAGGCGAGGGGCGCGCCGTCGTGGGCCACGACGGCCACCGTGTCGCCCGGGGCCGGCTCGCCCTCGACGCGGGCGATGGCGCCGGAGAAGACCCACGGGTGGCGGTGCCGCAGCGACTTCTCGCGGCCCGGCTTGACGATCACGCGCGCGGCGGCGTCCATGGCCTAGAGGCGCCGGGCCTGGTCCACGCCCGGTACGTCGCGGACCTGGCGCAGCACTCGCTGGATGGCCTCCCCGGAGTCGACCTGCAGCGTGAAGCGCATGAACGCGTGCGCCCCGCGCGAGAGCGTGTTCACGGCCGTGACGTTGATGCGCTCCCGCGAGATCGCCTCCGAGATGTCGCGCAGCAGCCCCTGGCGGTCGATCGCCACGACCTCCACGTCGGCCGCGAACGGCGCCTCCCCCGTCTTGCCCCAGTCGGCCGGCAGCAGCCGCTCGCGCTGGTCGGCGGCGAGCCCCGTGATGTTGGGGCAATCGGCGCGGTGCACCATCACGCCGCGGGTGCGCGTGATGAACCCGATGATCGGGTCCGGCGGAACCGGCTTGCAGCACTTGGCCACGAGCGTGGCGATGTTGTTCACGCCGAGCACCAGCACCCCCGAGGAGGCGCGCGAGGCCGGCGCCGGGACGACGGTCACCGGCGGGGGGGGCGCCGCGGGCGCGGGCTCCCCGCGCACGGCGATCTCGATCTGGCGCCCCGTCACCTCGCCGCGCCCCAGCGCCGCGAAGAACTCGTCCGTGCGCGCGAAGCCGCAGGAGGCCGCGATTCTCTCGTGCGCGAAGCTGGTGGCCCCCAGGCGCGTCAGCTCCTTCTCCAGCGCGCCGCGGCCGCTCGCCACGTCGACCTCGAAGTCCTCGTGCCGGAACCACTGCCGCACCTTGGCGAGCGCCCGCGGGCTCGCGAGGTAGCCGCCCGAGAGCCAGTCGCGCGACGGGCCGCCCTGCTTGGCCGCCACGATCTCGACGCGCTGCGCGTTGGCGAGCCTCGTGGTGAGCGGGACCATCTGCCCGTCGACCTTCGCGCCCCGGCAGCGGTGGCCGAGGTCGGTGTGCACGTGGTAGGCGAAGTCCAGGGGCGTGGAACCCGCCGGCAGGTCCACCACCTTGCCCTGCGGCGTGAGGACGTAGATCGTCTCCTCGAAGAGCCCGCGCGGCACGCGGCCGGCCGCGCCCTCGACCGCCAGCACGTCCGCCTTCCACGCGAGCACCTGCCGCAGCCACGCGATCTTGGCGTCGAACTTCTGGTCGGCGCGGCGGCCTTCCTTGTAGCGCCAGTGGGCGGCCACGCCGTGCTCCGAGTGCAGGTGCATCTCCTCGGTGCGGATCTGCACCTCCAGCGTCCTGCCCTCGGGCCCGACGACGGCCGTGTGCAGCGAGCGGTATTCGTTCGCCTTCGGGCTCGCGATGTAGTCGTCGAACTCGCCCTCGATGGGCGTCCACAGGTCGTGCACGACGCCCAGCACGGCGTAGCACTCGCGCACGTTCTTCACGATCACGCGCACGGCCCGGATGTCGTAGAGGCGCTCGAACGGGAGGTTCTTGCCGCGCATCTTCCGGAAGATCGAGTAGAGGTGCTTGGGGCGGCCCTGGATCTGGGCCTCGATGCCCATGCCGGCGAGCTCCTCCGAGAGCCTCGCCACGACGCGCGCGATGTAGGCCTCGCGGTCGTTCCTCTTCTCGTCGAGCAGCCCCGCGACCTTCCGGTAGAGGTCCGGCTCGGTGAAGCGGAAGGCGAAGTCCTCGAGCTCCCACTTGAGCTCGGCCACGCCCAGGCGATTGGCGAGCGGCGCGAACAGCGCGAGCGTGTCCTCGCCCGCCGCCCGCCGCAGCGCCTCGTCGGCCTTCGTGATGGAGCGCAGGTACACCACGCGCTCGGCGAGCTTGATGAGCACGACGCGCACGTCCTCGGCGATCGCGAGCAGCATCTTGCGCAGCTGCTCCGGATCCGACTTCGCCGACGCGAGGGACTCGATTCGCCCGGCCCGGGAGAGCCCCCTGATGAGCTGGGCGAGCTCCTCGCCGAAGGCCGCCTGGATGCCCTCGAGGTCCAGCTCGGCCTCGGGCAGCGCGCCGCTGACGAGGGCCGCGCTCACCGTCTCCGGGTCGGCGCCCTGCACGAGGAGCAGCCTCGCGACCGCCACCGCGCGCCCGAACGCGGCGTCCCGGCCCGCCGCCTGGCAGGCGCCGCGGGCGAGCTGGAGCGCCCGCAGGGGCGCGTCGGCCAGCGCCTCGCCGTAGGTGGCGGCGAGGTCCGACTGCAGCTGCGGGAGGTCGGCGATGGACTGGTCGGTGATCACGGCGGGCGCGGCGGGGAGCGTTCCAGGCGCGATTCTACCCCCCGGCTCCCTCCCGGGCCTCGCGCGGCCGGCGCCGCCTTTCGGTGCGCGCGCACCATTCCGGTTCGCCGGGGCGGCCCATCCGGCGTCCGCCAGCCCGGGACGCAGGCGCATACTGGCGTGGCACGGCGCTTGCTGTTCCCCGGAAATTCCCCGCGATGACCATGCCGCTCCCGACGCCCTTCAACGAGATGTTCGCCGCCGATGGCACCGTGCGGCCGCACTACGAGGCGTTCGCGGGCTGGCTCCGCGACACCCCGCCGGAGCGGATCGCCCAGGACCGCCATGCGGCCGACCTGCTCTTCCATCGCGTCGGCATCACCTTCGCGGTCTACGGCGAGGCCTCCGGCACCGAGCGGCTCATCCCCTTCGACATCGTGCCGCACGCGATCCCGGGCGCCGAGTGGGACCGGCTGGCCGCCGGGCTGCGCCAGCGCGTCACCGCCCTCAACCGCTTCCTGCACGACATCTACCACGGGCAGGAGATCCTGCGCGCCGGCCGCATTCCCCGCGAGGACGTCGAGTCCAACAGCCAGTTCCGCCGCGAGATGGTCGGCGTGGACGTGCCCGGCGGCATCTACGCGCACGTGGCCGGCGTGGACCTGGTGAGGGACGCCGACGGCGAGTACCACGTCCTCGAGGACAACCTGCGCACGCCCTCGGGCGTGTCCTACATGCTCGAGAACCGCAAGATGATGATGCGGCTCTT
>CAZNWZ010000168.1:0-4817 GCA_964576455.1 uncultured Lysobacter sp.
CCGTGTGCTGCGAGCCGTACTTCGCGATGTGCGCGATCGCCTCGTCGATGCCCGGGAGCGTCGCGATCGCGACGATCGGCGCGAGATACTCCGCGTACCAGTCCTCCTCGGTGGCGTCCTTCACGCCCTTCACGCCGGCAGCCGTGAGGATCGCCTTCGACCCGGGGCAGGCGCGCATCTCCACGCCCCTGGCGGCGAACATGCGCCCGATCGCGGGCAGCACCGCCGGGGCCGCCGCCTGCGCCACGAGGAGCGTCTCCATCGTGTTGCAGGTGCCGTAGCGCTGCGTCTTCGCGTTCTCCACGATGGCGAGCGCCTTGGCGGGGTCGGCGCCCTCGTCCACGTACACGTGGCAGACGCCGTCCAGGTGCCTGATGACGGGAACGCGCGCCTCCTTCGAGATGCGCTCCACGAGGCCCTTGCCCCCGCGCGGGACGATCACGTCCACGAACTTCTCGGCGGCGATCAGCTCGCCCACGGCGGCGCGGTCGGTGACGCCCACGAGCTGCACCGCCGCCTCGGGCAGGCCCGCGGCCTTGAGGCCGGCGTGCAGGCACGCGGCGATGGCCTGGTTGGAGTGGAGGGACTCGCTGCCGCCGCGCAGGATGGCCGCGTTTCCGCTCTTCAGGCACAGGCCGCCCGCGTCCGCCGTCACGTCGGGGCGCGACTCGTAGATGATGCCCACCACGCCCAGCGGCACGCGCATGCGCCCGACCTGGATGCCCGAGGGCCGGTAGCGCAGGTCCGTGATCTCGCCCACGGGGTCGGGCAGGCGCGCGATCTGGCGAAGGCCCTCGGCCATCTCCTCGACCCCCTTGGCGGTGAGCTTGAGCCGGTCGATGAAGGCGTCGTCGGCGCCGTCGGCGCGCGCCCCCTTCACGTCCTTCGCGTTGGCGGCGAGGATCGTCTTCTCGCGGTCCACGAGGGCCTCGGCCGCGGCCTCCAGGGCGCGGTTCTTGGCGGCGGTGCCGGCGCGCGCGAGCACGCGGCTCGCGTCGCGGGCGGCCTGGCCCAGGGCGGCGACCAGGGATTGCACGTCGTTGGCGGCGTTGAGGTCGTTCATGCGGTTCGTCGTCGGATCTCAGGCGGCGGGCCGCAGGGCCGGCCTGCCGGCGAGCGCGAGGCTCATCTCGAGGATCTCCTCCCACGCATCGCCCGTCTCGACGCCTTTGATCATGCGGTCAATCCGGTGGGCCCGCAAGAGCAGGCGGTCGGAGGAGGCGGCGTCGTGCTTGCGCGCGGTGCGCTGGAGCTGCTGCAGCCGGTCGGGGTCCAGGAAGCGCCGGGGGCGCTCGCCGGCCGTGAGCTGCATCATGAGGCGAAGCTCCTCCGCCAGGGCCCAGAGCAGCAGCGGCAGCGGCTCGCCCTCGGCCTCCAGCGAATCGACGGCGCGCGCGATGCGCCCGGGATCGGCCGCGTGGATCGCCTCGAGGAGCGCGTCGCGCTCGAAGCGCGAGACGTCCGTCACCGCCTCGCGGATGGACTCCAGCGAGATCTCGCCCGCGGGCAGCAGCAGCGCGAGCTTCTCCACCTCCTGGCGGGCGGCCAGGAGGTTGCCCTCGACGCGGTCGGCCATCCACTCGAGGGTCTCCACGCCGGCGCGCTGCTGCTGCGCGGCCAGGCGCTCGGCGAGCCACTGCGGCAGCTCCTCGCGGGACACCGCCTTCGCCTCGACCACGGTCCCCGCGTCCTCGAGGGCCGCGAACCAGGCCGTCTTGAGTCCCTGCCACTCCAGCTCGGGGAGCATCACCAGGACCACGGTGTCCTCGGGAAGCCTCGCGCACAGCGCCTCGAGCGCCTTGCCGCCCTCGGCGCCGGGCTTGCCCGACGGGATGCGGACCTCGAGGAGCCTGCGCGTGGCGAAGAGCGAGAGGTTCGCCGCCGAGGCGCCGAGCTTCGACCAGTCGGCCCCCGGCTCGGCGGTGAAGACCTCGCGCTCGGTGCAGCCGGACTTGCGCGCGGCGGCGCGGATGGCGTCGCCCGCCTCCAGCGCGAGGAGGGCCTCCGCGCCGTGCACGGCGTAGAGCGGCGCGAGCCCCTTCTTCAGGTGCTGGGCGAGCTGGCGGGTGGCGATCCTCATCGCGCCGGGCCCTGGCCGCGAACCACCGCGATGCGGCGGAGGATCCGCGTGGCGGCCTCGCTTCGCATCTCCGCGAAGAGGAGCTGCTCCTCGGCCTCCTTCGCGAGCGGCGCCGTCTCGGAGTAGGAGATGATCCGCCACTGCTCGATCTCCGCCGGCTCGACGATCGCCTTGCCGGCCGCGTCCGTCACCTGGTAGCGCACCTTGAGGCTCAGCCGGTAGTCGAACACGCGGCCGGCGCCGGTGAGCGACTGGATCGTCTTTTCCGTGCTCTCCCCGAGGATTCGCAGCAGGCCCTCGGCCTCCCGGGCGGTCGCCGCGACGCGGGTCGGGCCCCCGGTGAGCTGGCGGCGGACCTCGACCGCGACCTGTGAGGGCACGTCGGCGGACACGAAGAGGGACCCGAACCCCGCGCCGGCCTCGCCGCGCAGCTGGAAGCCGCAGGCGGCGAGCCCCAGGCAGGCGGCGGCCATCGCGGCCCTCAGCGCGGCCTCACGCAACGATGTTCACCAGCCGGCCCGGCACCACGACGACCTTCTTCGCGGGACGGCCTTCCATGAACTTCACCGCGCCCTCGCTCGCCAGCGCGGCGCGCTCGATCTCCTCCCTCGAGGCCGCCGCCGGGACGGCGAGGTGGCCGCGCAGCTTCCCGTTCACCTGGAGGACGAGCTCCACCGTGTCCTGCACGAGGGCGGACTTGTCCACCTCGGGCCAGGGCTGGTCGATGAGGCGCGTGCCCGGGCGAAGCTCGGCCCACAGCGCGGTCGTGATGTGCGGCACGATCGGCGAGAGCAGCAGCACCGCGCCCTCGAGGATCTCCTGGGCCACCGCGCGCGCCGCCGCCGAAGGGTTGTTTTCCTTCTTGCCGGCTCGTTCCTCGACCACGATGTCGCCGAGCGCGTTGAGCAGCTCCATCACCGCGGCGATCGCGGTGTTGAACTGCAGGCGCCGGCCGTAGTCGTCGCCCACCTTGTCGATGGTCCGGTGCAGCTTGAAGCGCAGGTCCTTGAGCTCCTTGGCGAGCTCCCCCGTCGCGCGGCCCGCCACGGGACCGCCGGCCGCGAGGTGGTCGTGCACGAGCTTCCACAGGCGCTTGAGGAACCGGAAGGAGCCCTCGACGGAGGAGTCCGACCACAGGATGGTGTCCGTGGGCGGGCTCGCGAACATCACGTACAGCCGCGCCGTGTCGGCGCCGTAGCGGTCGATGAGGTCCTGCGGGTCGACGCCGTTCCTCTTGGACTTCGACATCGTGCCGATGCCGCCGTAGTCCACGGGCTTTCCGTCGGCCTTCAGCGTCACCGCCGAGATCTTCCCCTCGGCATCCGCCTTCACGTCCACCTCGTCGGGCGCGTAGTACGCGATGCCGCCCTTGTCCGTGCGCCGGCTGAAGATGTGGTTGAGCACCATGCCCTGCGTGAGCAGGTTCTTGAAAGGCTCGTCCACCTTCACGAGCCCCATGTCGCGCATCACCTTGGTCCAGAAGCGCGCGTAGAGCAGGTGCAGGATCGCGTGCTCGATGCCGCCGATGTACTGGTCCATCGGCATCCAGTAGTCGGCGCGGGCATCGACCATCGTCTTCGCGCCGGGGCAGGCGTAGCGGAAGAAGTACCAGGACGAGTCGGCGAAGGTGTCCATGGTGTCGGTCTCGCGCTTCGCCTCGCCGCCGCACTTCGGGCACTTGCACTCGTAGAACGCCGGCGACTTCGCCAGCGGGCTGCCGGAGCCGTCGGGAACGAGATCCTCGGGGAGCAACACCGGCAGCTGGTCGTCGGGGACGGCCACGTCGGCGCACCGGGGGCAGTGGACGATGGGAATGGGCGTGCCCCAGTAGCGCTGGCGCGAGAAGCCCCAGTCGCGCAGCCGGAACTGCTTGCGCTTCTCTCCCAGGCCCATCGCGCGAAGGTCCGCGGCCACCGCGTCGATGGCCTCCTGCTGCGCGAGGCCGTCGTACTTGCCGGAGTGCACGCACACCCCCGGCGCCTCGTACCACTCCTGCCAGGCGTCGGTGGAGTAGGGCTTGCCGTCCACGTCGATCACCTGCGTGATGGCCAGGCCGTATTTCTTCGCGAAGGCGAAGTCGCGCTCGTCGTGACCGGGCACCGCCATCACCGCGCCCTCGCCGTAGCCCATGAGCACGTAGTTGCCGACCCAGACCTCGACCGGCTGCTTCGTGAAGGGGTGCAGCACGAAGAGCCCCGTGGGCATCCCCTTCTTCTCCATCGTGGCGAGGTCGGCCTCCATCACGCCGCCCTTCTTGCACTCCCCGACGAAGGCGGCGAGCTCGGGGTTGCCCTTCGCGGCCTCGGCGGCCAGCGGGTGCTCCGCGGCCACGGCGGCGAAGGTGATGCCCATGATCGTGTCGGCGCGCGTGGTGTAGACCTTGAGGCCACTTTTCCCGTCGTTCATCCGGCGGGCGGTCTCCTCCGCGTAGGGCAGGGTGAACTCGACGCCGTAGGAGCGGCCGATCCAGTTCCTCTGCATCTGCTTCACCTGCTCGGGCCAGGCCAGCCCCTCGAGGGCGTCCACCAGCTCGTCGGCGTACTGCGTGATGCGCAGGTACCACATCGGGATCTCGCGCTTCTCGACGGTCGCCCCGGTGCGCCAGCCCTTGCCGTCGATCACCTGCTCGTTGGCGAGGACGGTCTGGTCGACGGGGTCCCAGTTGACGGTGCCCGTCTTCTTGTAGGCGATGCCCTTCTCGCGCATGCGCAGGAAGAGCCACTGGTTCCAGCGGTAG
>CAZNWZ010000169.1:0-1620 GCA_964576455.1 uncultured Lysobacter sp.
AGCTCCTCGGGCGTGGTGGTGAAGGCGTCCACGCCCGTCTTCTCGTAGAAGGCGGTGACGGGGCCGGACTTGGTAGCGGCCACCAGCAGCGCGTTGAGGCGCTTCACGACGGCCGGGGGCGTGCCGGCGGGCGCGTAGGCGGCGAACCAGTAGCTCATCTCGTAGCCCTTCACGCCGGCTTCTGCGATGGTCGGCAGGTCGGGGGCCAGGCGCGAGCGCTTGTCGCCGGAGTAGCCGAGGGCGCGCAGCTTCCCGGACTGCACCTGCGGAAGCCCCGTGGTGGTGTCGGTGATCATCATGTCGATGGTGCCGCCCAGCATGTCGGCGACGGCGAGCGGGTTGCTCTTGTAGGGCACGTGCAGCAACTCGATGCCCGCCATCTGCTGCAGCAGTTCGCCCGCGATGCGCGAGGAGGAGCTTCCGGAGCCGAAGTTGATCTTCCCCGGGTTCTTCTTCGCGTGCGCGATGAACTCCTGCACCGTCGTCACCGGCAGCGAGGGCTTCACCACCATCACCTGCCCGCCCTTGCCCAGGCCCGAGAGCGGCGCGAAGTCCTTCACCGGGTCGTACGAGAGCTTCTTGTAGAGGTGCTCGTTGGCCGCGTGCGTGGTGTTGGTCGTGATGAGCACGGTGTAGCCGTCGGCGGGGGCCTTGGCCACGGCGCTCGCGGCGATCATGCCGCTGGCGCCCGGCTTGTTGTCGATCACCACCGCCTGCTTCGTCTCGTTGGTGACGGCCTGCCCCACGGCGCGCGCGAGCGTGTCCGTGGCGCTGCCGGCCGCGAAGGGCACGACGAAGGTGATGGACTTCGTGGGGAAGTCCTGCGCGGCCGCGGTCGTGGCGGCCACGGCGAGGGCGAGTGCGGCGGCGAATCTGTTCATGGGTCTCCTCCGGTCGGGGTTTCGAGGTTCTCGGGCACTTGCACCGGCAGGTCGAGCACGAGGAACGCGAGCGACTTGCCGTGCGAATCGAGGTTGAGGGAGTCGTTCACGCCGCCGTCCAGGACGTCGTCGATCACGAAGTTCATGGCGTGCAGGTTGGGGAGCAGGTAGCGCGTGACCTTCGAGGGCTGGCGGTGGGCGAGGACCCTCGCCACGACCGGTTCCGTCACCTGCGCCACCAGCAGCGGCCAGTACGCCTCGCGGCGGGCGATCACGCTGATGTTGGCGCGGTTGCCCTTGTCGCCGGTGCGGCCGTGGGCGAGCTCGCGAAGGGGAACGGTGCGCGTGGCCATCAGCTCACCCACTCGAAGCCGGCCTTCACGGCCTCGCGCGGCACGAAGCACGAGGCCGTGGAGAGCCGCGGGCGGATCGCGGTGCGCACGCCGCCGCCGCCAGCCGGGCCGCAGGTGTAGAGCGCCGTGACCTCCTGGGCGAGTTGCTCGGCCGCCTCCTTCCGGTCGTGGCGCGCCGCCACGCGCAGGCGCACGTCGCGCGCGTCCGACGGGACCTTCGTCGCCAGGAGCCTCCCCGCGTCGTCGGCGAAGAGGCTCGTCACGCCGATGAGGTCGATGCGCAGCTTGAGCTCCGGCAGGCGCTTCACGAGGATCTCGGCCGCGAGGCGAGCGCGCGCCTCCGCGCCCGGCCCGGCGTAGGAGATGCCCCCCTCGGCGAGCCAGCC
>CAZNWZ010000169.1:1720-4786 GCA_964576455.1 uncultured Lysobacter sp.
CCGAGGTAGGCGTTGGCGCTCACCGGGCGCCTCGCTTCGCCGAGACGCTCCGCCAGCAAGGCGTGGTACGCGGGGCCGGACAGGTCGTCGCCGGTGACCACGGCGATGCGCGGATTGGTGAATCCCTCGATGCGGGCGATCTCGTCGATGCGCCGGGCGGCCGCGGCGGGGTTGGCGGCGCCGAAGTTGGAGACGATGCGGATGCCGCTGCCCAGGCACTCGGCGAGGATGGGGCCCACGAGGACGTCGAGCAGGGGCTCGAAGCCGGATTCGGGATCGTCGCGGCGGCGCAGCTGCGCCAGGGCGAGCGTGCGCTCCGCGAGCGTCTCCAGCATGAGGCACGCCGGGCCCCCGCGGGCGGCCAGGGTCGCCACCACGGGGCCGGGCGCGTCCGGCCGGTCCCCGGAGAAGCCCGCGCCGCAGCCGATGAGCAGGGGTTGTCGCGCCATGGGGCGGACTCTATAGTGGGCGCGGTTATCGGGGAATTCGTTATTTCCGATGGATTGATCCGTGATGCAGCTCAATCTCTCCACCCGGCACCTGCGCGCCTTCCTGGCCCTGGCGGAGCTGCGCAGCTTCACCCGCGCGGCGCACCGCTGCCACCTGTCGCAGCCGGCCTTCAGCGCGCTGGTGCGCTCGCTGGAGGAGGCGGTGGGCGCCCGGCTCTTCGACCGCGACACGAGGAACGTCGAGCTCACGGCCGAGGGCCGCACGCTGGAGGAGCCGGCGCGGCGCCTGCTCGCGGACTTCGAGACGCTCGCCGCCGACATCGGCGAGCGCGTGGCGCTCAACAAGGGGCGCGTGTCGGTGGCGGCCCTGCCCTCTCTCGCGGCCGGGTGGCTGCCGGGCCTCTTCGCCGAGTATCGCGCGGCCCATCCCGGCGTCGACCTGGAGCTCTTCGACACGCTCTCGGACCAGTGCCTGGCGCTCGTGCGCGCGGGGCGGGCCGACTTCGCGCTCGCGGCCACGGGCCCGGAGTCGGCGGAGTGGGCCACGGAGGTGCTCTGCCGCGACCGCTTCCACCTCGTGTGCCGGCACGACCATCCGCTGGCCCGGAAGGCCACGCTGCGCGTGAAGGACCTCGCGGCACACCCCTTCGTGCACTTCACGCGCGCGAGCAGCGTGCGCCAGCACCTCGAGGCGGCGCTGCACCCCCAGCACATGGCGACCGTGCTGGAGGTCGAGCACCTCACCACCGTCATGGGCATGGTGGAGGAGGGCGTGGGCATCACCGTCGTGCCGGCGCTCACCCTCTTCGAGTTCGAGCGCGGCTCGCTCGTGCACCGGCCCTTCCGGCTTCCGGGGCTGGAACGCACGATCTACCTGGTCCGGCGCGCGGACCGCGGCCTGTCGCTCGCGGCCCGTTCCCTGTACGACCTCATGATCCAGCGCAAGCCCGCACTGCGCCGCGCTTGAACCAGTTCAAGAAATCCGCGGGTTTCCGTGCGGGGCGTGAACCCCGGACGTGAGGGGGAGTCCATCGGATTTCACCCACCCTTCACAGGAGCTACCCTTGAAGAACCTCGCATCCCTGGCCCTCATCGGGGCCTTCGCCCTTTCGGGCGCGGCCTTCGCGCCCGCCGTCCTCGCCGCCGCCGAGCATCAGCACGGCCACGGCACGGCCCCGATGAAGCTGCAGCTCGACCACGGCAAGAGATGGAAGACGGACGAGCCGCTTCGCCGCGGCATGAACGCGATCCGCGGTGCCGTGCACGGAGCGGCCGCGCCCCTGCACAAGGGCACCGCGAAGCCCGAGGCCTATGCGGAGCTCGGCAGGCGCGTCGAAGCCGACGTGGGCCGCATCGTGAAGGAGTGCAAGCTGCCGCCGGATGCGGACGCTCAGCTGCACATCGTCGTCGCGGAGCTGATCGCCGGCGCCGACGCGATGAAGTCCGCCTCCGACGGCAAGTCCGGCCGCGCCGGCCTGGTCCAGGTGGACGGCGCCCTCAAGTCCTACGGCAAGTACTTCGACCACCCCGGCTGGTAGCCGAAAAAGGGGACGGTTCCAGGAACCGTCCCCTTTTTTGTTTCGTGCGACCATAGCGGTCGCCATGAGCCACGCCGAGATACCGCACGGGTTCAAGCCCATCCCCATCGGTGGGGAATTCCTGAAGACCGCCGGCCCCCTGTACGCCCGCTGGGATGGAAAGCACGTCCGCCTGGGCTTTCGCGTCGAGGAACGCCACCTGAACCCGGCCCGGTTCTGCGCCGGCGGCATGCTGTGCACCTTCGCCGACATGCAGATGGCGGCGGTGATCCACTACCAGTGCCCCGGGATCGCGGGCCACCGCTTTCCGACGATCAACCTCACGACGGACTTCGCGGCCCCCGTGCCGGCCGGCGCCTGGCTCGAGGGCACCGCCGAGGTGGTCCGCGCCACGAAGACCCTCGTCTTCATGCAGGGCTCTGCCGCCGTCGACGGCGCCACCGTGCTGCGCTTCAACGGCGTGTTCAAGATCGGCCCCAAGCGCGACTACCCCAATCCCCGCGACCCGTACGACCTTCTTCCCGCCTCCCATCCCGCCCGAAAGTGAGCGCCATGCAGCCCGCCGTCATCGCGGTCGCCATCACCGGCAGCGTCCCGCGCAAGAAGGACAACCCCGCCGTGCCCGTCACCGTCGCCGAGCAGGTCGAGAGCACGCAGGAAGCCTTCGAGGCCGGCGCCACCCTCGTGCACATCCACGTGCGCAACGACGACGAGTCGTCGGGCTCCGACCCGGCGAAGTTCGCGGCCGTGCAGGAGGGCGTGCGCAAGCACTGCCCGGGAATGATCGTCCAGTTCTCCACAGGCGGCCGCGGCCGCGAGCCCGCCGCGCGCGGGACGATGCTCTCGCACCGCCCCGACATGGCCTCGCTCGCGACGGGCTCGGTCAACTTCGCCACGATGATCTACGAGAACCCGCCCCAGCTCATCGACGGCCTCGCCCGGAGCATGCTCGACCTCGACATCAAGCCCGAGTGCGAGCTCTTCGACCTCGCCATGCTCTACAACGCCGCGGACCTCGTGAAGCGCGGGCTGCTGAAGCCCCCGCCGCACGTGCAGTTCGTGATGGGCATCAAGGGCGC
>CAZNWZ010000170.1:0-4635 GCA_964576455.1 uncultured Lysobacter sp.
GGTAGTGGCGCAGCTCCTCGATGGACTCGTAGACGTCCGCGAGCGCCTCGTGCTTCGACTCCTTGACCACCCCCGCGAGCACCTCGGGGCGCCAGCGCCTCGCCAGCTCCTTGAGCGTGGAGACGTCCACGATCCGGTAGTGGAGGTACGACTCGAAGGCCGGCATGTAGCGGGCCATGAAGCGCCGGTCCTGGTGCACGGTGTTGCCGGCGAGGGGCGCCGCGCCCGCGGCCACGACCGGGCGCAGGAAGTCGAGGATCCCCGCCTCGACCTCGGCCTCGCTGAACTTCGAGGCGCGGACCTTGTCGATAAGGCCGGATCGGCCGTGCGTGCCCTTGTTCCAGGCGTCCATCGCGTCCAGCACCTCGTCGGGCTGGTGCACGACCCAGACGGGGGCCTCGGCGATCGTGTTGAGCTCGCCGTCGGTCACCACGAGCGCGACCTCGAGAATGCGGTCGCGGTCGGGGACGAGCCCCGACATCTCCATGTCGACCCAGACGAGCGGTGCCGTATCCTGTGCCATGAATAGAATGTTCGATCGTTGCGGCGCCCGGATTGTGTCACGCGGCGCACCCATCCTCCAAACGCCTTGAACGCCTTCGCCCTCGCCTTCGTCGCCTTCGCTCTCGCCGCCCTCGCCTGGCGCCTGTGGCTGCTCGCCCGCCATGCCCGCCACGTCGCCCGCCACCGCGACCGCGTCCCGCCCGACTTCGCCGCGCTCGTCCCCCCCGAGGCGCATGCCCGGGCGGCCGACTACACGCGCGACAAGGTCCGCGTCGCCGCCCTCGAGACGGTGGCGATCGACGGGGCCCTGCTCCTCGCGATGAGCGTGGGCGGCGGGCTCGCCGCCCTCGACGCCCTCTCGGGATCCCTTCTGGGCGCCGGCTACGCGCGCGACCTCGCGACCGTCTTCGCCTTCGTGGCCGTCGGCGCCGCGGCCTCGCTGCCCTTCGACGCCTGGCGCACCTTCGGCGTCGAGGCGAGGCACGGCTTCAACAAGTCAACGCCGGCCCTTTTCGCCGCCGACCTCGCCAAGGGCGTGGCGCTCGCCGTGGCGCTGGGCACCCCCCTCCTCCTGGCGGTGTGCTGGTTCATCGAGGCCACGGGAGCCTGGTGGTGGGTGTGGGCGTGGGCCGCGTGGGTCGCCTTCACGCTCCTGCTGGTGGCCATCTTCCCGCGCTGGATCGCGCCGCTCTTCAACCGCTTCACGCCGCTGGAGGAAGGCGAGCTGCGCCTGCGCATCGAGTCGCTGGTGTCGCGGTGCGGCTTCCGCGCCGAGGGCCTCTACGTGATGGACGGCTCGCGGCGCTCGAGCCACGGCAACGCCTACTTCACCGGCTTCGGGCGCGCCAAGCGCATCGTCTTCTTCGACACCCTGATCGAGCGCCTCACGAAGGAGGAGATCGAGGCGGTGCTCGCGCACGAGCTGGGCCACTTCGCGCGCGGCCACATCCCGCGGCTGCTGGCGGTGCGCTTCGCCCTCGCCTTCGTCCTGCTCGCGGTGCTCGGCTGGGCGGCCGGCGAGCCGGCGTTCGCGGCGGCCTTCGGCCTGCCCTCGCCCGCGCCCACCGGGGCGCTGCTCGCCGCCTTCATGCTCGCCGTTCCCGCCTTCACGTTCCCCTTCCAGCCCCTCGCGAGCCTGCTGTCGCGGCGCCAGGAGTTCGAGGCCGACGAGTTCGCGGCGCGCCACGCGAGCGCGGACGACCTGGTGAGCGCGCTGGGCAAGCTCTACCGCGACAACGCGGCCACGCTCACGCCCGACCCGCTGCATTCGCTCGTGTATGATTCCCATCCGCCCGCCGCGCTGCGCATCGAGCACCTGAGGAGGATGGCCGGCCGGCCCGCCTGAGCGCCCCCTGCCCGCACCCGCCCCACCGCCATGAACGAACTCGCCCGCAAGAAGTGCCTGCCCTGCGAGGGCGGCATCGCCCCCCTCTCGGACGCCCAGGTCGGCCCGCTCCTCAAGGGGCTCGCCGGCTGGTCGCGCGAGGGCAAGGCCATCACGAAGACCTACGAGTTCGCGAACTACCACGAGACGATGGCCTTCGTGAACGCGACCGCGTGGATCTCGCACCGCGAGGACCACCACCCGGATCTCGCCGTGGGCTGGGGCCGGTGCAAGGTCACCTACTGGACGCACGCCATCGACGGGCTGTCCGAGAACGACTTCATCTGCGCCGCCAAGATCGACGCGCTGTTCGACCTGTAGGAGGCCGCGCCTTGACGACGCGGCGCGAGCGGGAGCAGCAGGTCGTCGCCGAGGGGCGCGTGGTCGCCGACTTCGGCCGCGACTTCCTCGTCGAGCTCGCCGACCGTCGCCAGGTGGTGTGCACGCGCAAGGGCCGCAAGCAGGACGCGGCCTGCGGCGACTTCGTCGAAGTGCGCCTCACGGGCGCCGCCCAGGGCTCCATCGAGCGCGTGGGCACGCGGCGCAACATCCTGTTCCGCTCCGACCAGTGGAAGGAGAAGACGCTCGCGGCCAACGTGGACCAGGCGGTGATCCTGCTCGCCCCGCGCCCCGCCTTCAGCGAGGCGTTCCTGAACCTGAGCCTCGTGGCCTGCGAGGCCGCCGGGATCCCGGCGATCATCGCCCTGAACAAGTCGGACCTCCCGGAGCACGCCGGGTCGCGCCGCTCGCTCGATGCGTGGGAGGCGATCGGCTACACCGTCATCTCGATGTCGGCCAAGTTCGACACCGCCGCCCTCCTGCCGCTGCTGGAGGGAAAGATCACGCTGCTGGTGGGCCAGAGCGGCATGGGCAAGTCCCGGACCGTGAACGCCCTGGTGATGGAGGAGGTGGCCCGCGTGGGCGAGATCTCGGCCTCGCTGGGCATCGGCACGCACACCACCACCTTCTCGCGGATGTTCCGGCTGGACCGCGACGCGGCGATCATCGACACGCCGGGCTTCCAGTCCTTCGGGCTCTTCCACCTGACCGAGGCGCAGATCGCGGAGGCGATGCGCGAGTTCCGCCCGTTCCTGGGCCAGTGCAAGTTCAACGACTGCGCCCACCTCTCGGAGCCGGGCTGCGCCGTCATCGCGGCGGCGGGTCGCGGGGCCATCTCCGCCGAGCGTCTTTCCTTCTACCAGGTGCTCATCGAGCAGCATCGCGAGCTGCACGACCAGCACCCCGACTGGGCGCGCTGAAGGGCGCGGCCGCGATTGTGCGGTAAGCTCCGCGCATCATCCGACCGAGGGAGAACCGATGAACGGACGCCGCCTGATCCTCGCCGCGGGAGCGCTCGCCGCCCTGCCGCCGGGCCTCGCGCGGGCGCAGGATCGCACGGTGGTCGTCCTGGGAACGGCGACGCCCGGCGGCGGCTTTCCCGTCTTCGGGGACGCGCTCGCGCAGACCGTGGGCGAGGCCGATCCGTCGCTCCGGGTGCAGCCGCGCAACACCAAGGGCAGCACCGAGAACATCCCCCTCCTCGAGGCCGGCAGCCTCGACATCGCGCTGGTGACCGGCGAGCCGTTCCACGAGGCCGTCAACGGCATCGGCCGCCCGCCCGCGGACCTGAGGATCCTCGCCGCGATGTACTCCTCGCCGGGCATGTTCGTCACGCGGGCCGACAGCCCGCACCGCGCCATCGCCGACCTCTTGGGCAAGCCGGTCGCCTTCGGCGCGAAGGGCTCCGGCCTGGTGGTCCTCGCCCGCTACGTCCTCGACGGCCTGGGCTACGACATGAACAAGGACTTCGAGGCCATCTTCCTCGAGCGCGCGGGCGACGGCCCGGCCATGGTCGAGGACGGCCGCGTGGCGGCCCTGTGGGGCGCGGGCATCGGCTGGCCGGGATTCGCCGCCGTGGCGAAGTCCCGGAGCGGAGCGCGCTTCATCGTGCCCGACGCGGCGCAGGTGAGGCGCATCCTCGGGAAGCACGCGTTCCTGAAGCCCCTGTCCGTGCCCGCGGGCAGCTACCCCGGGCAGGACGCGCCCATCGCCTCCGTCGGTTCCTGGGCCTTCGTCATCGCCCGGCCGTCGCTCCCGGACGAGACCGCCTACCGCCTCGCCCGCGCCCTGCACCTGGGCGAGTCCGCGATCGCCGCCCGCCTGCCCCAGGCGCGGGAGACGACGGCGGCCAACACCGTCGCGGCCGCCCCGCGCGCCGAGCTGATCCACCCCGGCGCGCAGCGCTACCTGCGCGAGGCGGGCCTGCTGCGCTGATGCCGCTTTCCCGACCCGCAACGAAAAGGACCCCGTGACCGCCACCGTCTCCGTGAACGGCGCCGAGATCGCCTACCGGTTCGACGGCCCCGCCGAGGGCCGCGTCATCCTGATGAGCAACAGCCTCATGTCGAGCTGGGACATGTGGGACGGGACCGTCCCGGCGCTCGCCGACCGCTACCGCGTCCTGCGCTACGACACGCGGGGCCATGGCCGGTCCTCGACGACACCCGGCCCCTACTCGATCGCCCTGCTGGCCGACGACGCCGCGGGGCTGCTGGACGCGCTCGGCATCGGGTCCGCGCACTTCGTCGGCCTGTCGATGGGGGGCATGATCGGCCAGCAGCTGGGCGCGCGCTATCCGGGCAAGGTGCTGTCGCTGAGCCTGTGCGACACCGCGAGCGAGATGCCGCCGCGCGAGATGTGGGAGGAGCGGCTCGCCATCGCGCGGACCCAGGGCATCCCGGGGCTCG
>CAZNWZ010000171.1:0-4609 GCA_964576455.1 uncultured Lysobacter sp.
GCTGAAGGCGGCGCCGCCCGCCTCGGACCGGGAGGCCTGGCTGAAGGAGGGAGTGGCCTGCTACCGGACGTTCCTGCGCTCCCTGCTCGACGTCACGGACAACCTCGTCGCCGGCAAGGTCGTGCCGCCCGCGGGCGTCGTGCGCCACGACCCGGACGACCCGTACCTCGTCGTCGCGGCGGACAAGGGCACGGCCACCTTCTCGGACATCGCCAACGCCGTGTCCGCCGAATACGGCTTCTGGCTCGGCGACGCCTTCGCCTCCGGCGGCAGCGCCGGCTACGACCACAAGAAGATGGGCATCACCGCCCGCGGCGCCTGGGAGAGCGTGAAGCGCCACTTCCGCGAGATGGGCGTCGACACGCAGTCGCAGGACTTCACCGTCGCCGGCATCGGCGACATGTCCGGCGACGTTTTCGGCAACGGCATGCTCCTGTCGCGCCACATCCGGCTGGTGGCGGCCTTCGACCACCGCCACGTCTTCCTCGACCCGGATCCCGACACGGAGAGGAGCTTCCGCGAGCGCGAGCGCCTGTTCGCGCTGCCGCGCTCGTCCTGGGAGGACTACGACAAGTCGAAGCTCTCGAAGGGCGGCGGGATCTACGCCCGCTCGCTCAAGTCGATCCCGCTCTCGCCCGAGGCGCGGCGCGCGCTGGGCGTGGCCGACGAGGCCCTGACGCCCGCCGAGCTCATGAAGGCGATCCTCAAGGCGCCGGTGGACCTCCTCTACAACGGCGGCATCGGCACCTACGTGAAGGCGGGCGGCCAGACGCACGCCGACGTGGGCGACCGCGCCAACGACGCCATCCGCGTGAACGGCTCGGAACTGCGCTGCAAGGTGGTGGGCGAGGGCGGCAACCTCGGCTTCACCCAGCTCGGGCGCGTGGAGTACGCGCGCGCCGGCGGGCGCATCTGCACCGACGCCATCGACAACTCCGCCGGCGTGGACTGCTCGGACCACGAGGTGAACATCAAGATCCTGCTGGGCCTGGTGGAGGCCGACGGCGAGCTCACGCGCAAGCAGCGGGACGAGCTGCTCGCGAGCATGACCGAGGAGGTCGGGCGACTGGTCCTCGCCGACAACTACTTCCAGACGCAGTCGCTCGCCGTCTCCGGGATGCGGGGCGAGAAGCTCCTGGACGCCCAGGCCTCCCTCATCCGGGCCCTCGAGAAGGCCGGGCGCCTCAACCGCGCCGTGGAGTTCCTGCCCTCGGACGACGAGATCGCGGAGCGCCGCGCCGCCCGTGAGGGGCTCGCCACGCCCGAGCGCGCCGTGCTGCTCGCCTACTCCAAGATGGTGCTCTTCGACGACCTCGTGAAGGGCACCCTCATCGACGACCCGTACGTCGCGAAGGCCCTCGTGGGCTACTTCCCGGCCGAGCTGGCCCGGCGCTGCGCGACCGCGATGCCGCGGCACCCGCTCAGGCGGGAGATCGTCGCCACGGTGGTGGCCAACGCCATGATCAACCGCACGGGCTCGGTGTTCGTGCAGCGCATGCAGGAGGAGACCGGCGCCACGCCGGACGAGGTCACGCGCGCCTTCATCCTGGTGCGCGACATCTACGGCTTCGAGTCCCTCTGGGCGGCCATCGACGCCCTGGACAACCGGGTGCCGTCGGCGGTGCAGGCCGAGATGCTCGTCGAGGCCGGCCGCCTCGTGCTTCGCGCCACCCTGTGGTTCCTGCGCCGCCGCCGCGAGCGGCTGCCCATCGCCGAGGTGCTGGCGATCTTCCAGCCCGGGCTCGAGGCCTTCCGGCGCCAGCTGCCGGGGATGCTCTCGGCCGCGGACCGCGAGACCTTCGAGGCCACGGCCGCGAGGCTCGCCTCGAAGGGCGTCCCGGCCGCGCTCGCCCGCGACCTGGCGGGACTGGACGCGCTCTACGCCGTGCTCGACGCGACCGAGGTGGCGCGCGAGACGGGCTGCGCGCTGGAGACGGTGGCGAAGCTCTACTTCGCGCTGGCGGGCGACCTGGAATTGCGCTGGTTCGGCGAGCGCATCACGGCCCTGCCCACGGACACGCCGTGGCAGGCGCTCGCGAGGAACGCGCTTCGCGACGACCTCGCGAGCCAGCAGCGCGCGCTCACGACCACGGTCGCGCGGCTCGCGCCCGACGCGGGCGACCCGGCCGCCATGATGGCCGCCTGGAAGGAGCGCTTCGCGCAGCCGATCGCGCGCCTGGCGGCCATGCGCGAGGAGCTCAAGCGCGCCGGCGCCCTCGACCTGGCCGTCCTGTCGGTCCTGCTGAGGGAACTGCGCGGCCTTGCCTGAGGACGACGACAAGGGGCCGTGGCGCTGGGGCGTCGTCGCCGCCCTCGGCGTCACGCAGGTGGTCTCCTGGGGGAGCCTGTACTACGCATATGCCGTGGTGATGGAGGCGGTGCGCCGCGACCTCGGGATCTCCTCGCCCGTGGCGGTCGGCGCCTACTGCGTGGCGCTGCTCGTCTCCGGCCTCGTGGCGGCCCCCGTCGGCCGCCACATCGACCGGCACGGCGCGAGGCGCGCCATGACCGCCGGCGCCGTGGCGGCGGCGCTGCTGCTCGCGGCCCTGTCGCAGGTCGGCAGCGTGGCGGCGCTCTACGCCGTCTGGGCCGGGCTGGGCGCGGCGATGGGCCTGGTGCTCTACGAGCCGGCCTTCGCGAGCCTGGCCCTGGTCTTCCGCGCGGACCTGCGCAAGGCGATCACGGTGCTCACGCTCGCCGGCGGCTTCGCGAGCACGGTGTTCTGGCCGCTCACGCAGTGGCTCGCCACCTCGCTCGGCTGGCGGGACGCGGTGCTCGTCCTGGCGGGGCTCAACCTCGCGCTGTGCGTGCCGCTGCACGCGTTCTTCCTTCCGGCGCGCGGCCGCCCGGCGGACGCCCCGCGCGGGGCCGCCGACGACGCGGCCGGCCGCGCGAGGCTCCTGGGCGACGCGCGGTTCCGCTGGCTGGCGGCCGCCTTCACGCTCAACATGCTCGCCTTCTCGGCGATGGCGCTGCACCTGCTCGCGATGCTGCAGGAGCAGGGGTTCGCGCCGGAGACGGCCGCATGGCTCGCCGCGCTGGTGGGGCCCATGCAGGTGGCCGGGCGCATCGTGGAGTTCGCGTTCGCGCACCGCGTCAGCGCCTCGAAAGCGGGGGAGATCGCGCTCCTCGCGTTCCCGGTGTCGCTCCTGCTGCTGGCGTTCGCCGGCGGCGCGGCGGGCACGGTCGTGCTCTTCGCGGTGCTCTACGGCGCCAGCAACGGCGTGATGACGATCGTGCGCGGCACCGTCCCGGCGGAGATCTGGGGGCGCGAGGGCTACGGAGGGCTCACGGGCCTCATGGCCACGCCCGTGCTGCTCGCGCGGGCGGCCGGGCCGTTCGCGGCGGCGGGCCTGCTCGCGATGGCAGGCGGATACCGGGCCGTCACGCTGGCCCTGGCCTGCGCCGGCGTCCTGTCCCTCGCCGCGTTCGTCCTTGCCGTTCGCCGGCCCTAGGCCGCGGCTCAGCCCCCAGCGCGCTGGAACCCGAGCAGGAAGCGATCGAGGAAGGCCGCGGCCTGCGCCTGCGTGGCCCCCTCGAGGGTGACCGCGACGGCGAGCACCGGGATCCCGACGGGGCCGAAGGCGCGCGGCGGGCGTGGCGCCAGCCGGATGCGCCAGGCGGGATCGCGGCCCTCCGAGGCGATCTCGTCGCCCTCCACGCGGAACGCCGCGCCGCCCACCGCGACCGGCAGCAGGCGCAGGAAGTCCTCGCGCGTGAGCGCCATGTCGAATTCGCGCCGGAACGCGGGGGCAGCCGGGGCCGTGCTCATCCGCCCGCGATCGGCGGCCAGATCGCGAGCACGTCGCCGTCGCGCAGGGTGCGCGACCCCCGCTCCTCGCGCGGCACGAAGAGCCCGTTCACCAGCACGAGGTGGGTGAGCTTCGGCGGCAGGTTGTACGGGGCGATGGCCTTCGCGATGGTCGCGCCGTCCTCGAGGTCGAGGCGCACGAGGTTCTCCGCGCGCGCGGCCGGGGGCAGGTAGTCGGTGAGCGTCGCGTAGAGCTTGAGCGTGATGCGCATCGCGCTCGGGATCAGGACGCCGCCTGCGCCCGGGCGAGGTAGGCCTCCATGAGCCTCGTCGGGTCGGCGAGCAGCCTCTGCTTCCACTCGCCCAGCGACACGCGCCCCTGGATCAGCCCCCGGATCACGCCCACGTGCTCGGTGAGCCCGACGCTGGTCGCGCCGATGAGCCGGTCGTCCTTGAACTCCAGGCGCAGGTAGCGGAAGCGCTCCTCGTCGCGCTGCTCCACCCAGGCGCCTCCCTGGGCGTGCGGGACGCCGTGCCATTGGCCGAAGGAGGCCGAGACGAGCCCGAGCGTGTCGAGCACGTTCATGGCCAGCGCGCCGGGCGAGGCGGTCTCGCGGCCCAGCATGTTCAGCGCCGCGACGCGCGCCTGCTCGACGGCCGTGGGCTGGATCGCGTAGGCGATTCTGCGGTCGGTGTCGAATTCCGGCGCCCGCGAGACGTCGCCCGCGGCGAAGACGCCCTTCACGCTCGTCTCCATGCGCTCGTCCACGAGCACGCCCTGGTCGCAGGCGATGCCGCTGCCCTCGAGGAAGTCGGCGT
This sequence comes from uncultured Lysobacter sp., assembly GCA_964576455.1. GTDB lineage: Bacteria > Pseudomonadota > Gammaproteobacteria > Burkholderiales > Usitatibacteraceae > FEB-7. The sequence continues at coordinate 4,571 of CAZNWZ010000171.1, forward strand.
TGGGCGTCACGCCCGTGGCCGAGATGACGAGGTCCACGG
>CAZNWZ010000172.1:0-4595 GCA_964576455.1 uncultured Lysobacter sp.
CTGCGCGAGGACGGGCTGCGCTGGGTTCGCGAGGGCGTCACCTCGCTCGACGAAGTGCTGCGGGTGACGCGCACCTAGATGCCCGGGTTCCGCTACCAGGCCTACTCGATCGACGGCAAGCTGCACCGCGGCGTGCTGGAGGCCGACAGCGCGCGGCAGGCGCGCTCGACGCTGCGCGACCAGGGCCTCACGCCGCACAGGGTCGAGGTCATCGCCGCCAACGACCCGGCCGGGGGCTCGCGGCTGCGCGCGCTCTCCCTTTCCTCGGGCGAGCTCACGCGCCTCACGCGCAGCCTCGCCTCGCTCCTCGAGGCGGGCCTCACCGTCGAGCAGGCCTTCAACGCCCTCATCGAGCAGGCCGAGGGCGAGCGCGAGCGCCAGGTGCTCGCGGCCACGCGGGGCGAGGTCGTCGCCGGCTCCACGATCGCCAAGGCGCTCGAGGGCTTCCCCGGCGTCTTCCCCGAGCTCTACCGCACGCTCGTCGCGGCGGGCGAGGCCTCGGGGCAGCTGCCGCGCGTGCTCGCGAAGCTCGCCGACTACCTCGAGGAGCGCCAGGCCCTGCGCGCCCGCCTGGCGCTCGCCCTCGTGTACCCGGCCATCGTGACGGGCGTCTCGCTCCTGGTGATGGGCGCCCTTCTCGTCTACGTCGTTCCGCAGGTGGTGCAGGTCTACAGCCACGCGAAGGAGGCGCTGCCGCTGCTCACGCGCGCGCTCATCGCGCTCTCGGCGTTCCTGCAGCTCACCTGGCCCGCGTGGATCGTGCTGGCCGTCGGCGCCGGCATCGGGCTGAAGGTCGCGCTCTCGCGCCCGGCCCCGCGGGCGCGCATCCACCGCTTCCTGCTCGCCACCCCCGTGGCCGGCAAGGCGCTGCGCCAGCTCGACTCGACGCGCCTCGCGGCCACGCTCTCCATCCTGGTGGGCAGCCGCGTGCCGATCCTCGCCGCGCTCGAGGCCGGCGAGGGCGTGATGACGCTCGTGCCGATGCGCGAGGCCCTGGCCGCCGCGGCCCGCGGCGTGCGCGAGGGCATGCCCCTGTCGCGGGCGCTCGCCGCCACGGACGCCTTCCCGCCCGTGATGGTCCACCTCATCGCCGGCGGCGAGGCCACCGGCCGCCTCGACGAGTCGCTCGAGCGCGCCGCCCGCCAGCAGCAGGCCGACCTCTCCACGCGGCTCGCCGCGGCCGTCGCCGTCTTCGAGCCGGCCCTCATCGTCGCGATGGGCGCGCTCGTCCTCGCGATCGTGCTCGCGATCCTGCTGCCCATCTTCAACCTGAACCAGCTCGTCGGACGCTAGGACGCATGAAACGCCAATCCGCCTTCACCCTCATCGAGATCCTCGTGGTCGTCGCGATCCTGGGCATCCTCGCCGCCATCGTGGTGCCGCGCATCATGGACCGGCCCGACGAGGCCAAGCGCGTGGCCGCCAAGGCCGACATCGCCGCCATCGTGCAGGCGCTCAAGCTCTACCGCCTCGACAACGGCTTCTACCCCAGCACCGACCAGGGCATCGGCGCGCTCGTGCAGAAGCCGGCCTCGGGCCCGTCGCCCGCCAACTGGAAGCAGGGCGGCTACCTCGAGCGCCTGCCCCGGGACCCCTGGGGCGGCGACTACCAGTACCTCAACCCGGGCGTGAAGGGCGAGATCGACGTCTTCAGCCTCGGGGCCGACCGGGCGCGCGGAGGCGAAGGCAGTGGCGCGGATATCGGCAACTGGGAATAGGGGCTTCACCCTCGTCGAGATCCTCGTGGTGGTCGCCATCGCGGGCGTCGTGCTCGCGGTCGCGGCCGTGAACCTCCTGCCGAGCGACGAGGAGATCGCCCGCCGCGAGGCCTCCCTCCTCGCGCTGGACCTCGAGGCCGCGCGCGACGACGCGTGGTTCGGCGGCCGGCCCACGGCCGTCTCGCTCGCCGAGGGCCGCGTTCAGGTGCTGCGCCTCGCCTCCGACCGCTCCTGGAGCCCCGTCCCGAACCGCGGCCGCCGGCTCCCGGACACCGTGAGCGTCGCCTCGCTGGCGATCGACGGGCGCGAGGTGGACCCGCGCGAGGCCCTCGTCTTCCTGCCCGACGGCCTGGGCGTTCCCTTCCGCGTGTCGCTCACCGTGCGCGGCCTGCCCAAGGCCGTCGAGGGCGACGCCGCCGGCGCGGTGCGGGCGATCGTGAGATGAAGCGGTCTCGCGCCTTCACGCTGGTGGAGATCCTGGTGGCGCTCGCCATCCTCGCCGTCGCGCTCGCGGCCACCACGCGCGCCGCGAGCCTCGCCACCGACGGCGCCCGCGAGACGCGGGCCCGGCTGCTGGCCACCTGGGCCGCCGGCAACCGCGTGGCGGAGCTGCGGGCGCGGCGCCTCTTCCCCCCGGCGGCGACCACGACCGCCACGGTCGAGCAGGGCGGCCTCTCGCTGGTGCTCCAGGAAACGGTGGTGGACACGCCCAACCCGACGATCCGGCGCCTCGAGCTCTCCGTCGCCGACGCCGCCGACCCGGGCCGCGTGCTCGCCGCGCAGACCGCGTTCCTGGTGAGGCCGTGAGGTGAGCGCGCCGCGCATCGCGGGCCGGGGCCGGAGGGAACGCGCCTTCACCCTGGTCGAGCTCCTCGTGGCCCTCGCGATCTTCGCGCTCCTCGCCGCCTTCGCCTACCGCGGCCTCGCGGTCCTCCTCGAGAGCCGCGCGCACCTCGACCGCGACTCGCGCAAGTGGCGCGACATGGCCCTCTTCGTGGGCCGCTTCGAGCGCGACGTGCAGGCCGCGCTGGACCGCCCCGCGGTGGGCCCCTCGGGCACGCCGCAGTCGCCCATCTCCTCGTTCCTCGACCTCGGGGGCGCCTCGGCCACGGGCCTCGCCGTCACGCGCGCCGGCGCCTCCCTCTACGCCAACGCCCTCGCGGCGCCCCAGCGCGTGGGCTACCGGCTGGCCGAGGGTCGCGTCGAGCGCCTGGCCTGGCCCGCGGTGGACGCCGCGCCGCGCGCGCAGGTCGAGGCCCTCCCGGTGCTCGAGGACGTGCGCGCGCTCGCCTTCCGCTTCCTCGACCGCAACCTCGAGTGGCGCCGCGACTGGGCGCTGCCCGCCACGCAGGGCACGCCGCTCGCCGTGGAGATGACCGTGGAGCTCGCCGGCGGCGAGAAGGTCGTGCGCATCGTGGAGGTGCCGCGGTGAGGCGCCCCGGCGAGCGCGGCGTGGCCGTGGTGACGGCGATCCTCGTCGTGGCCGTCGCCGCCTCCACCGCCACCTGGATGCTCTCGCAGCAGTCGGCCACGCTCAACCAGGCCGCGCTGGCCGCCTCGCGCGCCCAGGCCGACCTCTACGCGCAGGCCGGGCTCGACTGGGCCCGCGGCATCCTCGCCGAGGATGCGCGCGCGGGCACCGTCGACGCGCTCGACGAGGCGTGGGCGCGGCCCCTCGTGGGCCTGCCGGTCGAGCGCGCCGTCGTGAGCGGCGCCATCGCCGACCAGCAGGCGCGCTACAACCTGAACAACCTCGTGAAGGAAGGCCGGCGCAGCGACGCCGACGTCCAGATCCTCTCGCGCCTGCTCGAGTCCCTGGGGCTCGACGCCGGGCTCGCGCTGGCGGTGCTCGACTGGGTGGACGGCGACACCGACCTCGCCGGCAGCGGCGGGGCCGAGGACGCCTTCTACCTCTCGCTCGCCCGGCCCTACCGGGCCGCCAACCGGCCGATGGCGCAGGTCGAGGAGCTCTACGCGATCCGCGGCTTCGACGCGAAGGCCGTCGCGCGGCTGCGCCCCTTCGTGACCGCCCTGCCGGGACGCGCGCCCGTCAACGCCAACACCGCGGCGCCCGAGGTGCTGGGCGCGATCCTGCCGGAGCTCTCGCGCGAGGAAGTGGGCGAGCTCGTCGCCTCCCGGCGCGCCCGCCCCTTCAAGGACCGCACCGACCTCCGGACCCGCGCGAAGAAGGCCGCGCCGGCCGCCATCGACAACGACCTCGACGTGAAGAGCGACCACTTTCTCGTGCAGGTGGCCGTCGCGCAGGACGACGTGCAGGTCGCCGCCGAGGCCCTCGTGGCCCGCGCCGCGCCGGGCAAGAGCCCGGCGACCGCTATAATCTGGCGCCGCCCGCTGTACTAGCGCGCGAGCGGCCCCGCCTCCCGCCATGATCCTCCGACTCCTCGTCCCGGCCGTCGACCATCCCGGCGCCGACACGCCGTTCGCGTGGTCGCTCGCCGACTCGCGCGGCCAGGCGCTGCGCGAGGGCGCGGGGCCCCTGTCGCAGGCGCCGCGCGCGGACACGGTGGAGGCGGTGCTGCCCGCCTCGCGCGTGCTCTCCGCGCGCCTGAAGCTGCCGAAGGTGGGCGCGGCCACCCTGCGCGAGCTCCTGCCCTTCGCCGTCGAGGACCGCCTGCTCGCCGACCCCTCGCAGATCCACGCCGTGACCGGCGCGACCAACGCGGCGGGCGAGACGCTCGTCGCGGTGGTGGACCGCTCGTGGCTGGGCGAGGCGATCGCCGCGATGTCGCGCGCCGGCTTCGCGCCGTCGCGCGCCGTGTGCGAGAGCGCGCTGCTGCCCCGCGAGCCGGGCGCCTGGCACGCCGTGCTGGGCGAGGCGCGCAGCTTCCTCGTCGAGGACGACGGCCACGCCGTCGC
>CAZNWZ010000173.1:0-4585 GCA_964576455.1 uncultured Lysobacter sp.
GAATACCGGCCTGTCACGCCGGGGGTCGCGGGTTCGAGTCCCGTCCACTCCGCCAGTCCACCAGGGCGAACCCGAGCGGGTTCGCCCTTTTCGCTTGAACGCCCGGCCCGCCGGGCCCTGAAGGTACCCTTCGCATGCTCGACAAGATCCGGACGTTCGCGCAGTACAAGATCGTGAGGTTCCTCTTCGCGATCTTCCTCGTCATCCCGTTCGGCCTCTTCGGCATCGACTACTACTTCCGCAGCCCCCTGGGCGGCGACACCATCGCGAACGTCGGCCGGCAGCGCGTGAGCCAGGCGGAGTTCGACAACGCCCTGCGCCAGCAGCAGGAGACGCTGCAGGCCCAGTTCGGGCGCAACTTCGACGCCTCCCTCATGGAGAACCCGGAGCTTCGCCGCTCGGTGCTCGACCGCGTCATCAACGAGCGCCTCATCGGGCTGGGCGCCGAGCGCGCGGGGGTGAAGATCGACGACAAGCAGCTCGCCGAGCGCATCGCCGCCGAGCCGGGCTTCCAGGAGGACGGCAAGTTCTCCCGCGAGCGCTACGAGGCCATCGCGCGCTCCCAGGGCTACTCCGTGGTGGGCCTGGACGAGCGGCTGCGGGAGGACATGCGCCTCGCCCGCTACCGCGACGCCATCGTCCAGACGGCCTTCGTGCCGCGCTCGACCCTCGACGCCTTCATCCGCCTGTCGGAGCAGACGCGCGAGGTGAGCATGATCCAGGTGGGCCCCGAGGCCTTCCTGCCCGCCGTCAAGGTCACGGAGGAGCAGGTCCGGGCCTTCTACGAGTCCCGGTCCCGCGAATTCGCCGTCCCCGAGCAGGTGCGCGTGGAGTTCGTCGAGCTCTCGGTGGACGGGCTGGCGGCCAAGACCCCCGTGGATCCGGAGGAGGTGAAGCGGTTCTACGAGGCCAACAAGTCGCGCTTCGTGCAGCGCGAGGAGCGGCGCGCGAGCCACGTGCTCCTCGCCGTGAAGCCCGACGCCCCGGAGGCCGAGCAGAAGGCGCTCGAGGCCCGGGCGGCGGCGCTGGCGGCCGAGCTGCGCAAGAAGCCGGCGAGCTTCGCCGAGGTGGCGAAGAAGGAGTCCCAGGATCCGGGCTCGGCCGCGCAGGGCGGCGACCTCGGCTTCTTCGCGCGCGGCGCCATGGTCAAGCCCTTCGAGGACGCGGCCTTCGGCGCGAAGAAGGACGAGATCGTGGGGCCCGTGCGCAGCGACTTCGGCTGGCACGTGATCCGCGTCACCGACGTGAAGCCCGAGAAGGGCAAGAGCCTCGCGGAGGCCACCCCCGAGATCGAGGCCGAGCTCAAGAAGTCCGTGGCCAGCCGGCGCTTCGTCGAGGTCGCCGAGGGGCTCACGAACCTGGTGTACGAGCAGTCGACGAGCCTGAAGCCGGCGTCGGACCAGTACGGCCTCGCCATCCAGCAGTCGGGCTGGTTCGCCAAGGGCGGCGGCGCGCCCGGGCTCCTGAACCACCCCAAGCTGCTGGCGGACATCTTCTCCGACAACGCCATCAAGGCGAAGCGAAACACCGCCGCCATCGAGGTGGCGCCAAGCGTGCTGGTGGCCGCCCGCGTCCTGGAGCACAGGCCCGCCTCGCAGCGCCCCTACGAGACGGTGCGCGCGGCCATCGAGCAGCGCCTGAAGCGCGAGGAGGCGCTCAAGCTCGCCACCGCCGACGGCGAGGCCAAGCTCAAGGCGGCCCAGGAGGGCAAGGACGCCGGCCTCAAGTGGCCCGCGCCCCTCGAGGTGAGCCGCCAGAAGCCGGGCGGGCTCCCGCCGCCGGTCCTGGACAAGGTCTACCGCGTCGACGCCAAGAAGCTGCCGGCCGTCGTCGGCGTGGCCACTCCCGCGGGCTTTGCGCTGGTCCGGGTCACCAAGGTGACGGAGCTTCAGGCGATCGACGAGGCCAAGCGCCGCGGCCTCGAGGAGCGCCTGCGCCAGACCGTCGCGGTGAGCGAGCTGGAGAGCACCCTCACCAGCCTGCGCGGCCGCATCGGCGTCGAGGTCCGCAAGGACGCCTTCGAGAAGAAGCCCAACTGAGAAAAAGGGACGGTTCCTGTACCCGTCCCCGAATTCGGGGACGGGTACAGGAACCGTCCCTTTTTCCTAGGCGTCGTCGCCGAGGCCGGCGGTGGTGGTGCTGAAGCCGGCGTCGACGTAGGTGACTTCGCCGGTGATGCCGCTGGAGAGGTCGGAGAGGAAGAAGGCCGCGACGTTGCCGACCTCCTCGGACGAGACGTTGCGGCGAAGCGGCGCGTTCTTCTCCACGAACCGGAAGATCTTGCCGAAGTCGCCGATCCCGGCGGCCGCCAGCGTCTTGATCGGGCCGGCGGAGATGGCGTTCACGCGGATGCCCTGGGGCCCCAGCCCCGCCGCCAGGTAGCGCACCCCGGCCTCCAGGCTCGCCTTGGCGAGGCCCATCACGTTGTAGCGCGGGATCGAGCGCACCGCCCCCAGGTACGTCAGGGTCACGATCGAGCCCCCGCCGCGGGCCTTCATGAGGGGGGCCGCGCCCCTGGCCAGCGCCGCGAGGCTGTAGCTGGAGACGTCGTGGGCGATGCGGAAGGCCTCCCGGGTGACGCTCTCGTAGAACTCGCCCTTGAGGGCCTCCCGCGGGGCGAAGGCGATGGCGTGCAGCAGCCCGTCGAAGCCTTCCGGCCAGTGCTTCGCGAGGCCCGCGAACAGGGCGTCGATCTGGGCGTCGTCGGCCACGTCGCAGGGGAAGAGGGGGGCCTTGCCGAATTCGGCCGCCAGCTCCGCCACGCGCTCGCGGATCCCCTCGCCCTGGTAGGTGAACGCCACCTCGGCACCCTCGCGGACGACCGCCTTGGCCACCCCGTAGGCGATGGACCGGTTGGAGAGCATCCCGGTGACCAGGATGCGCTTGCCCTGCAGGAACCCCATCGTCGGCCACCTTTCCCATAGAATTGCGGCAATTTTCGGCCGCGACCGGGGTCGAATTCTATCCCATTCCCCGAGCCGCCCCCCCGACCGCACCCGGAGGTCCGTTTCCCATGAAGCTCGCGAGCCTGTTCGCCCCCCTCGCATTCGCCGCGCTGGCCGCCGTGCCCGCCCTGGCCCAGAACTCGTCCAAGGTCTTCCGCTACGCCTTCGAGATCGCCGAGACGGGCTTCGACCCCGTGGAGATCTCGGACCTGTACTCGTCCAACGTCATCGCCAATATCTTCGACCCGCCGCTCACCTACGACTACCTGGCGCGCCCCGTCAAGCTGATCCCCAACACGCTCGTCGCGATGCCGGAAGTCACCGAGAACGGCACGCTCTACACGATGCGCGTGAAGCCGGGCATCTTCTTCGCCGACGACCCGGCCTTCAACGGCAGGAAGCGCGAGCTCACCGCCGAGGACTACGTCTACTCCATCAAGCGCCACTTCGACCCGCGCAAGCGCTCGCCCAACCTGTACCAGTTCGAGGGCTACATCGTCGGCATGGACGAGATCCTGGCCGACGCGCGCAGGAACAACCGCATGGACTACGACCGGGTGGCCGAGGGCCTGCGCGCGCTGGACCGCTACACGTTCCAGGTCCGCCTCAAGCAGCCCAACTACAACTTCCTCTACTACCTCGCCTACTGCAACCTCACCTGCGCGGTGGCCCGCGAGGTGGCGGAGCACTACGGCGACCGCACCGCCGAGCACCCGGTGGGCACCGGCCCCTTCCGGCTCGCCTTCTGGAAGCGCTCGTCGAAGATGGTGTTCGAGCCCAACCCGAACTACCGCGAGGACTACTTTGACGGCACGCCCCCGCCCGACGACGCGGCCGGGCAGTTCATCCTCTCGCGCCTGAAGGGCAGGCGCCTGCCCCTGGTGGGCAAGGTCGAGGTGTACGTCATCGAGGAGCCGCAGCCGCGCTGGCTCGCCTTCCTCAACGGCGAGACGGACTTCCTCGAGCGCGTGCCCAACGACTTCGCCAACGTCGCCACGCCCAACAACGAGCTCGCGCCCAACCTGAGGAAGCGCGGTGTCCGCATGGAGCGCACCGCGGGGATGGAGATCACCTATTCCTACTTCGGGATGAAGGACCCCATCGTGGGCGGCTACGAGCCCGAGAAGGTCGCGCTTCGCCGCGCCATCGTGCTGGGCCAGGACGTGGACGCCGAGATCCGCATCGCGCGCAAGAACCAGGCGATCGTCGCCCACGGCCCCATCGGCCCGGGCGCCCTGGGCTACGACCCGGACTTCCGCTCCACGGCCACCGAGTACGACCCGGCCAAGGCGAAGGCGCTGCTGGACATGTACGGCTACGTGGACTGCGACGGCGACGGCTGGCGCGACCTGCCGAGGAAGAACGGCAACGGCGAGTGCAAGCCCTTCACCATCGAGTACGCCTCCGCCCCCTCGGCCACGCAGAAGCCCCTGGACGAGAACTGGAAGAAGAACATGGACGCCATCGGCATCAACATGACGTTCAAGAAGGCCAAGTGGCCCGACCTGCTCAAGGAGTCCAAGGCGGGCAAGCTCCAGATGTGGGGGCTTGGCTGGAGCGCGGCCGTCCCCGACGCCGACTCCTTCTTCGTGATGCTCTACGGTCCCAACGGCGGCCAGGCCAACCACTCGCGCTTCGAC
>CAZNWZ010000174.1:0-4580 GCA_964576455.1 uncultured Lysobacter sp.
GGCGCAGGCGGATGGAGCCCTGCGTGCGCGCGTGCTTGCGCGCCATGTCCGGGATGGGAGTGCCCGCGTCGAAGGCCCCGGCGATGGCCTTGTCCTCGCCCTCGCTCCAGGGCTTGCCGAAGTTGGCGGGCAGGCGCTCGCGGCGCCTTTCCTTTTCCACCTCGCGCTGCATGAGGTCCACGGCCGCGAAGAGCGCGCGCAGCGCGCGCGGCTCGGCGTAGGGGCAATCCTGCGGGTACTGCTCGCCGGTGACGGGGTTCACGCCGTCCGCCAGCGCTTTCACGATGGGCAATGCGGATTCGAGCTGCATGGGGGGCCTCCGGTCGGTGGGGCCGCGTCGACATGCGCGGCCGCATACCGGACAACGCTCACCCGCGCGCGCGGTTGACCGCGTCCTCCATCTGCGCGCTGGCCCACAGCCAGTCCTCCTCGAGCTGCGCGATGCGGGCGGCCACCTCGCCGTGGCGGCGCGAGCGCTCCGCGAGCTGCTCGCGCATCGCCTCGGCATAGGCCTCCTCCGAGGCAAGCCACGCGTCGAGCGACGCCTTCTCCGGCTGCAGCGCGGCAAGCTCCTTCTCGAGGGCGGCGATGCGCTTCTCGAAGGGCTTCTTCGCGTCCGCGAGCCGCTGCCGCGCCTCGGCCTCGGCGCGCTTCTGCGCCTTGCGGTCGATCGCGCCCTCCTTCGGCTCCGGGCGGCCGCGCGCGCGGTACTGCCGCGACCATTCCCGATAGTCGTCGAGGCCGCCCTCGAAGGGCGCGAGGCGGCCGTCGGCCACGAGCCACCACTGGTCGGTCGCGGCCTCCAGCAGGTGGCGGTCGTGCGCCACCACGATGAGCGTGCCCTCGAAGTCCTGCAGCGCCTGCGCGAGCGCCTCGCGCATCTCGATGTCGAGGTGGTTCGTGGGCTCGTCGAGCAGCAGCAGGTTGGGCCGCTCCCACACGATGAGGGCGAGGGCGAGGCGCGCCTTCTCGCCGCCGGAGAAGCTCTCGACCTTCTGGAAGACCTGGTCGCCGCGGAAGTCGAAGCCCCCGAGGAAATCGCGCAGGTCCTGCTCGCGCGCCTCGGGCGCCAGCCGCGCCAGGTGCCAGAGGGAGTGCTCGTCCAGGCGCAGCTTCTCCACCTGGTGCTGCGCGAAGTAGCCGACGCGCAGGTCGGGCGAGCGGATGATCTCGCCGGCCACCGGCGGCAGGTCGCCCACGAGCGTCTTGAGGAGCGTGGACTTTCCCGCGCCGTTGGGGCCGAGCAGCCCGATCGCCTCGCCGAAGTACACGCTCCACTCGACGCCGGAGACCACCGCCTTCCCGCCGTAGCCCACGTCGGCCTCCGCCACGCGGAAGAGGAGCTTCGGCTTCACGGGCGGCTCGCGGAAGGCGAAGGTGAAGGGCGAGTCCACGTGGGCCTCGGCGATGTCCTCGAGCTTCTCGAGCGCCTTGATGCGGCTCTGCGCCTGGCGCGCCTTGGTCGCCTTGGCGCGGAAGCGGTCGATGAAGGCCTGCAGGTGCGCGCGCGTGCGCTGCTGGCGCTCGTGGGCCGCCTGCTGCTGGGCGAGGCGCTCGGCCCGCTGGCGCTCGAACGCCGAGTAGTTGCCGGCGTAGGCCGTGAGCTTCTGCGCGTCCACGTGGACGATGGCGCCCACCACGGAATCGAGGAACTCGCGGTCGTGGGTGATCAGGAGGAGCGCCCCCGGGTAGGCCTTGAGCCAGTCCTCCAGCCACATCACCGCGTCGAGGTCGAGGTGGTTGGTGGGCTCGTCGAGGAGGAGCAGGTCCGAGCGGCACATGAGGGCGCGGGCGAGGTTCAGGCGCATGCGCCAGCCGCCCGAGAAGGAGGCCACCGGCCTCCCTCCCGCCTCGGGCGCGAAGCCCAGCCCCGACATCAGCGCCTGCGCGCGCGACCTCGCCGCGTAGCCGCCGATCTCGTCGTAGCGGGCGTGCAGCATCGCGGCGCGCTCGCCCTCCTCGTGCCTCGCCTCCGCCTCGCGGATGGCGGCCTCGACCTCGCGCAGCTCCGCGTCGCCGTCCATCACGAAGTCGAGGGACACGCGGTCGGTGTCGGCGAGCTCCTGCGCCACGTGCGAGAGCACCCAGCGCGCCGGCAGCTCCACGTCGCCCGCGTCGGCGTGCAGCTCGCCGCGGACGAGCGCGAAGAGGCTGGACTTGCCGGCGCCGTTGGCGCCGACCAGGCCCACGCGGTGGCCGGGAAAGACGGTGAGCGAGGCGTCCTTCAGCAGGACGCGCGCGCCGCGCGAGAGCGTGATGTCGGAAAGGCGCAGCACTACAGCTTGAAGTCGTAGTCGATGGAGAGGGGCGCGTGGTCGGAGAAGCGCCGGTCCTTGTAGATGCGCGCGTACTCGGCGCAGGCGGCGATGCCCGGCGTGGCGATCTGGTAGTCCAGGCGCCAGCCCACGTTCTTGTCCCAGGCGCGGCCGCGATTGGACCACCACGTGTACTGCTCGGGCAGGGGGTTCAAGGTGCGGAAGACGTCCACCCAGCCCACGTGGTCGAAGGCGGTGGTGAGCCAGGCGCGCTCCTCGGGAAGGAACCCCGAGTTCTTCTGGTTCGAGCGCCAGTTCTTCAGGTCGATCTCCTTGTGGGCGATGTTCCAGTCGCCGCACAGGATGAACTCGCGCCCCGAGGCTTTCATGGCCTTCAGCTTCGGCATGAAGCGCTTCATGAAGGAGAACTTGCGGGCGAGGGCCTCCTCGCCCGAGGTTCCCGAGGGCACGTAGATCGAGACCACGGAGAGGTTGCCGTAGTCGACCTGCAGGTAGCGACCCTGGGCGTCGATGTCCTTGATGCCCAGCCCCAGCACCACCCGGTCAGGCTCCTTCCTGGCGTAGATCGCCACCCCGCTGTAGCCCTTCTTCTCGGCCGGGTGGAAGAAGGCGTGGTGCCGGGCCGGGGCGAGGATCTCCTTCGGGAGGTCCGCTTCCTGGGCCTTGATCTCCTGGAGGCAGACCAGGTCCGCCTTCTGGCGCTTCATCCAGTCGAGGAAGCCCTTGGAGGCGGCCGAGCGGATGCCGTTGGCGTTCAGGGTGACGATTCGCACGAAAGGACTCGTTTTCCGGGGGACTTATGCGTCAAAATAGCCCGCCATTCTAACGGTCGTTACCCATGGACGCCTCACCGCCCGCCCCCGCCCAGGACTTCCGCCGCCAGTTCGTGGAGTTCGCCATCCGCATCGGGGTGCTGCGCTTCGGCGAGTTCAGGACCAAGGCGGGGCGCCTTTCCCCCTATTTCTTCAACGCCGGGCTCTTCCATGACGGATCGAGCCTCGGCGAGCTGTCCCGCTACTACGCCCAGGCCGCCCTCGCCTCCGGGATCGCCTTCGACCTGATCTTCGGGCCGGCCTACAAGGGCATCACCCTGGCAGCCGCGACCGCCATCGCGCTGGCCCAAATGGGTCACAATGTGCCGTTTTCGTATAATCGCAAGGAGGCCAAGGACCACGGGGAAGGCGGCAACATCGTCGGCGCCCCCCTCGCGGGCCGGGTCCTGGTCATCGACGACGTGATTTCGGCCGGCACGTCCGTGCGCGAATCGGAGGCGATGATCCGGGCCGCCGGGGCCGTCCCGGCTGGCGTGCTAATTGCTCTGGATCGCCAGGAACGAGGGCTCGGCGAGCTGTCGGCCGCCCAGGAAGTCAGCCGGAACCACGGCATTCCCGTTACTGCGATTGCCACGCTCGACGACGTGCTCGCCACCTTGCGGGGGCGGGCGGACCTGCGTGACCGGATCCCCGCCATCGAGGAGTACCGGCGGCAATACGGGGCATGACCCCCCAACAGGCTTGGTTGGGCACGGGCGCGAAGACGCCCGGCCCGGGCGCAACGAGGTGCATGAAGTGAAGACGACGAAGATCCTGCTGATCCTGGCCCTGGCCGCGGCCCCCGCCGCCCACGCGGCCTACAAGTGCAAGGACGAGAAGGGGCTCACCCACATCGGCGACACGCCCCCGGCCGCCTGCGCCAACGTGCCGATGTACGAGACCACCCGGTCGGGCACGATCATCCGCCGGATCGAGCCCACCCCCACGGGCGACCAGCTCAAGGCCAAGCAGGACGAGGAGGCCCGCGCCAAGGAGGCCGCCAAGGCCGCCGCGGAGCAGCGCCGCAAGGACCTCGCCCTGCTCGCGACCTACAGCACCGAGAAGGACATCGACGTCTCCCGCGACCTGAACCTCAAGCCGATCGAGGGGCGCATCAAGAGCGCCACCGAGCGCTCGGCGGCCGTGGACAAGCGCGAGAAGGAGCTCGAAGCCGAGATGGAGTTCTACAAGGCGGGCAAGAGCAAGACCGGCAAGGTGCGCGAGGCGCCCGCCCAGCTCAAGGCGGACCTGGAGCGCACCCGGCACGAGAAGGCCTCGCTCGCCAAGTCCATCGCGGACTACGAGAAGGAGATGGCCGAGGTCCGCACCCGCTACGAGGCCGACAAGAAGCGCTGGGTCGAGCTCAAGCAGATGCACCGCGAGGGCAAGCTCGACCTGCGCGACCCCAAGGAGCTCGAGGCGGCCAAGAAGGACCCCCGCAACAGGCCCGGGGTCAAGAAGTACGAGCTGTACATCGTGCCCGCGAACTGAC
>CAZNWZ010000175.1:0-4578 GCA_964576455.1 uncultured Lysobacter sp.
ATGGCGGCCATCGTCGACGAGACGGGCCACGACGTGCCCAACGGCCAGGGCGGGCTCCTGGTCATCAAGCGGCCGTGGCCGTCGATGATCCGCACCATCTGGGGCGACCCGGACCGCTACAGGAAGAGCTACTTCCCGGAGGAACTGGGGGGCAAGCTCTACCTCGCCGGCGACGGTTCGCTGCGCGACAAGGAGCGCGGCTACTTCCGCATCGTCGGCCGCATCGACGACGTGCTGAACGTGTCCGGCCACCGCCTCGGCACGATGGAGATCGAGTCGGCGCTCGTGGCCAACTCGAGGCTCGTGGCCGAGGCGGCGGTGGTCGGGCGTCCCGACGACCTTACGGGCGAGGCGGTGGTGGCCTTCGTCGTGCTCAAGGGGCCGCGCCCGTCGGGCGACGCCGCCAAGGAGCTCGCGAAGGAGCTTCGCGACTGGGTCGCCAAGGAGATCGGCCCCATCGCCAAGCCCAAGGAGATCCGCTTCGGCGACAACCTGCCCAAGACGCGCTCGGGCAAGATCATGCGCCGGCTGCTGCGCGCGATCGCCAAGGGCGAGGAGATCACGCAGGACGTCTCCACGCTCGAGAACCCGGCGATCCTGGACCAGCTCAAGCAGTCGCTGTAGCGCGCCGCCGCCGCAGGCGCCGCGACGGGACGGGGCCTCCCCCGTCCCGGCTTCGCCCGCGGGCGCCGCCCGCGGCCCGGCCCTGCGTGCGACACTTGCCGCCATGAACGAACGCCAGCCTCCCCCGCTCCTCACCGCGGCGACCGCCGACGTGCTGCGCAAGCACGCCCCCTTCGACGCCATGCGCGAGGCCGACCTCGTGCACCTGGCCGCGGGGCTCAAGCTGCGCTACTTCGCCAAGGACGCCGTGGTCCTGTCGCCGGAGAGCGGGCGCATCGACTCGCTTCTCATCATCCAGCGCGGCGCGGTCGAGGCCGACGAGCCCTCGCGGGTGTCGATCAACGCGCTGGCGGCGACCCTCACCGACGGCGACTGCTTCCCCGTCGGGGCCCTCATCGCCGGCCGGCCCACGACACTGCGCTACCGCGCGCTCAAGGACACCTTCTGCTACGTGCTCGACGAGGCGCGCTTCCGGGAGGTGATGGCGAGGAGCCCGGAGTTCCACGCCTTCTGCACGCGGCGCCTCGCGGCGCTGCTCGCGGCCTCCACCCGCGGCACGCGCGAGGCCTACTCCAGCCGGGCCGCCGACGAGCTGACCATGGCCTCGCCCCTGAGGAACGCCATCCGCCACGCCCCGGTGACGCTCCCGGAGTCCGCGAGCGTGCGCCAGGCGCTCGAGCTCATGAAGTCGCGGCGCATCGGCTCGATCGTCCTCACCGACGGTGGCGGGCGCGCCACGGGGATCTTCACCCAGACGGACGTGCTCAACCGCGTGGCGCTCGCCGCGCAGCCGCTCGACCGCCCGGTCGCCGAGGTCATGACGCGCAATCCCGCGACCCTGTCCGCGGCGAGCGCGCTGTCGGAGGCGGCGCAGCTCATGGCGCGGCGGGGATTCCGCCACGTGCTCGTGAACGACGAGGACAAGCTGATCGGCGTGATCTCCGAGCGTGACCTCTTCGGCCTGCAGCGGCTGTCGATGCAGGGCCTGCGCAAGGACATCGGCCGGGCCGAGAACGTGGACGCGCTCGCCTTCGCCGCCCGCGAGGTGAGGGAGCTGGGCACCGCCATGCTGGCGCAGGGCGTGGCCGCCGAGCAGCTCACCCAGTTCGTGTCGGCGCTCAACGACGCGGTGACCGAGCGGGCCATCGAGCTGGCGCTGCGCGACCACGACGTGGCCGGCACGGGCTTCTGCTGGATGGGGCTGGGCAGCGAGGGCCGCGGCGAGCAGACGCTCGCCACCGACCAGGACAACGCCATCATCTTCCCGGACTGCGAGGGCGAGGACCGCGAGGCGACGCGCCGGCGCCTGCTCGCCTTCGCCGACGAGGTGAACCGGACGCTGGACGCCTGCGGCTTCCCCCTGTGCAAGGGCAACATCATGGCGCGCAACCCCGACTGGTGCCTGAGCCTGAAGGAGTGGTTCGACCGCTTCGACGACTGGATCCGCAACTCCGACCCGGAGGCGCTGCTCAACGCCTCGATCTTCTTCGACTTCCGCGCGCTGCACGGCGACGCCGCGCTCGTGGACCGGCTGCGCGAGTTCCTTCTCGAGAACGTGAGGGACCGGCCGGTGTTCCTGCGCCAGATGGCGGCCAACGCCGCGCAGACGCGCCCGCCGCTGGGGCTCTTCGGCGACATCGTCGGCGGGGAGGGCGGCACGATCGACCTGAAGAAGCAGGCGGCGCGGGTCTTCGTCGACTGCGCGCGCATCCTCTCCCTCGCCGCCGGCGTGGGCGCCGTGTCCACGGCCGAGCGCCTGCGCCTTACCGGGCCGCGCATCCGCATGAGCGACGACGACGTGGCGGCCGCCGTCGACGCGTTCCAGTTCGTCCAGATGCTGCGCCTGCGGGCCCAGGACAGCCTCGACCGCGGCACCGGCGCCTCGGAGCCCAACCGCATCGACCCGGACATGCTCAACAGCCTCGACCGGCGCATCCTGCGCGAGTCGCTGCGCCAGGCGAGGAAGCTGCAGAACCGGGTCGGCCTCGACTACCAGCTCTGAGCCCGGCGGTGCTCTCGTCCCTCTGGCCCTTCCGTCGCGCGCGCGCCCGCCTCCCGGAGGAGGTCGAGGCGCGGGTGGCGCGCTGGCGGGCGCTCGCCGAGCACGACCGGCGCCGGCCGGCCGCCTCGGGGCGCTGGGTGGTGGTGGACGTCGAGTCGAGCGGCCTGGACGCGGTGAACGACCGCCTGATCGCCGTGGGAGCGCTCGCCGTGGTCGACGGCGCCATCGACCTGGCCGACAGCTTCGAGGTGGTGCTGCGGCAGGCGACACCCAGCGACGTCGAGAACATCGAGGTCCACGGCATCGGGGGCACCGAGCAGACCGAGGGCGAGGACCCCGCCACGGCGCTGGCCGCGTTCCTCGACTTCGTGGGCAAGGACCCGCTCGTGGCCTTCCACGCCCCGTTCGACGCGACGATGCTCCGGCGCGCCATCGACGCGCACCTGGGCGTCGCCTTCAAGCGCCCGTGGCTGGACCTCGCCGACGTGGCGCCGCTCGCCTGGCCGAAGTACGCGAGCCGGCTCACAGGGCTCGACGACTGGCTGGAAACCTTCTCGATCCCCGTCGCCTTCCGCCACCGCGCGATCGCCGACTGCCTGGCCACGGCCCAGCTCATGCTTCTCGTCCTCCCGCACGCGCCGGGAATGGGCGCGGCCAGCGCGGGCGAGCTCGTCGCCCTGTCGGAGTCCCACCGCTGGCTCTCGCAGGGATAGCGCTCGATTGACAAGGCCCGCTTCCGGGCCCTCTACTAGCGCGGACCGGGAGCGCCGCCGGACGGGCCTCCCGCCCCGCCCCACGCCGAGGAGACGATGAGAAAACCGAGCCTGCGCACCTACCGCATCGTGGCGCTGTTCCTGCTCGGGTGCCTGCTCTTCAACTACCCCGTCCTCGCGCTCTTCAACCTGGGTGCCTCGGCCGGCGGGGTGCCGGTCCTCTACGTCAACCTGTTCCTCGCCTGGGGATTCGTCATCGCCCTGGCGGCGGTCGTCATCGAGGGCGGGAGCTAGGGGCGCCCGTGCTGCGCGGCTGGTTCATCGTCGCGGCGTCCTTCGCCTACATCGGGCTGCTCTTCGCCGTCGCGTGGTTCGCCGACCGGCGCGCGGCCCAGGGACGCTCCGTCATCTCGAACGCGTGGGTGTACAGCCTGTCGCTCGCGGTGTACGCGACGGCGTGGACGTTCTACGGCAGCGTCGGCCGGGCCGCCACCGACGGCGTCGGGTTCCTGCCGATCTACATCGGGCCCACGCTCACGATGCTGCTGGGGTGGTTCGTCCTGCGGAAGATGGTGCGCATCGCGCGCCTGAACCGCACCACCTCGCTCGCGGACTTCGTGGCCTCCCGGTACGGCAAGAGCGCCCTGATCGGCGGCGTGGTCACGGTGATCGCGGTGATCGGGATCCTGCCCTACATCTCCCTGCAGCTGAAGGCGGTCTCCACCAGCTTCCAGATCCTTCTGGGCTATCCCGAGATCGCGATGCCGCCGCCCGCGAGCTCGATGGAGGTGATGCAGGACACCGCCTTCTACGTGGCCCTCTTCATGGCGCTCTTCGCGATCGCCTTCGGCACGCGCCAGCTCGACGCGGCCGAGCGCCACGAGGGCATGGTGGCCGCCATCGCCTTCGAGTCCCTCGTGAAGCTCGTGGCCTTCTTCGCCGTGGGCACCTACGTCGCCTTCTTCATGTACGACGGGCTCGGCGACATCTTCGCCAGGGCCTCGGCCCGGCCGGACCTCGAGGTGCTCATGGCCCCCCTGGGCGGCGCGGCCGGCAGCTACGCCAACTGGGTCTGGCTGAACCTCCTGTCGGCCTTCGCGATCATCTTCCTGCCGCGCCAGTTCCAGGTGGCCGTGATCGAGAACACGGACGAGCGCCACCTCAGGCGCGCGGCCTGGCTGTTTCCGCTGTACATGCTCGCCATCAACGTCTTCGTGCTGCCCATCGCCTTCGGCGGCG
>CAZNWZ010000176.1:0-4511 GCA_964576455.1 uncultured Lysobacter sp.
CGCAGCTCCTGCACGCCCTTCTCGTTGGCGGCGACCTGCGCGCGCAGGTCGGCGATGTTCTGGTCGGGGTTGCGCGCGGGGTAGCGGGCGCTGCCGAGGAGCCGGCGCATCTCCTCCTCGAGCATCCGGCCGTCCTCGACGAGCTTCACGTTGTCGAGCAGCACGCCCTCCTCCTCCACGGTCCTCGAGAACGGGGGCATGGAGCCGGGCGTGATGCCGCCGATGTCCGCATGGTGGCCGCGCGAGCCGACGTAGAACAATGGCGTGGGGACGGGTTCGGGGACGGTCTCCTCGCCTCCGGGACTGTCCCGGAACCCGTCCCCATGCCGTTCGGGGTACACCGGCGTGATGACCGTCACGTCCGGCAGGTGCGTGCCGCCGTTGTAGGGGTCGTTCAGCACGTACACGTCGCCCGGCTTCATCGTCCCGGCGTTCTTCGCGATGACCGTCTTGATCGACTCGCCCATGGAGCCCAGGTGCACCGGCATGTGGGGGGCGTTGGCGATGAGGTTGCCCTCGGCGTCGAAGAGCGCGCAGGAGAAGTCGAGGCGCTCCTTGATGTTGACCGAGTAGGCGGTCTGCGCGAGCCGCACGCCCATCTGCTCCGCGATCGACATGAAGAGGTTGTTGAAGACCTCCAGCATCACGGGGTCGGCGTGGGTGCCCGCGGCATAGCGCACGGTGCGCGCCGTCACGCGCCGCAGGACGAGGTGGTCCATCGCCGTGACTTCCGCCTCCCAGCCGGGCTCGACGACGGTGGTGGCGTTCCTCTCCGCGATGATGGCCGGCCCCGGCAGGCGTTGCCCGGGTACGAGGTCGTCGCGCAGGAAGACCGGCGTGCGGTGTCGCTCGCCGCCCGTGGTCATGGGGACGTGCTCGACAGGCGCTGCCGGCGTCCGGCCGGCCTTGCCCGCGTCGGGCTTCTCGGCCGGTGCGTCCGCGCGGCCCACGGCCTCCACCGAGACGGCCTCCGCGATGAGCGCGCGGCCGGGCATGAGGAAGCTGAAGCGCGAGCGGTACTGGCGCTCGAACTCGGCGCGCATGGCATCCGCCTCCCCGAGCGGCACGGCCAGCGAGGTGTCGGTCCCCTCGTACTTGAGGTGCACGCGCTTGTCGACGCGCTCGACCTCCACGCCCTGCGCCTCGAGCTCGCCGGCGCACTGTTCTCCCAGGCGCGCCGTCTTCTCCGCGAGCTCCGCCCGGGCCTGCTCGATCCGCCGTTCCACCGCCTCCTCGCGAAGCGCGCGCACCTGGGCGAGCCCCATCCCGTAGGCCGAGAGCACGCCCGCCAGCGGGTGGATGTAGACCTGCGTCATGCCCAGCTCGTCGGCCACGAGGCAGGCGTGCTGGCCGCCGGCGCCCCCGAAGCACTGCAGCGTGTACTCCGTGACGTCGTGGCCGCGCTGCACGCTGATGAACTTGATGGCGTTGGCCATGTTGGCCACCGCGATCTTCAGGAACCCCTCGGCGACCTCCTCCGGCGCCTGCGGCTTGCCCGTGGCCTTCGCGATCTCGGAGGCGAGCTCGGCGAACTTCGCCCGCACCACCCCGGCGTCGAGCGCCTGGTCGCCGCCCGGCCCGAAAACCTTCGGGAAGTGGGCGGGCTGGATCTTGCCCAGCATCACGTTGCAGTCGGTCACGGCGAGCGGCCCCCCTCTCCGATAGCAGGCCGGGCCCGGGTTGGCACCGGCGGAATCCGGCCCCACGCGCTGGCGCTGGCCGTCGAAGTGCAGGATCGAGCCGCCGCCGGCCGCGATGGTGTGGATGGACATCATGGGAGCGCGCATGCGCACGCCCGCGACCAGCGTGTCGAACTCCCGCTCGAGCTCGCCCGCGTAGTGCGACACGTCGGTGGAGGTGCCGCCCATGTCGAAGCCGATCACCTTGTGGAAGCCCGCGCTCTCTGCCGTCTTCACCATGCCGACGATGCCGCCGGCCGGCCCCGAGAGGATCGAGTCCTTGCCCTGGAAGCGGTGCGCGTCGGTGAGGCCGCCGGACGACTGCATGAACATGAGCCGGGCGCCCGGCAGCTCCCCGGCCACCTGGTCCACGTACCTCCTCAGGATCGGCGAGAGGTAGGCGTCCACCACCGTCGTGTCTCCGCGCGAGACGACCTTCATGAGCGGGCTCACCGCATGGGAGGCGGAGACCTGCGTGAACCCCGCCTCGCGCGCCAGCTCCGCCACGCGGGCCTCGTGGGCGGGAAAGCGGTAGCCGTGCAGGAAGACGATGGCGATCGACCGGAATCCCTCGGCGTGGGCCCGCGCCAGGTCGCGGCGCACTTCGGCCTCGTCCAGCGCAGCGACGACCTCCCCGCGCGCGCCCACGCGCTCGTCCACCTCGACCACCTGGCGGTAGAGGAGTTCGGGAAGGCGGATGTGGCGGTCGAAGATCCGCGGCCGGTTCTGGTAGGCGATGCGCAGCTGGTCGCGGAAGCCGCGGGTGACGAAGAGCACCGTGGGCTCGCCCTTCCTCTCGAGGAGCGCGTTGGTCGCCACGGTGGTCCCCATCTTCACCGCCTCGATGCGCTCGACGGGGATGGGCTCGCCCGGCGCGACCCCCAGGAAGTGCCGGATCGCGGCGAGGGCCGCGTCGGGGTAGCGCTCCGGGTTCTCGGAGAGCAGCTTGTGCGTCTCGATGGCGCCGTCGGGCCGGCGCGCGACCACGTCGGTGAACGTGCCACCGCGGTCGATCCAGAACTGCCAATGGCCTGCGGACTTGTCGGTCATGGGAGGGGGCTCGCGGTCGATGCTCACAGGGACGACGCCGCCCGCGAAGCCTGGTCGTACATGCCGGACATGAGGCGCAGGAAGGAGGCCACGTCGGCGAGCTTCTCGTTGTCGGAGCCGTCCGGGTTGAGGCTCGCCACCAGGCAGGCCTCGCGCACCTCGCGATAGCGCTCGATGAGCGCCTGCCCCCGCGCGGTGGTCGAGAAGAGCACCTCCTTGCCGTTCCTCTCGCTCTTCACGAGGCCCGCGGCCACGAGCTTCTTCAGCGAATAGCTCACCACGTGCGTGTCCTCGACGTTGAGGACGAAGCAGATGTCGGCCAGCTTCTTGTTCCGGGCGCGGTGGTTCACGTGGTGCAGCGCCAGCACGTCGATGGGGGTGAGGTCCTTCATCCCGGCCGCCGCCATGCAGCGCACGATCCAGCGATGGAAGGCGTGGCCGCAGATGATCATCCCGTACTCGAACTCCGAGACCTCCGCGCCCCGTCCCACGGCCAGGTGCGCCGAGGAGACGATCCGGGGTGGCGCCAGGGGCGCTGCGCGCTTGGGCGTGCTTCGGGGCTTCATGGCTCCTCCGGGGGCGCGGCGGCGGGGGGCCGCGATTTGCCGATAAATTATCAGCAAATTGTTGACATGGGCAACCGCCCTTGCTAGCGTCCCTCGGTTGACGCTGTAATGGCAGTCCCGTCCAAGCCCCGACACGAGGAGACCGTTCGATGAAGCGCATGCAGGGATTCGTCGCCGTGGCCGCGCTCGCCTTCGCCGCGACCGCCGCCGCCCAGACCAAGTGGGACATGCCCACGCCGTACGCCGCCACCAACTTCCACACCGAGAACGTGGTCCAGTTCGCCGCCGACGTCGAGAAGGCCACCGGCGGCAAGCTCAAGATCACGGTGCACTCCAACGCCTCGCTCTTCAAGGCGCCGGAGATCAAGCGCGCGGTGCAGGGCGGCCAGGCCCAGATCGGCGAGATCCTGCTCTCGGGCTACTCCAACGAGGACCCGCTCTTCGGGCTCGATTCCGTGCCCTTCCTCGCGACGAGCTACGCGGAGGCCGCCAAGCTCTGGAAGGTCTCGAGGAAGGCCCTCGAGGAGCGCTTCGCGAAGCAGGGCATGATGGTCCTGTACTCGGTGCCGTGGCCGCCGCAGGGCATCTACTCCTCCAAGCCGCTCAACTCGGTCGCGGACATGAAGGGCCTGAAGATGCGCTCCTACAACCCCTACACCTCGCGCATCGCGGAGCTCTCGGGCGCGCAGCCGGTGACCATCCAGGCCGCCGAGCTCGCGCAGGCCTTCGCCACGGGCGCGGTCAACGCCAACATCACCTCGGGCGCCACCGGCTACGACACGAAGGCGTGGGAGGTCGTCAAGAACTACTACGACACGCAGGCCTGGCTCCCGAAGAACGCCGTCTTCGTGAACAAGAAGGCTTTCGACGCCCTCGACAAGGCCACGCAGGCCGCGCTGCTCAAGGCCGCCGCCGACGCCGAGACCCGCGGCTGGAAGATCTCGGAGGAGAAGACCGCGTGGTACCTGGGCGAGCTGAAGAAGAACGGCATGAACGTGGCCGTGCCCTCCGCGCAGCTCAAGGCCGACTTCCAGAAGATCGGCGCGACGATGACCGAGGAGTGGCTGCAGAAGGCAGGACCGGACGGCAAGGCGATCGTCGACGCGTTCAAGAAGTGACCCTCACCCCCAACCCCTCTCCCAAGGGAGCGGGGAGCCACTGATGCGCAAGGCGCTCGACACGCTCTACGACGCCGCGGCCTGGGCCGCGGCGTTTT
>CAZNWZ010000177.1:0-4483 GCA_964576455.1 uncultured Lysobacter sp.
AGGTGGAGGTGCCCGGCGTCGGGTTCTTGCGCATGGGCTCGGTGGGCGCGGCGCGAGGGGAGGCCGGGGCGAGGGCCTCGGCCTGCTCGATGTTGGCGGCGTAGTCGGAGGCGTCCGAGTAGGCGATCTGGTCCTCGCCCGAATCGGCCAGCACCTGGAACTCGTGCGAGGCGCTGCCCCCGATCTCGCCGGTGTCGGCCGCGACGGGCCGGAAGGTGAGCCCCAGGCGCGTGAAGATGCGCACGTAGGCGTCGTACATCCGGCGATAGGAGGCGAGCATGCCGGCCTCGTCCGCGTCGAACGAGTACGCGTCCTTCATCGAGAACTCCCGCGCCCGCAGGACGCCGAAGCGCGGCCGGATCTCGTCGCGGAACTTGGTCTGGATCTGGTAGAAGTTCACCGGCAGCTGGCGGTAGCTGCGCAGCTCCTTCCGGGCGATGTCGGTCACCACCTCCTCGGCCGTGGGCGCGTAGCAGAACTCGCGCTCGGCGCGGTCCTTGATGCGCAGCATCATGGGCCCGTAGAGGTCCCAGCGCCCCGTCTCCTGCCAGAGCTCCGCCGGCTGCACCGGCGGCATGATGATCTCCATCGCGCCGGCCCGGTCCATCTCCTCCCGGATGATCCGCTCCACCTTGTGCAGCACGCGCATGCCCAGGGGCAGCCAGGAATACAGGCCGCTGCCGAGCTTGCGGATGAGTCCCCCCCGCAGCATCAGCTTGTGGCTGGGAAGCTCGGCCTCCTGGGGGGCCTCCTTGAGCGTGGCGAGGAAGAACTGGCTGGCGCGCATGAACTCTCCGGGTGGGACTGGGTCGAACGGACTGTTTTCGGAATCAAATCATCGGCTTGCGATTCCGCATTCTACACCGGGGGCGGTCCGGGCCGGTGCTGGCGGGCACTCGCAAACTGTGGAAAAATGGCCGCAACTCAACGGATTGGATGGTGACTGCCATGATCGATCGGGACGGATTCCGCCCGAACGTCGCCATCGTGCTCGTCAACCACAAGAACCAGGTCTTCTGGGGCAAGCGGATCAAGGAGCACGCCTGGCAGTTCCCCCAGGGCGGCATCAAGCCGGGGGAATCCCCCGAGCAAGCGATGTACCGCGAGCTCGAGGAGGAAACGGGCCTCAAGCCCGAGCACGTGGAGATCCTCGGCCGGACGCGGGACTGGCTGCATTACCACGTGCCCAGCCACTGGGTGAAGCGCGAATGGCGCGGCACCTACAAGGGGCAGAAGCAGATCTGGTTCCTGCTGCGGCTCGTCGGCCGCGAGTCGGACGTGTCGCTGCGCGCGAGCGGCCACCCGGAGTTCGACGCGTGGCGCTGGCACGACTACTGGGTCCCGCTGGAGACCGTGATCGACTTCAAGCGCGACGTCTACCGGTCGGCGCTGGAGCAGCTCGCCATCTACCTCGACGTGAAGGAGCGGCGCCCCGTGGGGCTGTCGCCCTACGGGCGTCGCCGCCGCCCCCGGCCGCGCCCCCTGGCGGGCCTGTCCGACTGACCGGCCCGCGCGGGGACGGCCGCCTCAGAGCCCGCCCGGCCGCCCCGGCAGCGTGAAGGCCGAGACGGCGCCGATCACCACGGAGATCACGATCCCCACGAGGATCACCACCACGGTGTAGGGCAGGGCCTTCTCCGCCGGCGTCCGCATCAGGCGCGGCAGCCCCACGTAGAGCAGGTACAGGCTGTACAGGCCCAGGATGCCCAGGATCGAGAGCGCCGGCAGGATCGCGAACACGCCCGCGAGCCAGGAGGCCACCGGCGCGAAGGCGGCGACCTTGAAGGCCTGGGCGAAGTTCTTCTCGCCGCCGAAGGTGGGCGAGAGCGCGTCGATGACCAGGGCGAACACGTAGACGCTCGCGAGCGAGAGCACGTAGGAGGCGATCGCGTTGGAGATGCCGGCCACCACCGGCACCCGGTAGGAGAAGCCGAAGGCGCCGGTGCCCACGATCGAGAAGCCGATGAAGGTGGCGATGGCCGGGATCGCGGCGAGGATCATGATCCAGCCGGTATAGAGCCCCTGCACCGTGTGGGTCTCGCCGGCGATCTTGTCCCATTCGCTGGCCGGGGTGAGGATGAGATTCTTCGCGCGATCGACGAGGTTCACGGCGGTCTCCCTGGGGCGTCTGTTGTGCCCGGGAGTATAGCCCGTGGCCCGCGAGCCCGTCCCCGGTTTCCTCTCTCGGGGACGGAGCCTCCGGCCACGAAGGCCGCCGTTCAGAGCACGACCAGGTTGTCGCGATGGATGAGTTCGGGCTCGGCGATGTAGCCGAGCGTAGCCTCGATCTCGCCGGTGGGCTTGCGCAGGATGCGCCGCGTCTCGGACGAGCCGTAGTTCACGAGGCCGCGCGCGATCTCGCGGCCGTCGGGGGAGAGCACGCTCACCACGTCGCCGCGCTCGAACTCCCCCTCGACGTCCGTGGCCCCGATGGCGAGCAGGCTCTTGCCGTCGGCGGTGAGCGCCTTCACGGCGCCCGGGTCGAGGCGGATGCGGCCGGCGGGCTTGAGGTGGTCGGCCAGCCACTGCTTGCGCGCCGCCACGGGCGGGGTGGCCGCCACCAGGAGCGAACCGACGGGCTCGCCCGCGAAAAGGCGGGTCAGCAGGTCCGGCTCGCGGCCCCACGCGATGACGGTGTGCGCGCCGCTGCGCGCCGCGCGCCTGGCCGCCAGGACCTTGGTGATCATCCCGCCGCTGCCGATCTCCGAGCCCGCCCCGCCCGCCATCGCCTCCAGCGCGGGATCGCCCGCGTTGGCCCGCGCGACGAGCGTGGCCGAGGGGTCCTTGCGCGGGTCGGCCGAGAAGAGGCCCTTCTGGTCGGTGAGGATCGCCAGGGCGTCGGCCTCGATCAGGTTCGTCACGAGGGAGGCCAGCGTGTCGTTGTCCCCGAAGCGGATCTCGTCCACGACCACGGTGTCGTTCTCGTTGATGATGGGCACCACGCCCAGGGACACCAGCGTCTTGAGGGTCGTCCTCGCGTTGAGGTAGCGTCGGCGGTCGCCGAGATCCTCGTGGGTGAGCAGCACCTGGGCCGTGTGCAGCCCGCGCTCGGCGAAGCACGATTCCCAGATCTGCACGAGCCCCATCTGGCCCACGGCGGCCGCGGCCTGCAGCTCGTTCACCGCGCTCGGGCGCCTGGTCCAGGCGAGCCGCTTCATTCCCTCCGCGATGGCGCCGGAGGAGACGACGAGGACCTCCACGCCGCGCGCGCGCAATGCCGCGATCTGCCCGGCCCAGTCGGCCACCGCGTCGCGGTCCAGCCCCGCCCCGCCGGCCGTGAGGAGGCTCGAGCCGATCTTCACCACCACCCGCTTGCAAGCGGCGAGCTCACTGGCCATCGCGGCGGCCCTCGAGGAATTCCATGATGGCGAAGCAGATCTCGCGCGTGCCCTCGCCCTTGATGGCGGAGACCACGAACCACGGGCCCTTCCAGCCGAGCTTCTTCACGAAGGCCTTCGCGCGCTTCTCGCGCTCCGCGGGATCGAGGAGGTCGGCCTTGTTGAGCACCAGCCAGCGCGGCTTCCTGTAGAGCGCGGGATCGTACTTCTTGAGCTCCTGCGCGATGGCCTTCGCCTCCTTCACCGGATCGACGGACCCGTCGAAGGGCGCGAAGTCCACCAGGTGCAGGATGAGCTTCGTGCGCTGCAGGTGGCGCAGGAACTGGTGGCCCAGGCCCGCGCCCTCGGCCGCGCCCTCGATGAGTCCCGGGATGTCGGCGATCACGAAGGAGCGGTTCATGTCGACGCGAACGACGCCGAGGCTGGGGTTCAACGTCGTGAACGGGTAGTCCGCGACCTTGGGACGCGCCGCGGAGACCGCGCGCACGAAGGTCGACTTGCCGGCGTTGGGCATGCCCGCGAGGCCCACGTCGGCCAGCACGCGCAGCTCCATCTCGAGGTTGCGCCGCTCGCCCTTCTCGCCGGGCGTGAACTGCTTCGGCGCGCGGTTGGTGCTCGACTTGAAGTTGAGGTTCCCGAGCCCGCCCTTGCCGCCCCTGGCGAGGACGGCCTGGTCGCCGGCCTTCGCGAGGTCGGCGATCGTCTCGCCGGTGTCCGCGTCGCGGATCACGGTCCCCACGGGGACGCGCAGGATCACGTCCTCGGCGCCGTGGCCGTTGCAGTCGCGGCCGCGCCCCGGCTCGCCGTGCTTCGCGCGGAAGATGCGCGTGTAGCGGTAGTCGATGAGCGTGTTGAGGTTGAAGTCGGCCACCGCGACGATGGAGCCGCCGCGCCCGCCGTCGCCGCCGTCGGGCCCGCCGCGCGGCACGAATTTCTCGCGCCGGAAGTGCGCGGAGCCGTCCCCGCCGTCGCCGGCGATGACCTCGATTCGGGCCTCGTCGAAGAACTTCATGGGCGTCCGACGTCCGGCATCGCGACCCGGATCCCCAGCGCGATGAAGGTGAGGCCCGCGAAGACGTTGAGGCGCTCCCCGATGGCGGGGTGCGCGCGCAGCCGCTCGCCGATCCAGCCCGAGAAGAGGGCCA
>CAZNWZ010000178.1:0-4467 GCA_964576455.1 uncultured Lysobacter sp.
GAGCTCGGCCTTGAAGATGGTCGCCTTGAGGGCCATGGGCGCCGCTACTTCTTCGCGGCGAGCCCTTTCTTCAGCAGCTCGGCGACCGTCTCGTTGAGCCCGGCGCCCGAGGCCTGCGCGCGCGCCTGGACTTCCTTCACCAGGTCTCCGTGCAGCTTGCAGGCGAAGGGCACGAGGCCCGCGGCGGCGTCGAGCTTCCTCTGTTCCTTGCGGTCGGGCACCTGGGAGGCGCCCTTGCCGTAGCGGTCGGAGACGCCGCCGCGCCGGGCTTCGCCCTCGATCTTCAGGCCCTGGTTCTTGTGCAGGTCGGTGAGCTTCATGTCGTTGTCGCGCGATCCGGGATGGACGAGACCCGTATTCTACGCGGCGGCCGCTAGAGCACCGGCGAGGACAGGCGCGCGAGCGACTCGAGGAGCGCGGCCAGGCGCGAGCCCTCGCGGCGGCGGCGCCGGAAGTCGGCCGAGCGCGAGCGGTCCGCCTCGAAGCGGCGCGCCAGCTCCGCGATCACCTCGCCCCCGTAGAAGGCGGCGGCCACCTCGAAGTTCAGCCGGAAGCTGCGGTTGTCCATGTTCGCCGTGCCGACCACCCCCACCGTGTCGTCGATCACCATCGTCTTGGCGTGCAGCATCGGCGGGCCGTACTCGTACACCCGCACGCCGGCGCGCGCGAGCGCCTCGCAGTAGGTGCGCGAGGCCGCGCTCACCACTCGCGAGTCGCCCTCCCGCGGCACGATCACCTGCACGTCCACGCCGCGCAGCACCGCCACGCGCAGGGCGCTCTCCAGCGCCTCGTCCGGGATGAGGTAGGGCGTCTGGATCCACGCCCGGACGCGCGCGCAAGCGAGCGCGGCGAGGAAGAAGGCGTGCAGGGGCGCGTCCTCGTCGTCCGGGCCCGAGGCGACCACCTGCACGGGGTGGCCCTGCGTGGCCGTGGCCGGCGGGAAGAAGCGCCGCACCGACTCGAGGTCGTGCTTCACTTCCCCGCCCGCGTAGAGCCAGTTCTCGAGCACCAGGCGCTGCAGGCGGCGCACCGGCTCGCCCTCGATGCGCGCCTGCACGTCGCGCCAGGCGCGCTCTCCCGAGGCCTCGGCGCTCATCGCCTCGTGCAGGTTGTTGCCGCCCACGAAGCCGACCGTGCCGTCCACCACCACGATCTTGCGGTGGGTGCGGAAATTGGCGAAGTTGAGGCTCGCGAACGACAGGCGGACCGGATTGAAGGCGAGCGCCGCGCCGCCGGCCTCCACGAGCGGCGCCCAGAATGCCGGGCCGGCGTCCGGCGAGCCCAGCGCGTCCACCAGCACGCGCACCTGCACGCCCCGGCGCGCCGCCGCGGCGAGCGCGTCGCGGATCCTCGCGCCCACGCGGTCCGGCTCCCAGATGTAGTACTCGCAGTGGACGTGGTCCCGGGCCGCGGCGATGTCCCGCTCCAGGGCGTCCAGGCACGCGTCGCCGTCCTCGAGGATCGCCACGGCCGTGGCGGTCGTGGGCCCGCCCTGGCCCAGCCGGTCGATCACGCCCGCGAGCGCCGCGGCCGGGGGGGAGAGCGGCGGGGGCACCTGGCAGCAGGAGCCCCGCAGGTAGCTGCGGATCTCCCCGGCCAGCGCCTTGCGCGTGGTGCCGTAGCGAAGGCGCCGGCGCTTGAGGCGGCGGGGGCCGAAGACCACGTAGTAAACCCCGGAGAGGACGGGCAGCGCCGCGAAGGCGAAGATCCAGGCGAGCGTGGCCGTGGGCGAGCGCCGCTGCGTGAGGAGCGTGACGGACGCGCCCGCGACCCACAGGAAGTAGAGCGCGGCGAGGATTTCGAGCCACGGCAGCGTCGGCATGGACGCAAGCATAACCGGGCGTGCCCGCTCCCCGCGGTAAAATGCCGGTCATCCGAACCGGAGGATCCGCGCCATGACCGCCCGCCCCAACATCCCCGCCATCGCCGCCGCGCCGCTCGCCGCGCGCATCGGCCGGCAATGGGACGCCGACATCGTCCCGCAGCTCGTCGAGTACGTCCGCATCCCCGCCAGGAGCCCGCACTTCGACGCCGGCTGGGCGAAGAACGGCCACATCGAGGCGGCCATCCGCCAGGCCGAGCGCTGGGTCTCGGCGCAGGGCGTGAAGGGGCTCGACCTGAAGGTGCTGCACCTCGAGGGCCGCACGCCGGTGCTCTTCTTCGACATCCCGGCCACCGGGGGGCTCGGCAACGAGCGCACCGTGCTCTTCTACGGCCACCTCGACAAGCAGCCCGAGATGACCGGCTGGCGCGATGGCCTCGGACCGTGGGATCCGGTGATCGAGGACGGCAGGCTCTACGGCCGCGGCGGCGCGGACGACGGCTACGCCGTGTTCGCGGCGATCTCCGCGGTGATGGCGCTCGACGCCGAAGGCGTGGCGAGGCCCCGCTGCGTGGGCCTCATCGAGACCTGCGAGGAAAGCGGCAGCTACGACCTGCCGGCCTACCTGGAGCTCCTCGCCCCGCGCATGGGCGACGTGCAGCTCGTCGTGGCCTTGGACTCCGGCGCCGGCAACTACGAGCAGCTCTGGGTCACGACGTCCCTTCGCGGCCTGGTGAACGGCAACCTCGAGGTGAAGATCCTGGAGGAGGGCGTGCACTCGGGCGATGCCGGCGGCGTCGTTCCCTCCTCCTTCCGCATCGCGCGGCAGGTGCTCGACCGCATCGACGACTCGCGCACGGGCGTCGTGAAGCCCGCGGCCTTCAACGGCGACATTCCCGCCGACCGCGTGGAGCAGGCGAGGCAGGCGGCCGCGATCCTGGGCGACAGCGCCTGGAAGCGCTTCCCCTGGGCCTCGTCCTGCTGCGACGACCCGGGCACCGCCTCGATCTTCGCCGAGCCCGTGACGAAGGACCCCGTGGAAGCGGTCCTGAACCGCACCTGGCGCGCCGCGCTCGCGGTGGTCGGCGCCGACGGGCTTCCGCCCACGCACTCGGCCGGCAACGTGCAGCGGCCCTTCACGACGCTCAAGCTCTCGCTTCGCCTGCCCCCGAACGTGGAGGCGAACGGCGCCGCGGCAGAGTTGAAGAAGGTGCTCGAGGCCGACCCGCCGTACCACGCGCGCGTGACCTTCTCCTACGACCAGGCGGCCACCGGCTGGAACGCGCCGCCGGTCGCGCCCTGGCTCGCCGCGGCGCTCGACGCCGCCTCGCAGGCCAACTTCGGCAAGCCCGCGGCCTACATGGGCGAGGGCGGCACGATTCCCTTCATGGGCATGCTGGGCGCGAAGTTCCCGGAGGCGCAGATGCTGGTCACCGGGGTGCTCGGGCCGAAATCCAACGCGCACGGCCCCAACGAGTTCCTGCACATCGACTTCGCGAAGAAGGTGACCGTCGCCACGGCGATGGTGGTGGCCGCGGTCCGCTGAGGCGCGCCGCCACCCCGGGCGCGTTGATCCGCGTCAGGGAAGGTCTCGTCGGCCGTGCTATAGAGAAGGCATCGGCCCATTCTTTTCCGAGGAGTGTTGCATGGCTTCAACCCGCCCCGTCGTCAAGCGACTCAAGACCGCCCGCGCCACCCGGGCAGGGCCCGCCCGGGGCAGGCGCCCGCGCAAGGCGGGGATCGACGCCGTCCGCCCCGCCGAGGCCGGCGACACGCCGCCGGTGCTCGAGCCGCAGGCCATCGAGGAGTTCGCCACCGAGCAGGCCGGCGCCGCGGCGGACGAGGTCACGGCCGGTGCTATCCGCGACCTTCTGGAAGGGGTGAACCCCGCCGACGGCGCGCGGATCCTGCGCTCCGTCCTCGAGCAGCAGCGCGGTCTGGACAAGCTCGCGCGAAGGCAGGCCGACCGCGAGCTCGCCGACAACTGGCAGGAGGGCGGCTACCCGTACAAGAACCTGCTCTCGCGCAAGAGCTACGAGCGGCAGAAGTACCGGCTGCAGGTGGAGCTGCTCAAGCTCCAGGCGTGGGTGAAGGAGAACCACCAGCGCGTGATCGTGATCTTCGAGGGGCGCGACGCCGCCGGCAAGGGCGGCACGATCAAGCGCTTCATGGAGCACCTCAATCCCCGCGGCGCGCGCGTGGTGGCGCTGGAGAAGCCCACCGAGGAGGAGCGCGGGCAGTGGTACTTCCAGCGCTACGTCGAGCACCTGCCCACGGCGGGCGAGATCGTGCTCTTCGACCGCAGCTGGTACAACCGCGCGGGGGTCGAGCGCGTGATGGGCTTCTGCACGGATGCCGAGTACCAGGAGTTCATGCGCCAGGCGCCGGAGTTCGAGCGCATGCTCGTGCGCCAGGGCATCCACCTCTTCAAGTTCTGGTTCTCCGTGAGCCGCCGCGAGCAGCGCCGCCGCTTCAAGGAGCGCGAGGTGCACCCGCTCAAGCAGTGGAAGCTCTCCCCCATCGACAAGGCCTCCCTCGACAAGTGGGACGACTACACCGCGGCCAAGGAGGCGATGTTCTTCCACACGGACACCACCGACGCGCCGTGGATCGTGATCAAGAGCGACTGCAAGAAGCGCGCGCGC
>CAZNWZ010000179.1:0-4424 GCA_964576455.1 uncultured Lysobacter sp.
CCTGCAGCAGGAAGTGCACGCCGCCGCGCAGGTCGAGGCCCAGGTACATGGGCTTGGCGCCCAGCGCCTGCAGCCAGCGGGGCGTCGAGGGCTGCAGGTTCAGGGCCACCACGTAGCCCGGCGGCGCCTTGGACTGGAGGACGTCGCGCGCCTTGATCTGGGCGTCGGTGTCGGCGAAGCGGAAGGTGGCCTGCCCCTCGGCCGCCTCCACGCCCGCGACCGCGATTCCCGCGGCCTTGAGGGCGGCCTCGAGCTGGGACTGCATCGCCGGCTCGACCTTCACCGAGGCGCGCGCGCCGGAGACCTGCACCACCGGCACCTCGCCGAAGAGGTTCGGCGAGGCGTAGATGACGCTCACCAGCAGCGCGATCGCGATGATGGCGTACTTCCAGATCGGGTACTTGTTCATGCTCTCGGGCCGGTGGTGGCTACTTGATGGTGCCCTTGGGAAGGAGCGTGTTCACCGCCTGCCGCTGGACCTGGATCACGACGTTGTCGGCCACTTCCAGGCCCACGTAGTTGTCGTCGATCCTCGTCACCTTGCCGACGATGCCGACGGCGACGACCTCGTCGCCCTTCTGCAGCGCGTCGATCATGGCCTTGTGCTCCTTCGCCTTCTTCATCTGCGGGCGGATCATCAGGAAGTACAGGATCACGAACATCAGGATGATGGGCAGCAGGCCCATCAGGGTGTCGCCCTGCGCGGGGGCTCCGGCGGCTTGGGCGTAGGCGGTACCGATCATGGGGGTCTCCGGGCGGAATTTCGTGGTGCGGCAAGGGCTTAGCCTGCCGGAAAACATGCGATTCTAGCACGCGGAAGGGCGGCCCTTCGACCCGAGGTGGGGGCGGGGCCGGGGGGGATCAACCCTCGGCGGGGTCGGCGGGCTGGCTCCCGCGCTCGCGCCGGAAGCGCTCCCGGAAGGCGGCGAGCGTCCCGGCGGCGATGGCCTCGCGCATCTCGCGCATCAGGGCCTGGTAGTAGTGCAGGTTGTGGACCGTGTTGAGCCTCGCGCCCAGGATCTCGTTGGCGCGGTGCAGGTGGTGCAGGTAGGCCCGGGAGAAGTTCCGGCAGGCCTGGCAGCCGCAGGTCGGGTCGAGCGGGCCCGTGTCCGCGCGGTGGCGGGCGTTCTTGATCTTCACGTCCCCGAAGCGCGTGAAGAGCCAGCCGTTCCTCGCGTTGCGCGTCGGCATCACGCAATCAAAGAGGTCGACACCGGCGGCCACCCCGTTGACCAGGTCCTCCGGCGTTCCCACGCCCATGAGGTAGCGGGGCCGCCCGGCCGGCAGCCGGGGCGCCGTGTGCGCGAGGATTCGCGCCATGTCCTCCTTGGGCTCGCCCACCGACAGCCCGCCGATGGCGTAGCCGTCGAAGCCGATGTCCTCGAGCCCCTGGCGCGACTCCTCGCGCAGGTCCTCGTGCATCCCGCCCTGCACGATGCCGAAGAGCGCGTTGGCGTTGCCCTCGTGCGCCCGCTTCGAGCGCGCGGCCCAGCGAAGCGAAAGGCGCATCGAGGCCGCCGCCTCGTCGCGGGTGGCGGGGTAGGCCGTGCACTCGTCGAAGACCATCACGACGTCGGCGTCCAGCACGCGCTGGATGCGCATCGAGTCCTCGGGCGTGAGGAAGAGCCGGTCGCCGTTCACGGGCGACTGGAACGCCACGCCCTCCTCGCTCACCTTGCGAAGGGGCCCCAGGCTGTAGACCTGGAAGCCGCCGGAGTCGGTGAGGATGGGCCTCGCCCACCCCATGAAGCGGTGCAGCCCGCCGTGGGCGGCGATCACCTCCAGCCCCGGGCGCAGCCAGAGGTGGAAGGTGTTGCCCAGCACGATGTCGGCGCCGATCTCGACGAGCTCGGCGGGCGACATGGCCTTCACGGTGCCGTAGGTGCCCACGGGCATGAACGCGGGCGTCTCGACCTGGCCGTGGGCGAGCGTGAGGGTGCCGCGGCGGGCGGCGCCGTCGGTGGCGAGGAGGTCGAACTTCACGAGCGCCAGTGCGGCGGGAAGGTCTTCCCGAAGTACGGCAGCGCCTCGATGCGCGCGGCCCACTGCGCGATCGGCGGCGGGAGGATGCCCTCCAGCCCCGACTGCGGCTTCTTGCTGCCGATGCGCTTCACGTACGCGATGTCCGGGTAGAGCACGAAGTCCGCGGCGCAGGGCTGGCCGCCGGCGAGGAAGTCCCCGCGCAGCTCGCGGCCGAAGTAGTCGAACTCCTCCAGGAGCTTCTTCCGGCCCGCCTCCAGGCGCGCCTCGTCCGGCGCCACGCCCTCGGGCTTCTTGTAGAGCTCGTCGTAGATCGGCGTGAGCCCCTTGTTGTCGAGGTGCTCCTCGTCCTCGCGCGCGAGGCGCCAGAGGCGGGCCCTCTCCTGCGCCGTGCCCGGGAACAGGCGGTGCCCGCCCGCGATCTCGTCGAGGTACTCCAGGATCGCAAGGGACTCCCACAGCGCGAAGCCGTCGTGGACGATCGTGGGAACCTGGTGGCGCGGGTTGATGGCCACGAACTCGGGCTTGAGCTGGTCCTTGTCCGAGAACGAGAGGACCTTCAGCTCGTACGGCAGGCCGAGGTGCTCGAGGGCGAGCCACACGCGCCACGAATAGGGCGAGCCGTGGCCGTGGTAGAAGGTCAGTGCCATGGGTTTTCCTTGTCGTTCGTGTTCTGGTCGAGAGTCTACCGAAAAGGAAAGGGCCGCCCGGGGGCGGCCCTTCGCGTCCGGCGGGAGCCGGTCAGAGCAGCGGCACGATGAGCAGCGCCACGATGTTGATGATCTTGATGAGCGGGTTCACGGCGGGGCCCGCGGTGTCCTTGTAGGGGTCGCCCACCGTGTCTCCCGTCACCGCGGCCTTGTGGGCGTCCGAGCCCTTGCCGCCGTGGTGGCCGTCCTCGATGTACTTCTTGGCGTTGTCCCACGCGCCGCCGCCCGTGCACATGGAGATCGCGACGAAGAGGCCCGTCACGATCGTGCCCATCAGCATGCCGCCCAGCGCCTGCACGCCCGCGTCCTTGCCCATGAGGAATCCGACGATGAGGGCCACCGCCACGGGCGAGAGCACGGGCAGCAGCGACGGGATCATCATCTCCTTGATGGCGCCGCGCGTGAGCATGTCCACGGCCTTGGAGTAGTCGGGCTTGGCCGTGCCTTCCATGATCCCCTTGATCTCGCGGAACTGGCGGCGCACCTCCTCCACCACGGAGCCCGCGCAGCGGCCCACCGCCTCCATCGCCATGGCGCCGAAGAGGTAGGGGATGAGGCCGCCGGCGAAGAGCCCGATGATGACCGCGGGGCTGGAGAGGTCGAACGTGATGTGCCGGCCCATCTCCTCGAGCTTGTGCGTGTAGTCGGCGAAGAGCACGAGCGCGGCGAGGCCGGCCGAGCCGATGGCGTAGCCCTTGGTCACGGCCTTGGTCGTGTTGCCCACGGCGTCCAGCGGGTCGGTGACGTTGCGCACTTCCTTGGGCAGCTCGCTCATCTCGGCGATGCCGCCGGCGTTGTCCGTGATCGGGCCGTAGGCGTCGAGGGCCACGATGATGCCGGCCATGGAGAGCATGGAGGTCGCGGCGATCGCGATGCCGTAGAGGCCCGCGAACCAGTAGGCCGCCCAGATCGCGAGGCACACCGAGAGGACCGGCCAGGCCGTCGAGCGCATCGACACGCCGATGCCCGCGATGATGTTGGTGGCGTGGCCCTTGGTCGAGGCCTCGGCGACGTGCTTCACGGGGCCGTACTCGGTCCCCGTGTAGTACTCGGTGATGTAGACCATGAGCGCGGTGAGCACCAGCCCCACGACGCAGGCGCCGAAGAGGCCGTTGACCGTCACGTTCGGGTAGACGCTCGCCACGTCCTTCATCATCCACCCCGTGACGAACCAGAAGGCCGCGAGCGAGATGACGCCCGCCACGCCCAGGCCCAGGTAGAGCGCGTTCATGATCTTGCCGCCCTGGGAGGTCTTCACGAAGTAGGTGCCGATGATCGAGGCGACGATGGAGACCGCGCCCAGCACGAGCGGGTACGTGATCGCGTTGCCGACGACGGCGGGGCTGGGCATGAGGAGCGCGCCCAGCACCATCGTGGCGATGATCGTCACCGCGTAGGTCTCGAAGAGGTCCGCGGCCATGCCGGCGCAGTCGCCCACGTTGTCGCCGACGTTGTCGGCGATGACTGCCGGATTCCGAGGGTCGTCCTCGGGGATGCCGGCCTCGACCTTGCCCACGAGGTCCGCGCCCACGTCGGCGCCCTTGGTGAAGATGCCGCCGCCCAGACGCGCGAAGATGGAGATGAGCGAGGAGCCGAACGCGAGCCCGATGAGGGGCTTGGCGACGTCGCTCATCTTCGCGCCGTGCTCGGCGGAGCCCTGCAGCAGCAGGAAGAAGGCGGTCACCGAGAGCAGGCCCAGGCCCACCACCAGCATGCCGGTGATGGCGCCGCCCT
>CAZNWZ010000180.1:0-4419 GCA_964576455.1 uncultured Lysobacter sp.
GCCACGAAGAAGGTGATCACGAAGTCGTCGATGGAGAGCGTGAAGCTCATGAGGAATCCCGCGACGAGCGCCGGCAGGATGAGCGGGAAGGTCACGCGCCGGAAGGTCATCCAGGGCGTGGCCCCCAGGTCGCGCGCCGCCTCGAAGATGCCCTCGTCCATGCCCGCGAGCCGCGCGCGCACGATGACCGCCACGAAGCCGATGGAGAAGGTGATGTGGGCCACGAGGATCGAGAAGAAGCCGAGCGTGAGGTCCAGCACCTGCCGGAAGAAGAGCAGCAGGGACACGCCCAGGAGGATCTCGGGCATCGCCACGGGCGTGAGCACGAGCAGCGGCAGCCAGGGGAAGCGGTAGCGGTGCATCGCGATCCCGGCCATGGCGCCGAGCATCGTGGCCGCCGTCGAGGACAGGAGCGCGATCGCGACCGAGTTGCCCGCCGCGCGCAGCATCTCCCCGTCCGAAAGGAGCTTCTCGTACCACGAGAGCGTGAACCCCACCCATTCGGCGTTGAGCGTCGAGTCGTTGAAGGAGAAGATCACCACGACCGCGAGCGGAACGTACAGGAACGCGTACACCGCCAGCGACGCGGCCCACAGGAGCCACTGCGAGCGGCGCTTCACGACACCGCCTCCGTGCCCTTGAGCCCGCGCTTCGCCCCGGCGGCCGCGAGCCCGGCGAAGGCGAGGACCGCGATCGTGAGGCCGATGGACAGGGCGGACCCGAGCGGCCAGTCGCGGTTGTCGAGGAACTGCTCCTTGATGAGGTTGCCGATGAGGATGTCGCCGGTGCCGCCCAGGAGCTCGGGAACCGCGAACATGCCGAGCACGGGGATGAAGACGAGCGCGGATCCGGAGTAGATCCCGGGCAACGAGAGCGGGAAGGTCACGCGCCAGAAGCGCGTCCAGGCGTTGGCGCCCAGGTCTTGCGCCGCCTCCAGAAGCGCCGGGTCGTGCTTCTCGAGGTTGGTGTAGAGGGGCAGCACCATGAACGGCAGGTGCACGTAGACCATGCCCACGATCACCGCGAAGGGCGTGTAGAGCAGGTTCGCCGGCCCCAGCAGCATGATCCACGCGTAGATGCGCACCAGGAAGTTGCTCGCGAAGGGCAGGATCACCAGCAGCACGAGGAGGTCGCGGCGCTTGCGCGGGCTCCTCGCGATGAGCCAGGCGAGCGGGTAGGCGGCCGCTATGCAGATCAGGGTCGTGGCGAGCGCCACGGCGAAGGAGATGGCGAAGATCTCGGCGTAGACGAGGTCTCCCAGCAGGAAGCGGTAGGCCTCCAGCGAAAAAGCGGCCGCGAATCCGGCCGCCAGGGGAACCAGCCCGCCGAACTCGCCCGGCTCCCGGAAGCTCGCCGCCACGACGATGAGCGCCGGGACGAGGAAGAAGGCGAGCAGGAACGCTGTGGGCGGGCCCGTCACGATCCAGCGCGTCCACCCGCCCGCGCCGCCGACCTCCCGCTCCTCGCGCCGCTCATCCACGGATGAACACCCCCGCATCGTGCCGCCAGCCCACGGCCACGGCATCGCCCACCTTGAAGAGCCGCGCCCGGCCGGGGGAGGCGTTCGCAAGCAACGCCTCGATGACGAACCCGCCCTCGAGCTCCACCGTGTAGAGCGTCACGTCGCCCTCGTAGAGCAGGTCCTTCACGCGGCCCGCGAATCGGTTGTGCAGCTCCATGGCCTCGAGCCGCCCCGCCACGCGCACCAGCTCCGGGCGCAGGGCCAGCGCGCCGCGCTCGCCCGGCTTCGCGTCGGGCGGCAGGTCCGCGGCGAGGTCGCCCATCGCGGAGCGCAGCACCGGGTGCCCGTGGGCGTTGCCCGCCACCTCCGCCTCGATCAGGTTGATCTTGCCGATGAAGTCCGCGACGAAGCGGCTCGCGGGGGCGGTGTAGAGGCGGTCGGGCGTGTCGAGCTGCTCGACCCGCCCCTGGCTCATCACCGCGATGCGGTGCGAGAGCGCGAGGGCTTCCTGCTGCGCATGGGTCACGAAGACGAAGGTCACGCCCACGTCGCGCTGCAGGTTGATGAGCTCGACCTGCATCTCCACGCGCAGCTTCGCGTCCAGTGCGCCCAGCGGCTCGTCGAGGAGCAGCAGGCGCGGCTTGTTGACGAGGCCCCGCGCCAGCGCCACGCGCTGCTTCTGGCCGCCGGAGAGCTCGTGCGGGTACGCCTCGCCCTTTTCCTCCAGGTGCACCAGCGCCAGCGTCTCGCGCACGCGGCCCTCGATCTCCTCGCGCGGCCGCCCGGCCATCTCGAGCGGGAAGGCGATGTTGCCCGCCACCGTCATGTGGGGAAAGAGCGCGTAGCTCTGGAAGACGGTGTGAACCGGGCGCCTCTCGGGCGCGATGCCGGCCAGGGGCTTGCCGTCGAGGAAGAGCTCGCCCTCGTCGGGCTCGTCGAAGCCCGCGATCATGCGCAGCAGCGTGGTCTTGCCGCAGCCCGAGGGTCCCAGGAGGGTGAAGAACTCCCCCGACTCGATGGCGAGGCTCACCCGGTCGACGGCCACGAGGCTGCCGAAGCGGCGGGTGACGTTGCGGATCTCGAGAAGGGCCATGGCGCGCGAGGATGTGCCGCGGCGATGGTTCCAGACTAGCCCCCGGGGCTCCCGTGCCCTTGTCCCCGGTCAACCCCGGCGCATTGGCGCGCCCGGGCTGCCGCGGGCCTCACCCCGCGAGCAGATCGGCGGGCGCGCCGTGGTGGGCGAGGTACTTCGTGCCGATTTCCTCGCCGCCCAGCGGCCGGCAGAAGTGGAAGCCCTGGCCCTCGTCGCAGCCCAGGTCCTTCAGCAGGTCCGCCTGCGCCTGCTGCTCGACGCCCTCGCCCACGACGCGAAGTCCCAGGCCGTGGGCGAGGCCCACGATCGCCTTCACGATCGCCGCGTCGCGCCGGCTGGCGGCGAGGTCGCGGATGAAGGTGCGGTCGATCTTGATGCCGTGCAGGTCGAGCTGCTTCACGTAGCCCAGGGACGAGTAGCCCACGCCGAAGTCGTCCAGCACGACGCGGCTGCCGCGGGCGGCCACCTGCTGCAGGAGCCGCCGGGCCGTCTCCGGGCTCTTGATGAGGAGGCTCTCGGTCACTTCCAGCTCGACGAGGTTCGGGGCGATGCCGTGCTCGCGCGTGACCTCGCCGACGAGGCGCGGCAGCTCCGGCGTGAACTGGGGCGCGGAGATGTTGACCGCGACCGGCACGCAGGCGAGCCCGGCCCGGTCCCACCTCGCGACCTGCCCGCAGGCCTCGCGCAGGACCCAGGCGCCGAGCTCGTGGATGAGGCTCGACTCCTCGGCGATCGGGATGAAGACCGCCGGCGGCACCTCGCCGAGCTCCGGGTGGCGCCAGCGCAGCAGGGCCTCGAGCCCCGTCACCTCCCCCGTGCCCAGCGCGAACTTCGGCTGGTAGGCGAGGCGCAGCTGGCCCTTCGCGATGCCCTCGCGAAGGCTCGTCTCCACGAAGAGGCGGTCGCGCACGCGCTCGCCCATGGCCTGTTCGTAAACCCGGTACTGGCCGCGCCCGCCCTCCTTCGCGGCGTGCATCGCCGTGTCGGCCCGCCGCAGGAGGCGCTCCGCGTCGACCGCATAGTCGGGCCCCACGCTCACGCCGGCGCTCGCCGAGACGTGCAGCTGCCGCCCGTCGACGAGGAAGGGCCGTTGCAGCTCGGCCACCAGCCGGCCTGCGACCTTCGGCGCGTCCGCGGGGCTGGCCAGCGACTCGGCGATGACCAGGAACTCGTCGCCCGCGATGCGCGCGAGCGTGTCGCCCGGCGCCAGGACCGCCTCGAGCCGGGCGGTCACGTGCCGGATCAGCGTGTCTCCCGCGGCGTAGCCAAGCGCCTCGTTCACCGACTTGAAGCGGTCGATGTCCAGGTGGACCACGGCCAGGGACTTGCCGGTGGCCGTCGCGCGCTCCATGCCGTGCTGCAGGCGGTCCAGCGCCGCCACGCGGTTGGGAAGGCCGGTGAGGGCGTCGCGCGTGGCGAGGAACTCGGCGCGGCGCTCGGCCTCGCGCTGCCCCGTCACGTCGGCAACGGACACGAGCAGGCACGACTCGCCGCCGTTCTCCATGACCTCCGCCGTGAACTGCACCTCGAGGATCTCGCCGGAGCGCCTTCGCATGCGGGTCTCGAAGTTGCGCACCGAGCCGCGCTCGCGCATGAGCTCGACGAAGCGCTCGCGCTCCCGCCCGTCCTCCCACACCTGCAGCTCGACGGCGGTGCGGCCGATGACTTCCTCGCGCGAGAAGCCGAAGAGGGCCAGGTAGGCGTCGTTCACGTCGAGGTACTTGCCGTCCTCGAGCCGGCTCACCACGATGGCGTTCTGGCTGGAGCGGAAGAGCTTCTGGATGCGCTCCTGGGAGCTCACCAGCTCGCCCGACAGCGCCTTCTCGCGCGCGAAGGCCGAGCGGATGGCGTACATGAGGCCCCG
>CAZNWZ010000181.1:0-4390 GCA_964576455.1 uncultured Lysobacter sp.
AGTCGTTCCCGGCGAGGATGGCCATCACCGCCATGCGCACGGCGATGCCGAAGGTGACCTGCGGCATGATCACGGAGTGCGTCCCGTCGGCCACGCCCGAGTCGATCTCCACCCCGCGGTTGATCGGGCCGGGGTGCATGACGATGGCGTCGGGCCGGGCGAGCGCGAGCTTCTCCGGCGTGAGGCCGTAGGTCTTGTTGAACTCGCCGGCGGACGGGATCAGGGGGCCGCTCATGCGCTCGTTCTGCAGGCGCAGCGTGATCACCACGTCGCAGTCGCGAAGCCCCTCGGCCACGTCGTGGAAGACGCGCACCCCGAGGCGCTCGATGTCCCGGGGGAGCAGGGTCTTCGGCCCCACCACCCGCACCTCCGGCACCCCCAGCGTCTTGAGCGCGTGGATCTGCGAGCGCGCCACGCGCGAGTGCAGGACGTCGCCCACGATCGCCACGACGAGGCGCGTGAAGTCCTTCTTGTAGTGGCGGATCGTGTACATGTCGAGCAGCCCCTGCGTGGGATGCGCGTGCCGCCCGTCGCCCGCGTTCACCACGTGCACGCCGGGCTTCACGTGCCGCGCGATGAGGTGCGGGGCCCCGGCCTCGGCGTGGCGGACCACGAACATGTCGGCGTCCATCGCCTGCAGGTTCCACACGGTGTCGAGGAGGGTCTCGCCCTTGGCGGTCGAGGAGGAGCCGATGTTCAGGTTGATCACGTCCGCCGACAGGCGCTTGGCCGCGATCTCGAAGGTCGTGCGCGTGCGCGTGGAGTTCTCGAAGAAGACGTTGAAGATCGACTTGCCGCGCAGCAGCGGCACCTTCTTCACCTCGCGCTCGTTCACGCTCACGAACTGCGAGGCCGTGTCGAGGATGTGCAGGACGAGCTCCCGCGGCAGCCCCTCGGTGGTGAGCAGGTGCACGAGGCGGCCCTGGGCGTCGAGCTGCGGGTTCGGGCTCATGCCGGCCTCCTCACCGCGGCCAGGCGCAGCCGCCCGCCCTCGTTGGTGAGCACGAGCTCCTCGCCGGGATCCATCTCGACGAAGGCCCCGGCGTAGTCGGCCGCTATCGGCAGCTCGCGGCCGCCGCGGTCGGCCAGCACCGCCAGGCGAACGCTGCGCGGCCGGCCGAAATCCCAGAGCTCGTTGAGGGCGGCCCGGATCGTCCGGCCCGTGTGCAGCACGTCGTCCACCAGCACGATGTCGCGCCCCTCGACCTCGAAGGGCAGGTGGCTGCGGCGCGCCTCGCGGTGCAGGCCGATGCGCCCGAAGTCGTCGCGGTGCAGCGTCACGGCGAGGAGCCCCAGCGGAGTCTTCACGCCGAGCGCGCGGTGCAGGCGCTCGGCCACCCAGGCGCCGCCGGTGTAGATGCCCACGAGCCCCGCGTCGGGCGCCGTCGCGGGCTTCATCTGGGAGACGAGCGCCTCGAGCAGGCGTTCGGGTTCAGGCAGGGGTGCGGCCATGGAGGGGTTCCGTGCGGTTGGGGTCGTCGAGATAGCTCTGCAGGATCAGCGCGGCGGCGTGGGTGTCGAGGTCGCCCCGGGCCGGGCCCCGGGCCCCGGCCTCGCGCAGGCGCGCGGCCGCCTCGGCCGACGTGAGGGTCTCGTCCACGTACGCCACGGGCAGCCCGAAGCGGGCCTGCAGGCGCCGGCCGAACTTGCCGGCCAGGCGCGCCACCTCGTGCTCGCCGCCGTCGCGGTGACGCGGCAGGCCCACCACGAAGCCCGCCGGGTGCCACTCGGCCACCAGGCGCGCGATGGCGGCGAACCGGGGCTCGGTCGCCTCCTCGGCGATGACGGCGACGGGATGCGCGAGGCGGGTGGCGGTCTCGCCCACCGCCACGCCCAAGCGCTTTTCGCCGAAGTCGAACCCGATGAGCGTCCCGGAAAGCGGTGGCGTCTCCGCGGTGCCGGGGCTCACGCGTGCCCCGCCTCTTCGGAGAGGTTGAGGGTCGAGATGCCGAGCGCGCCGAGCGCGGCGTCGTAGCGGCCCTCCGGAGGCACCCGGAAGATCACGTCGAGGTCCGCCGCGACCGTGAGCCAGCCGTTGCGCTGGATCTCGTCCTCCAGCTGCCCCGGCGCCCAGCCCGCGTAGCCGAGGGCGACCAGGCGGTCGCGGGGGCCGCCGCCGCGGGCCATCGCCTCCAGGATGTCGCGCGAGGTGGTGAGCCCGAGCTCGCCCACCGGCAGCGTCGAGCGCCATTCGCCCACCGGGCGGTGCAGGACGAACCCGTGCTCGAGCTGGACGGGGCCGCCGAAGAACACCGGCTGCGAGGCGAGGGGCTCGTCGCCCAGCTCGATCTCCACCTGGCGGAAGAGCGCGCCCAGCGTCACGTCCGTCGGACGGTTCACCACCAGGCCGAGGGCACCGCGCTCGTTGTGCTCGCAGATGAAGGCGAGGCTGCGGGAAAAGTTCGGATCGACCATGCCGGGCATGGCGATGAGGAAGTGGCTCGTGAGGTTGATCGTTTGCATTTGCCACCGGCCCCATATTCTAATTCGAACGCCCCCCCGCCGCCATCGAGACGGGGGGCGAGGACCCTCCCCCCGGAACGCCGTGACCGCGTACGACCGCTCGCTCTTCTGGTTCCGCCGCGACCTGCGCGACACGGACAACGCCGGGCTCTACCACGCCCTCGCGTCGTCGCGCCAGGTCCACTGCGCGTTCGTGTTCGACCGCGAGATCCTCGATCCGTTGCCCTCCCGGTCGGACCGGCGCGTGGCGTTCATCCGGGAGAGCCTGGCGGAGCTGCGCGAGGCGCTTCGCCGCCGCGGCGGCGACCTGCTCGTCCTGCACGGCAAGGCCCGCGAGGAGGTCCCGGCGCTCGCCGCCAGGCTCTCGGCGGACGCCGTGTTCGCCAACGAGGACTACGAGCCGGCCGCCATCGACCGGGACGCGGCCGTGGGCCGCGCCCTGGAGGCCGGCGGCCGGCGGCTGCACCTGGCCAAGGACCAGGCCGTCTTCGCCCGCGACGAGATCCTGACGCGCACGGGCGGGCCCTTCTCGGTGTTCACGCCCTACAAGCGCGCCTGGCTCGCGAAGCTCGACGACTACTTCCTGAAGCCCTACCCCGTGGAGAAGCACGCCGCGAAGCTCGCGCCGACGGGCTACGGCAACCCGGTGCCCCCGCTCGGGGCGCTGGGCTTCGAGGAGCCCCGGCCCGGGTCGGCGCCCGTGCCCGCGGGCATGTCGGGAGCGGAGCGCCTCTTCGCGGACTTCGCCCCGCGCATGGCCCGCTACGCGGCGGCGCGGGACTTCCCGGCGGTGAAGGGCGTCTCCTACCTGTCGGTGCACAACCGCTTCGGCACCCTCTCGATCCGCGGCCTCGCGCGCGCCGCGTGGCAGGCCCGCGGCGACGGGCCCGCCACCTGGCT
The DNA here is from genome assembly GCA_964576455.1 of uncultured Lysobacter sp. GTDB lineage: Bacteria > Pseudomonadota > Gammaproteobacteria > Burkholderiales > Usitatibacteraceae > FEB-7. The sequence continues at coordinate 3,364 of CAZNWZ010000181.1, forward strand.
TTCCGAGCTCGCGTGGCGGGACTTCTACTTCCAGATCCTCTGGCACCACCCGCACGCGGCCGCCGGCGCCTTCCGGCGGGAGTTCGACGCGATCCGCTGGCCCGGCACGGACGGGCACTTCGCCGCGTGGCGCGAGGCGCGCACGGGCTATCCGATCGTGGACGCGGCCATGCGGCAGATCGACCAGACGGGCTGGATGCACAACCGCCTTCGCATGATCGTCGCCTCGTTCCTCGTGAAGGACCTGCTCATCGACTGGCGCCGCGGCGAGAAGTACTTCGCCGACACGCTCCTCGACTTCGACCTCGCCGCCAACAACGGCGGCTGGCAGTGGGCGGCTTCCACGGGCTGCGACGCGCAGCCGTACTTCCGCATCTTCAACCCGGTCGCCCAGTCGGAGCGCTTCGATCCGCAGGGGAAGTTCATCCGCCGCTATCTTCCGGAGCTCGCGCGCGTGCCCGACCGCCACGTGCACGCGCCGTGGACGATGTCCCCGCCGGAGCAGGAGGCCGCGGGCTGCGTCATCGGGCGCGACTATCCGGGGCCGATCGTCGACCACGCCGCGCAGCGCGAGCGGGCGCTCGCGCTCTTCAAGTCGGTGCGCTGAGGCCGGCGGCCTCCCGAAGCGAAAAGCCCCGGGCGTGCCGGGGCTTTCCCGTCCGCGGCCGGCCGCGGATCAGCCGCCGATGTGCCTCCGGAGGAACCGCTCCATCGCCTCGTAGAACTCGAAGCGGTTCTCCTCGTTGCGGAAGCCGTGGCCCTCGTTGTCCTTCACGATGTACTCCACCTCCACGCCCCGCTTCCTCATCGCCTCGACCATCTGGTCGGACTCGCTCTTGACCACGCGCGGGTCCTTCGCGCCCTGCGCGATGAGCAGCGGCGCCTTGATCCGGTCGGCATGGAACACGGGCGAGGCGGCCCGGAGCAGCGCCTCGTCCTTCTCCATGTGGCCCACCATCTCCTGGAACATCTCGAGGTAGGGCTTCCAGTAGGGCGGGATCGCCTTGAGGAAGGTGAGCAGGTTCGA
>CAZNWZ010000182.1:0-4381 GCA_964576455.1 uncultured Lysobacter sp.
GGCGTGGACCACGTCTCCACGTTCGCGAAGATGCGCGTCTTCGAGAGGAAGGACGACCGCGTGATCGTGGTCCTCGCCTCCGGCAACCTCGCCATCACCCAGGGGGTGGTGAACCTCCTGGACCGCCACCAGCACGCGGCCGAGGGCACCGCCACCATCTGGAACGTCGAGTCGATGTACGACGCCGCCGCGCTCGTGGGCGACGCCCTGCGGGAGATGCAGAAGCGGGACGGGCCCTACCTCATGCAGAACAACATCGACGCGAGCGCCAACCTCATCGTCGGCGGGCAGGTGAAGGGCGAGGCGATGCGGCTCTTCCACGTCTACGCGCAGGGCAACTTCATCGAGGCGACCGACGAGACGCCGTACTTCCAGCTCGGCGAGTCGAAGTACGGCAAGCCCATCCTCGACCGCGTCGTCAGCACCTCGACCCCGCAGAAGGAGGCCGCCAAGTGCGTCCTCATCTCGTTCGACTCGACGATGAAGTCCAACATCTCCGTGGGCCTGCCGATCGACCTGCTGTGGCTTCCCCGGGACAGCCTGCGCGTCGGCCTGCAGCAGAGGATCCGCGAGGGCGACCCGTACTTCACCATGCTCCGCTCGCGCTGGGGCGGGGGGCTGCGGCGGGTGTTCGGGGAGCTTCCCGATCCCGACTGGCTCGAGTGATGCGGGCGAAGGGCGGTGGAACGCCGATTTCCGCCGATGTCCCGCCGATTGCCGCCGATGGATCATTGCTCGGTACCGCCACAGGAAGCAGCTCCATGAGGCGAGACGCATGCCCCTTTCTTGATCCCGCCCTGGATTATCGGCGGCAATCGGCGGGACATCGGCGTTCATCGGCGTTTCCAGAGACTTGCGCCCGCCTCACTCCCCACCCGTGACGATCAAGGTCGCCCTCCACCACCGCACCGCCTACCGTTTCGACCGCGCGGTGAACCTCTCGCCGCACGAGGTGCGCCTGCGCCCGGCGGCGCACTGCCGCACGCCCGTGGAGAGCTACTCGCTCAAGGTCGCGCCCGCGAAGCACTTCCTCAACTGGCAGCAGGACCCGTACGGCAACTGGCTCGCGCGCCTCGTCTTCCCGGAGCCCGCCCGCTCGCTCGAGATCACCGTCGACCTCGTGGCCGACATGACGGTGGTGAACCCGTTCGACTTCTTCGTGGACAAGTCCGCGGAGCGCTTCCCCTTCGCCTACACGCCCGAGAACGCGCGCGAGCTGGCGCCCTACCTGGAGGTCGAGGCCCTCACGCCGCGGCTTTCCGGATGGATCGACCGCGCCCGGGCGCGCCACCTCGGGGCCCCGATCACCACGATCGACTTCCTGGTCGCCGTGAACCGCGACCTGCAGCACGACGTGAAGTACCTGATCCGCATGGAGCCCGGAATCCAGACGCCGGAGCAGACGCTGGAACGGGCGGAGGGCTCGTGCCGCGACTCGGCCTGGCTCCTGGTGCAGGTCCTGCGCCGTTTCGGGCTGGCCGCGCGCTTCGCCTCGGGCTACCTCATCCAGCTCGTCGCGGACCAGAAGCCCTTGGACGGGCCGGCCGGCACGGACCGGGACTTCACCGACCTGCACGCGTGGTGCGAGGCCTACGTCCCCGGCGCCGGCTGGGTGGGGCTCGATCCCACCTCGGGGCTCCTCGCCGGCGAGGGCCACATCCCGCTCGCCTGCACGGCCCTGCCCTCGAGCGCCGCCCCGGTGACCGGCTACACCGACGTGTGCGAGTCCACCCTCGAGTTCGAGATGAAGGTGACGCGCCTGCACGAGGACCCGCGCGTCACCCGCCCCTTCGACGAGGCGCAGTGGGCCGCCATCGAGGCGCTGGGGCGCGCCGTCGACCGCGAGCTCGCCGACGGCGACGTCCGCCTCACGATGGGCGGGGAGCCCACCTTCGTCTCGGTGGACGACATGGACGGCGCGGAGTGGAACTTCACCGCCCACTCGCCGCGCAAGCTCGAGCTCGCGACCGACCTCCTGCACCGGCTGCGGCGCCGTTTCGCGCCCGGCGGCGTGCCCCACTTCGGCCAGGGCAAGTGGTACCCGGGCGAGCCGCTTCCGCGCTGGGCGCTCTCCTGCTTCTGGCGGCGCGACGGCACCCCCCTCTGGGAGAGCGAGGCGCTCCTGCCGGGCGGGGCCGGCGAGCCCGAGGCCAGCCACGAGGACGCGCGCCGCTTCGCCGCCGAGCTCGCCTCCGCGCTGGGACTGGCCGCCGAGTTCGTGCGCCCCGCCTACGAGGACCCGTGGCGGATCCTGCGCGACGAATCCAACCTGCCCGCGGGCCTGGATCCGCTCGCCGAGGACCTTGCCGACGGCAGCGCGCGTGCCGGGCTCGCCGCGAGGCTCCGCGGGATCGGGCTGCCGGCGGGCTATGTCATCCCGCTCAAGGCACAGGCCCGGGCCAGGCCCTCGACCGCCACGAAATGGGCGAGCTCCGCCTGGCCCCTGCGCCGCGGCCACGTCTTCCTCGTCGAGGGCGACTCCCCGATGGGATACCGGCTGCCGCTCGCCTCGCTGCCCGCGGTCCTCCCCGAGGACGAGGAGCCCGTGATCGCGGCCGACCCGTTCGAGCGGCGCGGCCCGCTCGGCAAGCGCAAGCCGGCGCGCGCCGCCCGGAGCGCCGCGCCTTCCCAGCGGTCCGCCGGCCGCGAGGTGGTGCGCACCGCCCTGTGCGTCGAGGCGAGGCGGGGCCGCCTGCACGTCTTCCTGCCGCCCGTCTCCCACGCGGAGGATTTCGTGTCGCTCGTGAGCGCGATCGAGGCGACCTCGCGCGCGCTCTCCCGGCCCGTGCGCCTGGAGGGCTACCCGCCGCCCGACGACCCGCGCATCGCGCGCTTCGCCATCACGCCCGACCCGGGCGTGATCGAGGTCAACATCCACCCGGCCGCGGGCTGGGACGAGCTCGCGCACCACGTCACCGTCCTCTACGAGGAGGCGAGGCTCGCTCGCCTGGGCACCGAGAAGTTCATGCTCGACGGCCGGCATACCGGCACCGGGGGCGGCAACCACGTGACGATCGGGGGCCCCACGGCGGCCGACAGCCCGCTGCTGAGGCGCCCGGACCTCCTGCGCTCGCTCATCACCTACTGGCAGGTCCACCCCGCCCTCTCCTACCTCTTCTCGGGGCTCTTCATCGGCCCCACGAGCCAGAGCCCGCGCGTGGACGAGGCGCGCGACGACGCCCTCTACGAGCTCGGCATCGCGTTCGAGCAGATGGAGGCCGTGCTGCCGCCCGGGGAGACCAGCGAGAAGCCCTGGCTGGTCGACCGGATCCTGCGCAACTTCCTCGTGGACCTCACGGGCAACACGCACCGCGCCGAGTTCTCCATCGACAAGCTCTACGCCCCCGGCTCGGCGACCGGCCGCCTGGGCCTGCTCGAGTTCCGCGCCTTCGAGATGCCCCCGCACGCGCGCATGAGCCTCGCGCAGATGCTGCTGCTGCGCGCCCTGGTGGCGAGGTTCTGGAAGGCGCCGCTGCGCGGGCGCCTCGTGGACTGGGGAACGCGGCTGCACGACGCGTTCATGCTGCCGCACTTCGTGGCCCAGGACCTGCGCCACGTCGTCGAGGACCTGCAGGGCGCCGGCTACGACTTCCGGCTCGAGTGGTTCGCGCCCTTCCTCGAGTTCCGCTTCCCGCGCTTCGGAACGGTCGCCTACGAGGGCATCGAGCTCGAGATCCGCCAGGCCATCGAGCCCTGGCACGTGCTGGGCGAGGAGGTCGTGCAGAGCGCGACCTCCCGCTACGTCGATTCCTCGGTCGAGCGCCTGCAGGTGCGCGCCTCGCACCTGAACGCCACGCGCTACGCGATCGCCTGCAACGGCCGGCGCGTGCCGCTCGCCGCCACGGGCCGCCCGGGCGAATACGTGGCCGGCGTGCGCTTCAAGGCCTGGGCCCCCCCCTCGGCGCTGCACCCCACGATCGCGCCGCAGGCGCCCCTCGTCTTCGACGTCGTGGACCTGTGGAACGGCCGCTCCATCGGCGGGTGCACCTACCACGTGGCGCACCCGGGCGGTCGCAACTACGCCACCTTCCCCGTGAACGCGCTGGAAGCCGAGGCGCGGCGCGTGGCGCGCTTCCAGGCGATGGGCCACACGGCCGGGCCGATGGTCCTGCCGGAGGAGGCGCCGAACCCCCGCTTCCCCCTCACGCTGGACCTGCGCAAGTCCCGCGAGTCAGCCGCCTAGCACCACGTCGAGCGCGCCGCGAAGGCCCTTGCCCGCGTCCTCCAGTCGCATCGTGACGAGCCTCGCCCCGGGCCCCAGGCTGCGGTAGAGGAAGTCGCGCTCGTTGCCGCGCTCGCCCTCGAAGAACGCCTGGGAGGTGAGCACGCGGCGGCGGCCGTCGCGCACCGTGAAGTGGATGTGCGGCGTGCGCCCCGGATA
>CAZNWZ010000183.1:0-4365 GCA_964576455.1 uncultured Lysobacter sp.
GCCACCGAGATGCCGCGCTGCTTCTCGATCTCCATCCAGTCGCTGGTGGCGTGGCGCGAGGCCTTGCGGGCCTTCACGCTGCCGGCGATCTGGATCGCGCCCGCGAAGAGCAGCAGCTTCTCGGTGAGGGTGGTCTTGCCGGCGTCGGGGTGCGAGATGATCGCGAAGGTGCGGCGGCGTTCGACTTCGTGGGCGATCGTCATCGGGGAGGGGCGCTTCGGGCGGGCGGCTTCGTGCGGCGGGCCGACATTTTCTCACACCTTGGGTGCCCGACACGGTGCCTGACACCGGGAGATCGACACCGGAAGATCAGGCGGCGGGAAAGCGCAGGGTCGCCTCGAGCCCGCGGCTGCCGGGAGCGTCGCCCAGGGCGAGGGAAGAGCCGTGCAGGTCGGCGATGCGGGCCACGATCGACAGGCCTAGCCCGCTGCCTTCCCGCGACTCGTCGTCGAGGCGCGTGAAGCGGCCGAGGGCCTCCTCGCGTCGTGCGGGCGCGATGCCGGGGCCCTGGTCGCGGACGCGGGCGGCGACGTGGCGGCCCTCCCGCCCGAGGACGACGCTCACCGTGGTTCCGGGCGGCGAATGGCCGATCGCGTTGTCGAGGAGATTGCCGAGCGCGATGTCGGCCAGTCCCGACTGCCCGACCACCTCGGCGGCCTCCAGCCCCTCGAGCGCGAGCTCGACGCCGGCCGTCCGGGCACGCCCGGCGCGCTCCGCGAGGGCCTGGGCGGCCACCCCGCGCAGGTCGAAGGGCCGGGCGGCCTCGCGCCATGCGTGGTGCTCCAGGCGCGCGAGGGTGAGGAGCTGCTCGACGACCCGGGTCGCCCGGTCGGCCGCGACCATCGCCTGCGACAGGGCGCGGTCGCGCCCGGGCGCGTCCCCGGCGCCCTGCGCCACCTGCAGCTGGGCGCGCACGGCCGCGAGCGGCGTGCGCAGCTCGTGCGCGGCATCGCTCGTGAAGCGGCGCTCGCCGTCCAGGGAGGACTGCACGCGCGCGAGCAGCGCGTTGAGCCGCGCGACCAGCGGCGCGATCTCCGGCGGCACTTCCCCGCCGACGGGCGCGAGGTGGCGCGGGTCGCGGCGTTCGATCTCCTCGCTCACGCGCGCCAGCGGCCGGAAGGCGCGGCCGACCGAGACCCACACGAGCAGGGCGAGGACGGGCAGCGCCACCGCGAGCGGCCAGGCGAGCGCCTTGCCAATGTCCAGGAGGATCTTGCGTCGGTCACGCGCCGCCTCGCGAACCTGGACCAGGTACTCGCCCTTCGCGTCCCAGAGGCTGAACACGCGCCAGTCGCGTCCGTCGATCGTGACGGTCGAGAAGCCCCGGTCGCGCGCCGAGAAGGGCGAGTCGGGGGCGTCCGCCGAGTGCAGCATCAGCCGCCGGCCCTTCTTCCACACCTGGAACGAGACGGGCTTGGCGTACCGGTGCAGCGGCGGCGCGTGCTCCATGTCGATCTCGTCGAGCTCCTCGCCCACGCGCAGCGCGAGCAGCGCCGCCTTCTGCGCGAGGCTGGCGTCGAAGACCTCCTCGATCTCGTGGTCGGCCTCGACGACCGTCGCCACGGCGGCGGCGATCCAGATGACCGCGAGCCCCGAGAGCAGGATCGCGAGGAGCCGCGCGCGCACGCCGCCGCGCCAGGCGCTCACGCCGGCTCCCTCGGCATGACGTAGCCCACCCCGCGCAGCGTCTGCACGACACCGGGGGCGAGCTTGCGGCGCAGGTGGTGCAGGTGCACCTCGAGGGCGTTGGACTCGATCTCCTCGCCCCAGCCGTAGAGCTTCTCCTCGAGCTCGGCGCGCGTGAGCACCTTGCCCGGCGCCAGCATGAAGGCGTGCAGCAGCGCGAACTCCTTGCGCGAGAGCGCGCGCGGCTCGCCTCGCCAGGTCACCTCGCGCGAGGCGGGGTCGAGCGAGAGTGCGCCCACCACGATCGTCGCGGAGGCGCTGCCGCCCGCGCGGCGCGTGAGGGCCCGCAGGCGCGCGGCGAGCTCGCCCATGTCGAAGGGCTTCACGAGGTAGTCGTCCGCCCCGGCGTCGAGCCCCGCGATGCGGTCCTCGACGGTATCGCGCGCGGTGAGGATGAGGACGGGCACCTTGCTCCGGCGTGCGCGAAGCCGCGCCAGGACCTCCAGCCCCGTGCGGCGCGGCAGGCCGATGTCGAGCACCACCGCGTCGTGGGCGCCGCCCTCGAGCGCGAGGTCGGCCGCGACGCCGTCGCGCACCCAGTCGGCGACGAAGCCCTGCTGGCGCAGGCCCGCCTGGATCGCGTCGCCCAGCAGCGCGTCGTCCTCGACGACCAGAACCCTCATGCCGTCCCTCCCTTTCCAGGGCGAGTCTACGGCTGCCGGTCCGGCGACTTCTTGCGCCCGGTCAGCATCGCGGCGACGAGGTTCTCCCGGTGCAGCCAGCTCGCCACCGCCACGCCGGCCAGGTGGATGCCCACCACGGCGAGCATCGCGCCGGCGAGGAACTCGTGGGTCTCCTCGAGCCAGTGCCCGCCGAAGTCCTCGTACACCGCCCAGCCCGAGGCGATCACGGCGAGCGCGGAGGCGAGCAGGAGCACGATCGCCACGGCGCCGGCCGGGTTGTGGCCCAGGTGGTTCTCGGGACGTCCGGACAGGAGCGAGCGCAGGTAGCGGGCGATGGCGGCCGGACCGCGCACGAAGCTCGAGAAGCGCGCGTGCCGCGGGCCCACCAGGCCCCAGAGGAGCCGGAAGGTGACCAACCCCAGGATCGTGTAGCCGAGAAAAACGTGCACGTCGCGCCAGCGCTCGCTCTCGGCGGTGAGCCACGCGCCGGCGAAGCAGGCGGCGAACGACCAATGGAAGACGCGGACCAGGAGGTCCCAGACCTTCACGGTCGCGGGAGCGGCGTCGCGCGCCACCGGCGAAGCGGTGACGGCATTCATCGCGACCTCCCGCCCGGCACGCGGATGTCGCGCTCCGAGTAGTCGCCGCGTTCGGCGCCGGCGTGGCAGGCGCCGCAGTTGGCGAAGGTCTTCACGTCCGGATGCCGGGTCTTTTCCGCGGCGATCTCGCGCCGGTGCTCCTTGCGGAACCATTGCGTGGACGAGATGCGCAGCAGGGGCTTTCCCGCCGCCGTGGTGTCACGCCGGCCGGCGTTGGCCTCGAGCCAGGCGGCGATCTCGCGCTGCGCGGCGGGCTCCAGCGAGGCGTCGTCGCCGAAGTGGATGTCGAGGCTGCCCATCACCGCCTGCCAGGAGGGGGCCGAGAGCAGCCGCGGCGGGAAGGGCACGTGGCAGGAGCCGCATTCCTGCCGGTAGGCGGCGTTGTCGAGGCGGTGGGCGTGGTCGCCCGCGTGGGCGGAAAACGCGTGCGCGGTGGTCGCGGCGGCGATCGCGTAGATCGCGGCCAGACGGAAGGCGTTCCGGAGCGGGTTCATGGCGCCTCCTAGCGGACGGCGAGGAGCCACGCCAGCACGTCGCCCTTCTCCTGGGCGGTGCACTCGCGGCCGAGCACGTCGTTGCAGTTGCGGCGGAACCACTTCTCCGCCTTGTAGGCGTTCGCGAAGCGCTCGGGATTGGCGGCGGGCGCAAGCGGCGAGATGGCCTTGCCGGTGACCGCGTGCTTGCCGCCGGCCGAGGGGACCGAGGTGTGGCAGGACGCGCAGCTCCAGTCCTTGCCCTGGACCTTCGTGAAGAAAGCGCGGCCGCGCTCCGCGCTGGCCCCGGCAAAGGCGGGGTTCTCGGTGCGGGCTTCGGCGGCGTAGGCGTCGAGGAGGACCTTGGGCGCCTCGGCGGCGGCGGGCAGCGCGATGGCGGCGAGGGCGAGCGAGTAGAGAAGGTGGCGCATGTGCGGGTCTCCGGTTCGTGGGTGACGGCCGGATGGTGGGCCCGCGGCCTTAACGCTCCATTAAGGGGTCGCATCTTTCCCGGGCGGCCGCGGTAACAAACCACAAGGTTCGCCAAGGTGGCGTCACGGGGCGGCGGCGCCGCCGGGCTAGAGTATGCTTCCCCCTTCGTCCCGGGACGCCCATGCTCGCCGCCATGCAAGCCCGAACCGCCCCGACCGCCCCCGCCGCCGGCCTGCGCCCCAAGGTGCTGCTGGTCGAGGACAACGCCCGCCTCGCGGCCTCCATCCGCGACTACCTGGAGAAGCACCAGGTGGAGGTGCACGTGGAGGGCAACGGGCTATCGGTGGCCGCGCGCATCGAGCGCCTGCGCCCCGACCTCGTGATCCTGGACCTCATGCTCCCGGGCAAGGACGGCCTCGCCATCTGCCGCGAGCTGCGCCGCACGGACCGCACGCCGGTGCTCATGCTCACCGCCAAGGGCGAGGACATCGACCAGGTGCTCGGGCTCGAGATGGGCGCCGACGACTACGTGGTGAAGCCCGTGGAGCCGCG
>CAZNWZ010000184.1:0-4358 GCA_964576455.1 uncultured Lysobacter sp.
GCGGGCGCCGGGGCGGGGGCTTCGGTCTTGCCGCAGGCGACGACGCCGGCAGCCAGGAGGGTGGCGAGGAGATAGGAGATCTTCATTTTTTGAAAAATCCTTGGAGTCGGGTGATGGAGGAGATTCGCGTGCCCCGGTCGCCGGTGGATGCTGCACTGCACGAACGCACCGCCGGGCTGCCGAGGCAACGGAGAATCATACCATCGGCCGCTGGCCTGGGGAAGGCCGGCGGCGGGAAAAACCCTTCAACTTCAAAGGCCGAGCGTCGAGGAGCCCACGGCGGGCTCGGACAGCAGCCAGATCTCCTCGAACCGGTCCCGCAGGGGGGCGGCGTCCGGCGGGGAGTGCAGTGCAACAATGGCGCGGGGCTGGTCGTGGTGGAGCTGGTGCCAGACGCTGTGGTCGTCGGCCAGGACGAAGGGATCGGTCGCGTTGCGGGCCTGGCCCACGGTGCGGTGAATGGCGATCGAGCCCGGAAACTGGCGCAGGAGAAGGATCAGCCGCGGCTCGTGGCGCTCGAGGACCTCCGGCTCGTGCAGCGCGATGCGCAGCCGGTGCGCGCGCCCGGCCAGGAGGAAGTGGCGCATCCGCTCGATGCGGGCCGGGTCGCCGAAGCCCCGGTGCTCGAGGTTGTAGTCGAAGATGCACAGCGACTTCCGGACGGCGCCGATCACCTCGTCGATCGCCGCGCGCGACTCCGCCATGCCCTCGATCGGCCGGTAGGTGGGATTCGGTTCCTGCTTGTCGATGAGGCTCATCGGTCGTCGTCTCCTGCGCCCAGGTGGAGGAACCCGCGCGCGTGCCATTCGTGCGCCAGGTCCAGGAAGGCGTCCGGCGCGTCCGCCACGGCCGAAAGACTGCGCGAGTCGGCGAGCTTGCGCAACCACGGGGCGCAAGCCGGCGGCGCGGCGACGGTTTCGCCGTTCAGGAAGAACCTCCCGCCGGCGTGCAGCAGGCGCACCCGCCGGTCCAGGGCGATGCCCCGGCGGCCCGCCGCGGCCGCGAACCGCGCCCGCGGCAGGGGCCGGGCCGGCGGCGCGAAGTACACGTGGGCCTTGGGCTCGGAGAGGAAGCGGCCGGCGAAGTCGAGCGCGTCGGCGCGGCTCCAGCGCACGCGCCCGAGCGTCTTCGCGACGTGCGCGAGCAGCCCGGGCGGGATGCGCCCCGGCTGGCGCGCGGGCGCGAGCCCCGCGTCGCCGTAGCGGCCGGCGAGGTCGAGGCGCTCGCCCAGGTAGTCGAGGAAGCCGGCCGCGAGCTCCTGGTCCGAGGGGGCGCGAAAGCCCACCGACCAGGTGAGGCATTCGGTCTCGGCGACGCCGTAGTGCGCCACCTCCGGCGGGAGGTAGAGCATGTCGCCCGGCCCGAGCACCCACTCCTCCTCCGGCTCGAAGCGCGCGAGGATCTTCAGGTCCAGGCCGGGGACGAAGGCGAGGTCGGTCTGGCGCGAGACCTGCCACCGGCGCCGCCCCGTTCCCTGGATGAGGAAGACGTCGTAGGAATCGACGTGCGGCCCCACCGTCCCGCCCGGGACCGCGTAGCTCACCATCAGGTCGTCGACGCGCGCGCGGGGGACGAACGAGAAGCGCTCCAGCAGGCGGTCGGCCGCCGCGCTGAAGTGGTTGGTGTCCTGCACCAGCACCGTCCAGTCGCGTCGCGGGCGGCGAGCGAGCTCGGCCTTCGTGAACGGCCCGTGCGCGAGCGACCAGTGGCGGCCGGCGCGGCGCACGACCCGGGATTCGGCGTCGGGCGAGGCGGCGAGCGCGAGCACCTGCGCGATCGTGAGCGGGTCCCGGAAGCCCGGGAACGCGCCGCGCACGAGCAGCGGCCGCTTCTGCCAGTGGCGGCGCAGGAAGCGGGCGGCGCCCATCGGGCCGGGGAAGGCCCCGGACGCCGTGCCGCCCCGCCCTCCCGCGGGCCCGTCCTTGCGCGCCATGAAAATCCGCTAGAATCGATTCGAGTCTCGAGGACGCCCATGTTACAGGTTGGACACCCCGCCCCGTCGTTTTCGCTCCCGGACGCGAGCATGGAGATCATGCATCTCTCCAGCTACCGCGGGAAGAAGAACGTCGTCCTCTACTTCTACCCCCGCGACGGCTCGCCCGGCTGCACCATCCAGTCGATCGACTTCAGCGACCGCGAGCAGGAGTTCGCGAAGCTCGACACCGTGGTCTTCGGCATCTCGCGCGACGACGTGCTCTCGCACGCCGCGTTCCGCGACGAGCAGGGGCTGTCGGTCCAGCTGCTCTCCGACACCGACGCGGTCGTGAGCCGCAAGTACGACGTGCTCGAGAAGAAGGTGGTGGACGGCAAGCAGCGCGAGACCCTCTCGCGCTCGACGTTCATCATCGACAAGAAGGGCATCCTGCGCCACATCCTGCGCGACGTGAGCCCCAAGGACCACGCCGACGAGGTGCTCAAGAAGGTGAAGTCGCTCAATGGCCGCGCCGCGGATTGAAGCCGGGACCGTCGTCACGATCGCCTACGAGATCCGCGATGCCGACGGCGAGCCCCTCGACGAGGAGGGCGCCACCGTGGCCTACCTGCACGGCGGCTACGGCGGCCTCTTCCCCAAGGTGGAGGCCGCGCTCGAGGGCCACGGGCCGGGCCACGAGATGGCCCTGTCGCTCGATCCCGAGGACGCCTTCGGCGACTACGATCCGCAGCTGCTGCGCGTCGAGCCGCGCGAGGCGTTTCCCGAGGTGCTCCAGGAGGGCATGCGCTTCGAGGGCGTGCCGGGCGACGCGCCCTCGCAGGAGCTGCGCGTGTACACCGTGACCGGCATCGCCGACGACAAGGTCGTGGTGGACGGGAACCACCCGCTCGCCGGCGAGCGCATCTGGTTCAAGTGCACGGTGCGCGAGGTGCGGCCCGCATCGGCCGAGGAGCTCCGCCACGGCCATGCGCACGGCGAGCACGCCCCGGAGGGCGAGGCGGGCTAGCCCCCGGGCTGCGCCGGCGGCCGCGGCTCGACGCGGAACAGGCGCTCGTCGTTCGGGTCGACGGTCACCCGCACCCAGCCCACCACCGGGCTTCCGTAGGACTCGAGCCGCCAGGCGTTGTCCACGGTCTTGTCCTGGCCATCGCGAAACGGCTGGTCGAAGCGGTAGGTGTGCGTGTGGCCGTGGACGAAGAGGAGCGGCCTGCCGAGCCGGCGCGCGCCCGCGGCCAGCTGCGCGAGCAGGCCGTCGTAGACGCGGTCGCGACTCGACTCCCAGGGGTTGGCCTGCGCCGCGACGACCACGCCGCGGCTGCGCGTGGTCTCCGCCAGGCGAAGGGCGCCCTCGATCCAGGCGCGGTTGGCCGCGGCACGGCAGGCCTGCTCGGCGTCGTTCGCGGCGTCGAAGCCCCGGTTGTCGTTGCCGCCCACGACGTGCACGGTGGCGAACACGACGCCGCCGCGGGTCCAGAGGCGGTTCTCCGGCAGGCCCGGGCAGCGGCAGGACACGCCCTGGCGCTCCGCGCAGGCTTCCTGGCGCGCGAGCGGCAGTCTCTCGCGCCCGAGCGACCAGCCGTCGGCGAAGAAGACCTTGCGCAGCCTCGCCAGGCGCTCGAGCGGATCGCCCTTGCCGTTGGATTCGCGGCGGCAATCCGTCCAGTCGTTGTCGCCGGGCGTGAGCACGAGCGCGTGCCGCGAGGCGTCGAGGCGCCTCTTCCGGTCGGCGTAGAGCGCATCGGTGCACGGGGAGTTGCCGCCGGCCTTGAAGTCGCCCACGTGGATCACGAAGGCGAGCGGCTCCACGCCCAGCGCCGCGATCATCGCGTCGAACTCCGTTTCCTCGCGCGCGTTGTAGGGGGCGTCGCCGACGAGGGCGAAGGAAAACGAATCGGGGTGCGGCGCCTTCGCGGCGCACCCCGCCAGGGCGATCGAGAGGAGGAGCGCTTTCGCGGCGGAGCTAGGTGTCAAGGCGTCTCTTGAGTCGGTAGAGGGCGTCCAGCGCTTCCTTCGGCGTGAGGGCGTCCGGGTCGAGGTCGGCGAGCTCCTCGAGCACCGGGTGCGGCTCCGGCGCCGGCGCGGCATCCGGCGCGGCGAAGAGGTCGGCCTGCGGGCCGGCGGCGCGAAGGTGCGACTCCAGCTCCGCGAGGTGCTTCCTCGCCGCGCGCACCACCTCCTTCGGGATCCCCGCGAGGTGCGCCACGTGGATGCCGTAGGACTTGTCGGCGGGGCCGGGCTCGAGGCGGTGGAGGAAGACGATCCGGTCCTTGTGCTCGACGGCGTCGAGATGGACATTGGCGATGTTGGGAAGTTCCGCCGCGAGCTGCGTGAGCTCGAAGTAGTGCGTGGCGAAGAGCGCGTAGCAGCGCACGCGCTCGGCGAGGTGGCGCGCGATCGCGTAGGCGAGCGCCAGCCCGTCGAAGGT
>CAZNWZ010000185.1:0-4353 GCA_964576455.1 uncultured Lysobacter sp.
CGCGCGGCCATCGAGCGGTCCCACTCGTCCGGGAAGAGGACCAGGATGCGCCGGCGCTTCATCGCGATGGTGTCCGGGGCCGGCCTCGCGCCGGGAATCGGTGTGCGTTCATGGTTCGGGTCGGCTCGCATCCCGGAGTTTACCCGGTCAACAGGCGTCGCCGCCCCCGTATTCCGCGCCCGCGCCCGTTGCTACAATTTTCCCTGGACAACCGCGAGCCCCCAATGAGCCCGAACCGCACCGCATTCCTCGCCGCCTTCGCCGCCCTGCTCGCCCTGGCCGGCGAGGCGCCCGCCGCCGACCTCGAGCGGGCCCGCCAGATCGTCTCCGGCCGCTGCTTCCTCTGCCACGGCATGAGCGGAGAGAGCTCGAGCGAGGTCTTCCCGCGGCTCGCCACGCAGAACGCCACCTACCTCGCCAAGCAGCTCAAGGACTTCCAGACGGGCAGCCGCAAGGGCACGACGATGAACACCATGGTCGCGGGCCTCACGGATGCGGAGATGGCCGACCTCGGCGCGTTCTTCGCGGCCCAGAAGGCGGACCCGCACCCGCCCGCCGACGCCGAGCTGGGCGCCGTGGGGCGCTACCTGTATGCCAGGGGAAACCCGTACTCCGGGGTCGCCGCCTGCGCCGGTTGCCACGGGCCCGCGGCCCACGGCACGCAGACGCTGCCGCGCCTGGCGGGCCAGCAGGCGCCCTACCTCGAAGGGCAGCTCAAGGAGTTCAACAAGCGCAGCCGCACCAACGACAACGCGGTGATGCACGCGATCGCCTCGAAGCTCACCGAGCTCGAGATCAAGGCCCTGGCGGAGTTCCTCGCCTCGGCCCCGTGAGCGCGGCGTTGCCCCGAAAGGCGACGGGCCGCCCGAGGGCGGCCCGTCTTCCCGGCGCAGCCGGCAACGCGGATCAGGCGAGCGTGTCGGCCCAGATGTTGCGCGCCCAGTTCATCGCGTAGCCCGCCTCGAGCTCGTTGCGGGCCGCGGAAACGCCACCGGCGCCCGGCACCGTCTTGAAGGTGCGGTCCTTCGTGTCGTACTTGTGGACCGAGGCCACGTGCACGACTTCCGTTCCCGAGACGAAGCTGTAGCAGGTGTTGGTGAGCACGGGCGCCGGGTTCGGCGCCTCGCCGTTGAGGAGCGCCACCACGGCCGCCGCGCACGCCTTGCCCTGCGCGTTGGCCATGTGGCCCGACTTGGGCATGAGCGGCGCGCTGAGCGTGGAATCGCCCAGGATGTGCACCCCCTTGGCGGCCTGCGACTCGAAGGTGAGCCAGTCGACCCCGCACCAGCGCTTGTTGGCCGTGATGAAGGGGTCGGCGATCGCACCGGCCTTCATCGGCGGGATCACGTTGAGCACGGCGCCCTTCACGTCCTCGACCTCCAGCTTCACGGCGCCGGCGCGCAGGTCCACGTCCACCGCCTTGCTGCCGCCGCGGTACTCGAGGATGCCCTTGTAGAGGTCGGCCCAGGCCTTCTTGAAGAGCGGACCTTTCGAGGTGACGTCGGCGTTGGCGTCCAGGACGAGGACCTTGGACTTGGGCTTCTTCGCCTTGAAGTAGGCCGCGACCTGGCAGGCCCGCTCGTAGGGGCCGGGCGGGCAGCGATAGGGCGCCTCGGGAATCGAGAGCACGTAGACGCCGCCGTCGGGCATCTCCTCGAGCTGCTTGCGAAGCGCCAGGGTCTGCGGGCCGGCCTTCCACGCGTGCGGCACGCGGGCCTGCGCCTCGGCGCTGGCGAGCGCCGGGATGGCGCCGGCGATGAAGTCGATGCCGGGCGAGACGATCACGCGGTCGTAGGAGAGCGCCTCGCCCCTGGCGAGCCGCACCTGCTTCTTGTCCGCGTCGATGGCGGTGGCCATGTCGCGCACGATGCGGATGCCGTGGTTCGACGCGAGCCCGGTGTAGGGCGTGGTGATGTCGGCGATCGTCTTGAAGCCGCCCAGGACGAGGTTGGAGATCGGGCACGAGACGAACGCCTCGTTGGGCTCGACCAGCACCACCTCGATCGAGGGGTCGAGGAGCCGGATGTACTTGGCCGCCGTGGCGCCGCCGTAGCCGCCGCCCACGACCACCACGCGCGCCTTGCTGCCGCCGGGCATGCCCGCGCAGCCCGAGAGGCCGGCCAGTGCCGCCGCCGCGGCGCCCGCCACGAGGAAATCCCTTCTCTGCATCTTCATGTGATGTCCTCCGGCGCCTATTTCTGGTTGGCGAAGTAGTCGGCCAGGGCGGCCAGTTCCGGCTCCGTGAAGCCCTTGGTGAGCTGGTGCATCACCGTGGCGGGCTTCTTGCCGTCCCGGAACTGCGTCATGGCCATGAGCAGCTCGCCGCGCGGCTTCCCGGCGAGGCTGGCCAGGTCGGAGCCCTTGGCGGGATGGCCGTTGGTGCCGTGGCACGCGGCGCAGTTGGCGGCCAGCGAGCGCACGCCCGCGGGCGTGAGATTGGATGGGGCGAACGTCGGTGCGGGCGGTGCGGGCTGCTGCGCGACGGCGAAGCCGGTCGCCAGCGTAGCTGCCGCCGCCGCTAGGATCCGCGCGGTACTCATCATGGGCTTGCTCCTCCTGGGGTTATTGGGCGCAACCCGAGGGTATCCCGGCGGCAAATCCCATGTAAACCCACCCCGATGGGCGGGGGGGTATTACTCCGAGGGAGTAGGGGTTAACCCGCGGCCGGGACGGGCTCGCCCGAGGGCGCGGCCGTCGCGATGTCGAGCTTCACCTTGCCCTCGGCGTCCACGTCGATGGTCACGCGGCCGCCGCCGGCCAGGCGGCCGAACAGCAGCTCGTCCGCCAGGGCCCGCCGGATCGTGTCCTGGATGAGCCTCGCCATGGGCCGGGCCCCCATGAGGGGATCGAAGCCGTTCTTCGCCAGGTACTTCTTGAGCTCCTCGGTGAACTGCGCCTCGACCTTCTTCTCGGCGAGCTGCGCCTCGAGCTGCATGAGGAACTTGTCCACCACCCGCAGGATCACCTGCTCGTCGAGCGCGGCGAACGAGATGACCGCGTCGAGGCGGTTGCGGAACTCCGGCGTGAACAGGCGCTTGATCTCGGCCATCTCGTCGCCGGCCTTGCGGTCGGTGGAGAAGCCGATGGCGTTCTTCGACAGGCCCTCGGCGCCCGCGTTGGTCGTCATCACGATGACCACGTTGCGGAAGTCGGCCTTGCGGCCGTTGTTGTCGGTGAGCGTGCCGTGGTCCATCACCTGCAGCAGGATGTTGAAGATGTCCGGGTGCGCCTTCTCGATCTCGTCGAGGAGCAGCACCGAGTAGGGGTGCTTGGTGATCGCCTCGGTGAGGAGCCCGCCCTGGTCGAAGCCGACGTATCCCGGGGGCGCGCCGATGAGCCGCGAGACGGCGTGGCGCTCCATGTACTCCGACATGTCGAAGCGGATGAGCTCCACGCCCATGATGAAGGCGAGCTGGCGCGCCACCTCCGTCTTGCCCACGCCCGTGGGCCCGGAGAAGAGGAACGAGCCGATGGGCTTCTGCGGGTTGCCCAGTCCCGAGCGCGCCATCTTGATGGCGGCCGACAGCGCCTCGATCGCGGCGTCCTGCCCGAAGACGGTGGCCTTCAGGTCGCGGTCCAGGTTCTTCAGCTGCGTGCGGTCGTCCGAGGAGACGCTGCGCGTCGGGATGCGCGCGATCTTGGCGATGATCTCCTCGATCTCGGGCTTGCCGATCACCTTCTTCTGCTTCGACTTGGGCAGGATGCGCTGCAGCGCGCCGGCCTCGTCGATCACGTCGATCGCCTTGTCGGGCAGGTGCCGGTCGTTGATGTAGCGGGCCGCCAGCTCGGCCGCCGTGGTGAGGGCGTTGGCGGTGTACTTCACGCCGTGGTGCGACTCGAAGCGCGACTTCAGGCCGCGCAGGATCTCGACCGTCTCCTGGATGGACGGCTCGCTCACGTCGATCTTCTGGAAGCGCCGCGAGAGCGCGTGGTCCTTCTCGAAGATGCCCCGGAACTCGTTGTAGGTCGTGGCCCCGATGCACTTGAGCGCCCCGGAGGAGAGCGCCGGCTTCAGGAGGTTGGAGGCGTCCAGCGTGCCCCCGGAGGCGCTGCCCGCCCCGATGAGGGTGTGGATCTCGTCGATGAAGAGGATCGCGTTCGGGTTGTCCACCAGCTGCTTGAGCACCGCCTTCAGGCGCTGCTCGAAGTCGCCGCGGTACTTGGTCCCGGCCAGCAGCGCGCCCATGTCGAGCGCATAGACCTGGGCCTTGGCGAGGATCTCCGGGACCTGCCCGTCGACCACCCGCCGCGCGAGCCCCTCGGCGATCGCGGTCTTGCCCACGCCGGCCTCGCCCACGAGCAGCGGGTTGTTCTTGCGCCGGCGGCACAGGATCTGGATCACGCGCTCGAGCT
>CAZNWZ010000186.1:0-4350 GCA_964576455.1 uncultured Lysobacter sp.
GGAAGAGCGCGTGCAGCAGCGCCTCGCGCGGGCCGGCGTAGCGCATGTCGAGCGGGTAGCCGGCCTGCACCACGGTCTTGCCGAGGAAGTACTTCTCGGTGAGCACGCCGATCGCCTTCGTGCGCACGTCGGCCGGGATGTCCCCGGGCTTGAGGTTTCCCAGCAGCGAATGGATGAGGACGCCGTCGCAGACCTCGATGGCCACCTTGGCGAGGTACTCGTGCGAGCGGTGCATGGGGTTTCGCGTCTGGAAGGCCGCGACGCGCGACCAGCCCAGGCGCTCGAACTCGGCGCGCGTCTCGGCCGGCGTCATGAAGAGCGCGCCGTACTTCGCCTTGAAGCCGCCGTCGGAGAGGACCTTCACCGGGCCCGCGAGGTTCACCTCGCCCTGGGCCATGACCATCTGCACGCCGGGATGCTCCAGGTCGGCCGTGCGGAAGACCGAGGCGCACTCGTGCGCCTTGTCGATCGCGTACTTCTCGGTGACGAGCATCGTGGCGAGGACGGAGCCGTCGTCCGGGTCGAGGAGCGCGATCTCCCCGCCCACGGCGATCGCCGCGGCCTCCGGGTCCTTCGCCGACAGCGTGATCGGGATGGGCCAGAAGAGCCCGGAAGTCGTGCGCATGCCGTCGCACACGCTCTCCCAGTCGGCGTGCGTCATGAAGCCCTCGAGGGGCGTGAAGCCCCCGATGCCCAGCATGATGAGATCGCCCTTCTCGCGCGAGCTCACCGTGAGCCGCGGGAGCTTCTTCGCCCGGGAAAGCTCGGCCGCGAGGGCGGCGCCCTCGAGCGCGAGCGGTCGCAGCGGCCCGCCGCCATGGGGATTCACGAGCGCCATGCCATAGTCTCCTGTCGTTTGCCGGTGTTCATGCCGTGGGCGCCGCGGCCTAGGCCACGGCCTGGTAGTAGAGGTTCTGCGGGTGGTTTGCCTCGGCGAAGAAGAACCACCGCTCGGCCATGAGGCCCGCCATCTGGATCGCGATCGCCGCGGCCAGGAGCGGCTGCGAGCCGCCGGCGAGGTGCCCGGCGAGGAGCGCCGCGGGCACGGCGAAGGCGAGCGCGAGGAAGATCCACTTGACCGAGCGCACGAGCGAGGCCGCCTGCCCGTGGAAGAACTCGTGGGTGTTGAACGAGCCCGCGGTGAAGCCCTGCGTGATCTGGCGGATCCGCGGATGGCGCACGCCGATGGCGGTCTGCAGCGTGCTCACGGGGCGAAGCCGCGCGTTGCGCACGAGGGAGGCGCCGCGCGAGAGCGCGCCCAGCGCCGTGAACACGAGCGCCCAGCCCGCGAAGAAGGACGCCTCGCCGGAGGCGAGCCCCGCCGCGAGGGCCGCGGCCGCCGTGAAGCCCGAGGCGATGCCGAGCAGGGCGTAGTTGGCGACCGTGAGCGGGCTGTGCCATTCGCGCAGGAACTTCAGGCACGCGTAGATCATGCCGGTGCAGACGAAGAGCGCGAAGGCGAGGACGCCGCCGGCCACGCCCACGGCCATGCTCGCGTCGATCGCCACGCCACCCGGCAGGCGCACGAGCACGGGGTTGAAGCCCGTGAGGTGCGCCGCTCCGTAGAGGAAGACCGTCCCCATGAAGGCCGGCAGCACGATCACCTCGCGCGAGAGCCAGGACGTCCTCCACTGGGAAGCCGAGCGCCACGCGCGCTCGGGGCGGCCGAGGTGGAAGAAGGAGGCCACGAGCCCGGCGGCGAGGAGCGCGAGCGCCACCGCGGCGGCGGGGCCGTAGAGCCCCTTCGCGCCTTCCGGGGAGAGCACGCCGAACAGCACGTACGTCTGGTGCGTGACGAGCGCGAGGAAGAGCCCCTGCCCGGCGCCGAGCAGGGTGGTGAGGAGGATGACGGAGAAGGCCGGTCGCATGTCGGGCGCCTACCAGGTGACGGCGTCGTCGAGCGTGGGCTCGCCCTTGGCCGGGCGCGGCTGCTGGCGGTCGACCTTCAGCGGGTTGTCGGCGCGCTCGAGCTCGTCGGCGTGGATGTGCACGCGGGTCTTTCGCCGCGGCAGGTAGTGGTTCGCGGGATGGGTGCCCCATTCCGGCATGAGCGCGTAGCCGCCCTCCTCGCGGATCGCGCGCGAGACTTCGCTCTCGGGGTCATGGATGTCGCCGAAGAGGCGGGCCGAGGTGGGGCAGGCCATCACGCAGGCGGGCTTCCTCTCCTGCGCGGGCAGCGAGGCGTCGTAGATGCGGTCGACGCACAGGGTGCACTTCTTCATCACCCGGTTCTGGTCGTCGAGCTCGCGCGCGCCGTACGGGCAGGCCCACGAGCAGTACTTGCAGCCGATGCACTTGTCGTAGTCGACCAGGACGATGCCGTCCTCCTTGCGCTTGTAGGAGGCCCCCGTCGGGCAGACGGGGACGCACGGCGGATCCTCGCAGTGCAGGCAGGACTTGGGGAAGTGGACGGTCTCCGTGGCCGGGTAGCAGCCGACCTCGAAGGTCTGGACCCGGTTGAAGAACGTGCCACGGTAATGCTCGCCGTAGGCCTGCGTGTCGGGCAGGGGGCCCGCGAGGCCGGAGGTGTTCCACTCCTTGCAGCTCGTGACGCAGGCGTGGCAGCCCACGCACACGTTCAGGTCGATGACGAGCGCGAGTTGCGTCATGGCATCCGGCTCGCGCTCGCATGCATGGGGAACCTTCCGCGGAAATCCCGTGAGGAGACCGCCTATTACCGCAGTTAGGCGCCCGGGCGTCTATTACCGAAAGGGGGGGGTGACCCTACCCGTTTGGGGGATTTCGGCCGGAACACGACGCGGGATTTCTCGTAGAATCGTCTTTGGTTCGGCGGACGGGGGCCCCATGGAAGGGTTCCCGCACCGATACCCCCGGAGGAAAAGGAACGCGTGCGCAGGAAGCCTACCCCGATACTCCCCCAAAAGGGGTGTCTCCAGGCCCCCCGGGCCCCGGAGGCGCGCGCGCGCCCGCGCGGGCCCTGCGGGCTGGTGGCGAGCGAAAGCCTCGACGCCCTGCTCGATCGGGGCCTCAGGGCCATCGTGGCCCTCACCGGGGCCCGGGGCGGCGCGATCCGCCTCGTGCCTCCCGAGGGGGGCTCCCTGAGGCTCGCGTGCTCGGTGGGCCTGCCCCCGGAGATCCTCGCGGCCGAGAACCTCGTCGACGACGATTGCGGCATGTGCGGCGCCGCCCTTCGCACGGACGGCATCCAGGTCCACGACGCCCACATCACCTGCGCCCGGCGGATGGGGGTCTTCGCCACCGGGCCGGAGACGGGGCCGATGCTCGCCGTGCCCCTGCACTGCCGGGGCAGCGCCATCGGCGTCTTCAACCTCTTCTTCGGCCACGGCGCGCGCCTGCCCTCCGACGTGATGGGCCTGGTGGGCCCGGTCTCGGAGATGCTGGACCTCGTGCTGGACAACGCGCTGCTGGAGCAGGAGCGGCTGCACTCCTCCCTCTCGGCCGAGCGCCAGATGTTCGCGAGCGAGATCCACGACTCCCTCGCCCAGGGGCTCGCGTTCATGCGCATGCGCATGAGCCTTCTGCAGGACGCCATCCGCGCCGGCAACGCGGCGCAGTCGCTCAAGTACTTCCGCGACATCCAGGAGTCGCTCGGCGAGGCCCACGCGGGCCTTCGCGAGCTCATCACCCACTTCCGCCAGCCGCTGGACCGCCAGGGGCTGCTGCACGCGCTCGAGAACACGGCGCGCACCTTCCGGGACCGCACGGGCGTCGCCCTTCGCATCGAGAACCGGGCCCGCGACCTGAAGCTGCCCGCCGAGCAGGAGGCGCAGGTCTACCAGATCGTCCGCGAGGCGCTGGCCAACGTGATCAAGCACGCCGGGGCGAGCAACGCGCGGGTGGTGCTCGAGCGCACGGCCAAGTCCTTCCGCGTGAGCGTCGAGGACGACGGCTCCGGCACCCGCATCGAGCGCCGCCGCGCGGGCGCGCCGGGCGAGGAGCACTACGGGCTCGCGATCATGCGCGAGCGCGCCCGCCGCATCGGCGGGAGCCTGCGCATCGTGAGCGCCCCGGGCAAGGGCACGCAGGTCCGGCTCTCCATCCCCCGGGCATCTCCCGCCCCGACCGAGCCATGAGCGACAACCCCATCCGCGTCGTCCTGATCGACGACCATGGCCTGTGTCGTCGAGGTCTCGCGGAGTTGCTCGAGCACCGCGCCGGCATCCGCGTCGTGGGCGCCACCGGCGAGCCGGAGGCGGCCCTTCGCCTGCTGCGCGAGCTCAAGCCCGACCTGATGATCATGGACCTGCGCATGCCCGCGATGCACGGCTTCTCGCTCCTCAAGCGCGTGCGCGAGGAGGGCCTGGAAACGCCCGCGGTGATCCTCACGATGTGCGACTCGCACGACGACCTCGCCAACGCCATGCGCGC
>CAZNWZ010000187.1:0-4343 GCA_964576455.1 uncultured Lysobacter sp.
GCTCGGCGTAGGTGAACTGGTCCATGTAGTGCCCGCCCAGCTCGCGCGCGAGGCGCTCGGACTCCGAATACACCGCCTGGGGGTCGTCCACGAGGTGGCACCGGCCGCCGTAGAACTGGATCGCGGCGATCTTCTCGGGCGACGTGGTGGCCGGCATCACCGCCACGAACGGCAGCCCCAGCAGCCTCGCGAAGTACGCCTCCGACACCGCCGTGGAACCCGACGAGGACTCGACCACGGTGCTTCTCTCGTGCAGCCACCCGTTGCAGAGCGCGTAGAGGAAGAGCGAGCGGGCCAGCCGGTGCTTGAGGCTTCCCGTGGGGTGGCTCGACTCGTCCTTGAAGTAGAGGTCCACGCCCGGGTAGGCCGGCAGCTTCAGCGGGATGAGGTGCGTGTCGGCCGAGCGGTTGAAGTCCGCCTCGATGCGGCGGATGGCCTGGCGGATCCAGGTGGATTCGGACATCGCTTGTCTCCCGTTTACCCTCATCCCCGACCCTTCTCCCAGGGGAGAAGGGAGACTCTTTCTCCCCTCTCCCCTGGGAGAGGGGAGCCGCCTCAGGTGTGACCGATGACCGGATGCGGCTTGTACGGCGCTTCGAGGGCGGCCATGTCCTCGGGCGAGACCGAGAGCTCCGTCGCCTTCACCGCCTCCTCGATCTGCCAGGGCTTGCTCGCGCCCACGATCGGCGCCGTCACGCCGGGCTTTTGCAGCAGCCACGCGTAGGCGAGCATCGCGTTCGACACGCCCAGCGCCTTCGCCCGCGCCGTGAGGGTCTCCACCACGTCGAAGTCGGCGTCCTGGTAGTAGTACTTCTGCGCCAGCTCGTCCGTCTTCGCGCGGGAAGCGTCCCCGCCCGCCTTGTCCTCCCGCGAGCGGTTGCCGGCGAGAAAGCCCCGCGCGAGCGGGCTCCACGGGGTGATTCCCACGCCCGTGTCGCGGCAGTAGGGGATCATCTCGCGCTCCTCCTCGCGGTAGGCGAGGTTGTAGTGGTTCTGCATGCACACGAACTTCGCCCCGCCGGCCGCCTCCGCCGCCCGCTGCATCTTGGCGAACTGCCACGTCCACATGCTGGAGGCGCCGAGGTAGCGGACCTTGCCCGCGCGCACCAGCGAATCCAGCGCGTCCATCGTTTCCTCGACGGGCGTGGCGTTGTCGAAGCGGTGGATCTGGTAGAGGTCGATGTAGTCCGTGCCCAGGCGCTTCAGGCTCGCGTCCGCCGCGTCCAGGATGTGCTTGCGCGACAGCCCGCTGATGTTCGGCGGCACGGTGGGCTTCGGTCCCGGGGCGTTGCCGCCCTGGTAGCCCTTGATCACGGGGAAGAAGACCTTGGTGGCCACCACGACCTCCTCGCGGCGGGCGAACTCGCGGACCATCCGGCCCGTGATCTCCTCGGAGGTGCCGATGGAATAGAGGTCGGCGGTATCGAAGAAGTTGACGCCCAGCTCCACGGCCTTGCGCGTCACCTCCCGCGCCGTGGCCTCGTCGCGGATCCACGGCCGCCACTCGCCGGTGCCGAAGGTCATCATGCCGAGCGCGATGCGCGAGACCTTGAGTCCGCTCGCGCCGAGGTTCACGTACTTCATGGGGGGGCTCCCTGTGCCGGACGGTGGTCGCCCTATGGTAGCTTCCCGGAATCCGGAAGGGTTGGCGAGAGGCGGGGATGGACCTGGGAATTGCCGGCAGGAAGGCGATCGTCTGCGGGGCGAGCCGCGGGCTGGGCAAGGCGTGCGCCACGCGCCTCGCGGCCGAGGGGGTGAACCTCGTCCTGGTGGCCCGGGACCCCGCGACGCTCGAATCGACCGCGGCGGAAATCCGGGCGGCGAGCCCCGTCACCGTGCGATTGGTGCCCGCGGACCTCTCCGTGGCCGAAGGAAGGCGCACGGTGCTCGCCGCCTGCGCCGACCCGGACATCCTCGTGCACAGCGGCGCCTGGCCCGGGGAGAAGCCGGACTTCCGCCGCTGGAGGCGCGAGGACTGGCTCGAGGCCCTGGACGCGATGATGCTCGCTCCCATCGAGCTCATCACCGGCGTGGTGGAGGGCATGAAGGAGCGCCGCTTCGGGCGCATCGTGTGCATCACCTCCCGTTTCGTGAAGGAGCCGCGCATGGAGCACATGCTCTCCATCAGCCCGCGCCTCGGGCTCGCCGGCTTCATGAACGGCATCGGCCGCGAGGGCGTGCGGTACAACGTGACCGCCAACGCCATGCTCACCGGCATCTTCGCAACGGACACGCAGCTCGCCTTCGGCCACGAGCTCGCCCGGCGCGCCGGCAAGAGCTTCGACGAGGTCTGGCGGGAGCGGGAGTCCACCAACGCGGCCGGCCGGTTCGGCAAGCCCGAGGAGATGGCGGCCCTGTGCGCCTTCCTGTGCTCGGCGCAGGCGGGCTTCATCACGGCGCAGAACATCCTGATCGACGGGGGCGGCTACCCCGGGGTCTTCTAGGGCCCCGCAGGGGGCGGTATCTTTCGCGTTCGACGTGCGACGAGAGGAGAGGTCATGCTGAAGAGACTGTTGGCGGCGCTGGGGATGCTGGCGTTGGTGGCGGGGGGCGCGCAGGCCCAGGACTATCCGAACAAGACGGTCAAGCTCGTCGCGCCCTTCGCGCCGGGCGGCTCCGTGGACATCGTGGCGCGCATCCTCGCGCAGAAGATGTCGGAGGCCTGGGGCCAGAGCGTGGTCGTGGAGAACAAGCCGGGCGCCTCCGGGATGATCGGGGTGGAGATGGTGGTGAAGAGCCCGCCGGACGGCTACACGCTGCTCGTGAACTCCTCCATCCACGTGATCGTGCCCAGCCTCTTCAGCAAGGTGAACTACAGCGCCACCGACGACCTCATCGCGGTGGGGCAGGCCACCGAGGTGCCCATGGTGATGCTCACGGGCGCGGGCAACAAGGCGAAGACGGTCGCGGACGTGGTCCAGTGGGCCAAGGACCAGCCCGGCCTCGCCTACGCCAGCGCGGGCAGCGGCTCCTCGGCCCACCTCGCGGGCGAGGTGTTCAAGAAGGCCACGGGCGTGAATCTCACCCACATCCCCTACAAGGGGAGCGGTGCCGCGATGGCGGACGTGATCGGCGGCCAGGTACCCCTCATGTTCGACGCGCTCACGGCGGCCATGGGCCACATCCAGGGTGGCAAGATGCGCGCGCTCGCGGTCTCCTCGCAGCAGCGCTCCCCGATCCTGCCGGACGTCCCCACGTTCCAGGAGCTCAACATGCCGCAGATGAACCTCTCCACCTGGCACGGCGTCTGGGCGCCCAAGGGCACGCCGCCGGCCATCGTGAAGAAGCTCAACGCGGAGATCGCGCGCATCGTGGCGCTGCCGGACGTGCGCGAGAAGATCAAGGGCCTGGGCGGCATCCCGGTGGGCAATACGCCCGAGCAGTTCGACGCCTACCAGCGCGCGGAGCTCGCGAAGTGGAGCACGATCGTCAAGGAGTCCGGCGCCAAGGTGGACTGACGGCGCGCGCCCCATGACGGTCCTCGTCCTGGGCGCCGGCGTCATCGGCGTGGCGGCCGCGTGGTTCCTGCGCGCGGCCGGCCACGACGTGCGCGTGGTGGACCGGCGCGAGGGCGTGGCGCTGGAGTCGAGCTACGCCAACGCGGGCCAGGTCTCGGCGCACCTGGCGGACCCCTGGTCGAATCCCGGCACGCTCAAGATGCTGCCGCGCTGGCTGCTGCATGCGGATGCGCCCCTCGTCTGGCGCCCGCGGCTGCGCCGGGACCAGTGGCGCTGGCTCGCGCTCTTCCTGCGCGAATGCAACCCGGAGCGCTATTCGCGAAACCTCCTCCACCTCGCCAACTTCGGCTACTACAGCCGCGAGACCCTGCGGGCCCTGCGGGCGGAAACCGGCCTTCGGTACGATTTCCACCAGGGCGGCATCCTCCTCTTCCACTCGGACCCGGCGGCCTTCGACCTGGCGGCGGCCGCGGCCCGGAAGCTCGAGGCGCACGGCCTCAAGCGTCGCGTCTGCAGCCGCGAGGAGTGCGCGCAGATCGAGCCCGCGCTCGCCCACATGAAGGAGCGCATCGCCGGCGGCATCTTCTCCCCCTACGACGAGACGGGGGACGCGCACCAGTTCGCACAGGCGCTCGCCCGCCGGGGGACGGAGCGCGGCATCCGCTTCGACTACGGCGTCACCGTGAAGCGCCTGGTGCAGGAGGGCGGGCGGGTGGTGGGCGCCGAGGTCGAGCACGCGGACGGACGCCGCGAAGTGCTGCGGGCGGCCCACACGGTGGTTTGCCTGGGCCCCTTCGCCACGGCGCTCCTCGCGCAGGCGGGCGTGCCCGTGGACATCTACCCCGTGAAGGGCTACTCCATCACGATGCCCATCGTGGACGAGGC
>CAZNWZ010000188.1:0-4323 GCA_964576455.1 uncultured Lysobacter sp.
GGGCGCTGCCAGCCGGGCTTGGTGACCTGCTTCGCCTCGGTGAGCGTGAGACCGCCGGGGGGGACGTCCTGGAAGATGGTGGCCCCGGCGCCGATGGTGGCGCCCTTGCCGACGGTCACGGGCGCGACGAGCTGCACGTCGGACCCGATGTGCACGTCGTCCTCGATCACGGTGCGGTGCTTCCTCGCCCCGTCGTAGTTGCAGGTGATGGTGCCGGCGCCGATGTTCACGTCGCGGCCGACGGTGGCGTCGCCCACGTAGGCGAGATGGTTGGCCTTGCTCCCGCGACCGAGCGTGCTCGCCTTCACCTCCACGAAGTTGCCGATGTGCACCTCGTCGCCCAGCTCCGTGCCGGGCCGGACGCGCGCGTAGGGGCCGATGCGCGCGTTGGCGCCGACCGCCGCCTCCTCCAGCAGGGAGTAGGGCCGGATCTCGGTGCCCTCGCCGACGGTGACCTCGCGCAGGATGCAGCCGGCGCCCACCTTCACGCCGTCGCCCAGGACCACGCGGCCCTCGAAGATGCAGTTCACGTCGATGGCGACGTCGCGCCCGCAGGTGAGCTCGCCCCGCACGTCGATGCGCGCAGGATCGGCCAGCGTCACGCCGGCGTCGAGCAGGGCCTGGGCACGGTCCATCTGAACGAGCCTTTCGACGCGCGCCAGCTCGCGCTTGGAGTTCACGCCGAGGCATTCGGTGGGCGACTGGGGGCGGCGCACCGCGACGGGGTAGCCCTCGGCGACCGCGGCCGCCACGATGTCGGTCAGATAATACTCGCCCTGCACGTTGTCGTTGGTGAGCCCCGCGAGCCAGCCCCTGAGCTTCGCCCAGGGCGCGGCCACGATCCCGGTGTTCACCTCGCGGATGGCTCGCTCGGCGTCGGTCGCGTCGCGCTCCTCGACGATGCGCGCCACCCGGCCGGCGGCATCGCGCACGATCCGGCCGTAGCCCTTGGGGTCGTCGACCTCCTGGGTGAGGAGGGCGAGCTGCCCCTCGGCCGCGGCGTCGAAGAGCGAGCGCAGCGTCCCGGTGGCGATGCGCGGCACGTCCCCGTAGAGCACGAGCACCACGCCCTGCTCCTCGAGCCGGGGCATGGCCTGCATCACCGCGTGCCCGGTGCCCAGCTGGCGCTCCTGGAGGGCCCACACCACGTCGGGCGCCTCCAGGTGCGAGGCCACGGCCTCGCCCCCGTGCCCGATCACGACGGCCATTTTCCTCGGCGCGAGGCGCCGGGCGGAATCGAGGACGTGCAGCAGCATCGGCCGGCCCGCGAGCGGATGCAGCACCTTGGGCAGGCGCGAGTGCATGCGCTTGCCCTGGCCGGCGGCGAGGATCACGACCTGCAGCGATTGCGTGGTCATGCGGGTGCGGGGGACCCAACAAAAATGCGCGGGGGATCCGCGCCCGCGCATTTTATCGCCTTCCGCCGTCCGCCCGCGAGGGGCCCCGGAGCGATCATTGACAGGCCCTGCGTCCCCCGCCCAGACTCGACCCGCTGCCGGCGATGGCACACCGCACGGAACGATCCGCCATGAACGACGCCTTCATCTGCGACGCGGTACGCACCCCCTTCGGGCGCTACGCCGGCGCGCTGGCCTCGGTCCGCGCCGACGACCTCGCGGCCGTGCCCATCGAAGCGCTGCGCGAGCGCAACGCCGGCATCGACTGGGCGGCCGTCGACGACGTCATCCTGGGGTGCGCCAACCAGGCGGGGGAGGACAACCGCAACGTGGCCCGCATGGCCCTCCTCCTCGCGGGGCTGCCCGACGTCGTCCCCGGGGCCACCGTGAACCGCCTGTGCGGCTCCGGGCTCGAGGCCGTGGGACAGGCGGCGCGCGCGGTCCGCGGCGGCGAGGCTGAGCTGGTGATCGCCGGCGGCGTCGAGAGCATGACGCGCGCGCCCTTCGTGATGCCCAAGTCGGAAGGGGCCTACTCCCGGGCCAATGCCGTCCACGACACGACGATCGGCTGGCGATTCGTCAACCCGCGCATGCAGGAGGCCTACGGCGTGGACTCGATGCCGGAAACGGCGGAGAACGTCGCGGCCGAGTTCCGCATCTCGCGCGAGGACCAGGACCGGTTCGCGCTGCGCAGCCAGGAAAGGGCGCTCGCCGCGCAGGCAAACGGCGCGTTCGACGCCGAGATCGTGCCGGTGACGATTCCCGGCCGGAAGGGGGAGGCGGTCGTCGTCGCCCGGGACGAGCACCCGCGCGCGACGACGCTCGAGGCGCTCGGGAGGCTTCGACCCATCGTGAGGGAGGGCGGGACGGTGACGGCGGGCAACGCCTCGGGGGTGAACGACGGCGCCTGCGCCCTCCTCGTGGCGAGCGAGGCCGGGATGCGGCGCCACGGCCTGCGGCCGCTGGCGCGCATCGCGGGCATGGCCTCGGCCGGCGTGCCTCCGCGCATCATGGGAATGGGTCCCGCGCCCGCCACGCGCAAGCTCCTCGGGCGCGCCGGGCTGGGGGTCGCGGACCTCGACCTCCTCGAGCTGAACGAGGCCTTCGCGGCGCAGGCGCTGGCCGTCCTGCGGGAACTCGGCCTCCCCGACGACGCGCCTCACGTGAATCCCCACGGCGGGGCGATCGCGCTGGGGCACCCCCTGGGCGCGTCGGGCGCGCGACTCGCGGCGACGGCCGCGCACCGGATGTCTCGCACGGGGGCTCGGCTGGCCCTGTGCACCATGTGCATCGGCGTGGGACAGGGCATCGCGCTCCTGCTCGAGCGGGCCTGATCCGGCCGTTCCCGGAATGCGAAAGCCGCCCTCAGGCGGCCTTCACGGAAATAAAAAGGGCAGGATCGCTGGATCCTGCCCGAATGTGTTGCGCCTCTAAATCAAGGAGTTTCGTGATCTCCCCCCTAGGCCAGGCGACAAACCCGGTTCGGGGCTCGTCGCAATGGTCTCTACCTCTACGACGTGCTTCAAGACAAATTCTACCACAATCCGGGCACCGCCCCGGCGGTCCCTAGCGGAGCTGGCGCAGCTTCTTGATGGCCGCGAGCTGGGCGACGGCCTGCGCGAGCTCGGCCTGCGCCTCGGCGATCTCCATGACGCCGCGGCGGTTGGCGATGGCCTCCTCGGCCGCCCGCTTGGCTTCCTCCGCCTTCGCTTCGTCCAGGTTCTCGGCGCGGATCGAGGTGTCCGCCAGCACGGTGACCACGTGGGGCTGGACCTCCATCATGCCGCCCGAGACGTAGATGATCTCCTCGCGGGCCTCGCCGGGGACCTTCAGCCGCATGGTGCCGGGCTTGATGCGCGTGAGCAGCGCCGCATGCTCGGGCAGGATCCCGAGTTCGCCGGCCTCGCCCGGTGCGACGACCATCTCGGCCTCGCCCGAGAAGATCGCCTGCTCGGCGCTCACGATGTCTACATGAAGAGTCTTGGCCATTCGTCACCCTCACCCCGACCCTCTGCCCCCGGCCGGCCCCACCGAAGCGGGGACCCCCGGGAAGAGGGAGAAATCACTGCAGCGTCTTGGCCTTCTCGAAGGCTTCCTCGATCGTGCCGACCATGTAGAAGGCCTGCTCGGGGAGCGCGTCGCACTCGCCGTTCACGATCATGTTGAAGCCGCGGATCGTGTCCTTGAGCGTCACGTACTTGCCGGGCGAGCCGGTGAACACCTCGGCCACGTGGAACGGCTGCGACAGGAAGCGCTGGATCTTGCGGGCGCGCGACACCGCGAGCTTGTCCTCGGGCGAGAGCTCGTCCATGCCCAGGATCGCGATGATGTCGCGCAGTTCCTTGTAGCGCTGCAGGATGGCCTGCACCGCGCGCGTCGTGTTGTAGTGCTCCTCGCCGACCACGTTCGGGTCCACCTGGCGGGACGTGGAGTCGAGCGGGTCCACCGAGGGGTAGATGCCCAGCGCCGCGATGTCGCGCGAGAGCACGACCGTCGCGTCCAGGTGGCCGAAGGTGGTCGCCGGCGACGGGTCCGTGAGGTCGTCCGCGGGCACGTACACGGCCTGGATCGAGGTGATCGAGCCCGTCTTGGTGGAGGTGATGCGCTCCTGGAGCCGCCCCATCTCCTCGGCGAGCGTCGGCTGGTATCCCACGGCGGAGGGCATGCGGCCCAGCAGCGCCGACACCTCCGTGCCCGCGAGCGTGAAGCGGTAGATGTTGTCGATGAAGAGCAGGATGTCGCGGCCCTCGTCCCGGAAGCTCTCCGCCATGGTGAGGCCCGTGAGCGCCACGCGCAGGCGGTTGCCCGGCGGCTCGTTCATCTGCCCGAACACCATCGCCACCTTGGACTTCGAGAGGTCCTCCTGCACGATGACCTTGGCGTCGCTCATCTCGTGGTAGAAGTCGTTGCCCTCGCGGGTGCGCTC
>CAZNWZ010000189.1:0-4318 GCA_964576455.1 uncultured Lysobacter sp.
CCGGCGACGCAGGCCGGCCATTCTAGCCCATGCCCGCTACTCCCCGATGCCCAGGGACAGCGGGCGCGCGGACTGGAAGCCCTGCAGCGGCGGGTCGATCCCGCGCCCGATCCCCAGGACCTTGAACAGCTCCCCCATCTCCGAGGGACTGATGAGCCGGTTCACGGCGCTCGTAGCCTTCAGGCGCGAGAGCGTCATGCCGGGATCGGTCTCGGCCACCATCACCGCCAGGCCGCAGGAGATGAGGAAGTGGGCCTGGGTCGTGTAGCCCATCACCTCGGCGTCCGCCGCCTGGGCCGCCCGCGCCATCGACGTGAAGTCCACGTGCGCGGTGATGTCCTGCAGGCCGGGCAGGAAGAACGGGTCGTTGTGGTAGCGGTGGCGGTAGTGGCAGCGCAGCGTCCCCATCGAGCGCTGCGGGTGGTAGTACTCGGACTGCGCGTAGCCGTAGTCGACGAAGAGCGCGAGGGCGCGCCCCAGCGCCGCCGCCACCGACCGCACCAGCCCCTCGGCGGCGAGGTTCACCTCCGTGAGGTAGTCGTAGTCGCCCGGGGGGATCACCGCGGCCGCGCGGCGCTTGAGGTCGCCCTCGGGCAGGGCCATGTCCTCCCACCCGAAGCCGGCCTCCGTGAGCACCACGCCGCGCTCGAGGATCTCCCCGCCCGTGCGGTGGAGCAGCGCGCAGGGCAGGACGTCCAGCACCTCGTTGGCGACCACGAGGCCGTCGATGCGCCCGGGCAGGCGGTCGATCCACTCGAAGCGGCCCGCCGCCTCCGGCAGGCGCTCGGCGATCCGGGCGCGCTGGCGCTCGCGCAGGTCGGGGCTGGTCTCGAGCAGGCGGTAGCGCGGCAGCGCGGCCCCCTGGGCCTTGAGCTCCGCCATCAGGTCGACCGCCAGGGCGCCCGTGCCCGGCCCGAGCTCCAGGATGTCGCCCCCCGTGCGGTCGAGCACCTGCCGCGCCTGCATGGCGATGCAGCGCGCGAACATGGGGGAGATCTCCGGGGCGGTGACGAAGTCGCCCTCGGCGCCGATCTTGCGCGAGCCGGCCGCGTAATAGCCGAAGCCCGGCTCGTACAGGGCGAGCTGCATGAAGCGCGAGAAGGGGATCCAGCCGCCCTCCTCGCCGATCGCGGTGGCGATGCGCTCCGCGAGCTGGTGCGAGTGGGCCACCGCCTCGGGCGGCGGGGGCGGCAGGGAGAAATCGGCCTGGGAAGGCATCGGGTTCGCGGCGCCGTGGGGAAGCGATCGGGGTTTTCGATAAACTCTCGCCCAGGGCGCCGTCACTCGGGCGGGGCGAGGGTTCGGGGAAATATAGCACCATGGGCGAGCCGGTGGTTCTGGTGACGGGAGGCGCCCGGCGCGTGGGGGCCGCGATCGTTCGCGCGTCGCACGCGGCCGGCGCGCGCGTGGTGGTCCACTGCCACCGCTCCTGCGACGAGGCCCGGGCGCTCCTGGCGGGCCTGGAGGCCTCCCGCCCGTCCTCGACCGCGGTCGTGCAGGGGGACCTGCTGGACCAGCGGCGCCTGCCCGCCCTCGTGGAGGAGGCCGCCGCGCGCTTCGGGCGGCTGGACGCGCTGGTGAACAACGCCTCGTCCTTCCACGCGACCCCCCTCGGGGAACTCGACGCGGAAGCCTGGGACGACCTCGTGGGCACCAACCTGCGCGCTCCCCTCTTCCTTTCGCAGGCGGCCGCGCCGCACCTTCGCCGCTCGCGCGGCGCCATCGTGAACATCGTGGACATCCACGCCGAGCGGCCGCTCGCGGGCTTCCTCGCCTATTCGGTGGCCAAGAGCGGCCTGGCGGGCCTCACGCGCGCCCTGGCCCTGGAGCTCGCGCCCGAAGTGCGGGTGAACGGCGTCTCGCCGGGCGCCATCCTCTGGCCCGAGGACGGCGAGGCGTTCCCGCCCGCCGAGCGCGAGCGCATCACGGTACAAACGCCCCTTCGCCGGACGGGTACAGCGGAGGACATCGCCGGCGCGGTAAAATATCTCGTTTTCGACGCCCCCTTCGTGACCGGGCAGGTGCTCGCCGTGGACGGCGGGCGCTCGATCGCCCTCTGACCCTGATGACCGCCGCCACCGCCCCCGCGCGCGACCCGCGCAAGGCCGACTTCGAGGCCGCCAAGCGCCGCAAGCGCATCCGCCGCCTCGTGGGGGAGGCCATCGCCGACTTCTCGATGATCGAGGCCGGCGACCGGGTCATGGTCTGCGTCTCGGGCGGCAAGGACAGCTACGCGCTCCTCGACGTGCTCGTGCACCTGCGCGACTGCGCGCCCGTGCCCTTCGAGGTCGTGGCCGTGAACCTCGACCAGCGCCACCCGGGCTTTCCCGCGCACGTCCTGCCCGGGTACCTCGCCGCGCGCGGCATCCCGCACCGCATCGAGGTGCAGGACACGCACTCCGTGGTGAAGCGCGTGATCCCGGAGGGCAAGACGATGTGCAGCCTGTGCTCGCGGCTGCGGCGCGGGGTCCTCTACCGCGTGGCGAAGGAGCTGGGGGCCACGAAGATCGCGCTCGGGCACCACCGCGACGACATCCTGGAGACCTTCTTCCTGAACCTGTTCCACAACGGCAAGATCAAGGCGATGTCGCCCAAGCTCGTCTCCGACGACGGGCGCCACGTCGTGATCCGGCCCCTGGCCTACGTGGAGGAGAAGGACCTCGCCGGCTATGCCGAGGACCGGCGCTTCCCCATCATTCCCTGCGACCTGTGCGGCTCGCAGGAGAACCTGCAGAGGAAGCAGGTGAAGGCGATGCTGCGCGAGTGGGAGAGGAAGCATCCCGGGCGGGTCATCTCCATCTTCAGCGCCCTCACGCGCGTGACGCCCTCGCACCTCATGGACCGCAGCCTCTTCGACTTCGCGAACCTCGTGGCCGACGGCACGCCGCAGCCCGACGGCGACACGGCCATCGACCCCCTCGAGCTGCCCGACGTCTCGCAGGGGACGATCGTGCGCTTCACGCCGGGACGAGGTTGACCCCGCGCGACCGCACTCACCCCGCTCCCACCCCCGATTCCCCCCGGGACGCTTCCGCGAGGACGCCCCGACGCAAAGGACACCGAAATGACGCTCAAGCACCTGGCCCCCACCAAGAAGATCCACTCGTTCCACCCGCCCCAGCGCACCCTGCTGGGCCCCGGCCCCTCGGAGATCAACCCGCGCGTCATGGCGGCGATGAGCCTGCCGGCCATCGGCTACCTCGACCCGGTGTTCGTGGAGATGATGGAGGAGCTCAAGAGCCTCCTGCGCTACGCCTACCAGACGAAGAACGCGCTCACCTTCCCCGTCTCCGGCCCCGGCTCGGTGGGGATGGAGTACTGCTTCGTCAACATGGTCGCCCCGGGCGACAAGGTGGTCGTCTGCCGCAACGGCGTCTTCGGCGGCCGCATGATCGAGAACGTGGAGCGCGCCGGCGGCATCCCGGTGATCGTCGAGGACGCCTGGGGCGAGCCCTGCGACCCGCAAAAGCTCGAGGACGCCCTCCGGAAGAACCCGGACGCGCGGGTGGTCGCCTTCGTGCACGCCGAGACCTCCACGGGCGTGCAGTCCGACGCGAGGACGCTCGTCTCGGTCGCGCACGAGCACGACGCGCTCACGATCGTGGACGCGGTCACCTCGCTCGCCGGCTGCCCCGTGATGGTCGACGACTGGGAGATCGACGCCATCTACTCGGCCAGCCAGAAGTGCCTTTCGTGCACCCCGGGCCTGTCGCCCGTGTCCTTCAACGACCGCGTGGTCGAGCACGTGAAGGCGCGCAAGGACAAGATCCACAGCTGGTTCATGGACATGAACCTGCTGCTGGGCTACTGGGGCGCGACGACCCGCACCTACCACCACACCGCGCCCACCAACAGCCTGTACGCGCTGCACGAGGCGCTGCTCCTCGTCAAGGAGGAGGGGCTGGAGAACTGCTGGGCCCGCCACCAGAGGAACCACCTCGCGCTCAAGGCGGGGCTGGAGGCCATGGGCCTGAAGTACCTCGTGAAGGAGGGCGCGCGCCTGCCGCAGATGAACGCGGTCCACATCCCCGAGGCGGTGCGCGACCGCGAGGCCGAGGTGAGGAAGACCCTGCTGAGCGAGTTCAACCTCGAGATCGGCGCCGGGCTCGGGCCGCTCGCCGGCAAGATCTGGCGCGTGGGCATCATGGGCTACTCCTGCAAGCCGGAGAACGTGATGCTCTGCCTGTCTGCGCTGGGCTCCGTCCTGCAGGACATGGGGCTGCCGATCAAGGTGGGCGAGGCCGAGGCGGCCGCGCACCAGGCCTACTCCCAGATCCACGCCCAGGAAGCGCGCAAGAAGGTCGCGAACCTCAAGTAG
>CAZNWZ010000190.1:0-4314 GCA_964576455.1 uncultured Lysobacter sp.
GAAGGTGATGCTCGAGACGTCGATGGCGAAGGCGGCCTCGTTGCCTTCGGCGAGCTGGTAGTAGTGATGGCAGCAGGCCATGGACTTCCTCCCGGGGTGACGAGGCTGAGTATAGACGGGCCCGCCAGCGGAAAGGGCCGGCGGTGCCGGCCCTTTCCGTCCCTCCCCGGCGGGCGATGCCCGCTTTCGCCCTACGCGTACATCGCGTACTTCGGCTCGTACATGTTTTCCTGGATGAAGGCGGCCGTGTCGGCCGGCTTCGGCACGCCCGCCAGGCCGCGCCGGAACACCACCTCGGCCACGCTGGTCGCGATGGCGGCGGAGACGCTGCGCATGTCCTTGAGCGGGGGATAGAGGCTCCCCTGCGCCAGGTCGGCCTCCGAGACCATGCCCGCCAGGGTGTCGGCGGCGGCGAGGAACATGTCGTCCGTCACGCGGCGCGACTTCGTGGCCACCACGCCCAGGCCCACGCCCGGGAAGATGTACGAATTGTTGCACTGGCGCGGGACGAGGGTGTTGCCGCCGATGTT
Organism: uncultured Lysobacter sp.; assembly: GCA_964576455.1. GTDB lineage: Bacteria > Pseudomonadota > Gammaproteobacteria > Burkholderiales > Usitatibacteraceae > FEB-7. The sequence goes on from CAZNWZ010000190.1 coordinate 531, forward strand.
CACCGGGGCGAAGGGGCTCCCGCACGCGAACACCGCGCGGCCTTCGCTCCAGGCGTAGGCCTCTTCCGCGGTGCACTCGGACTTCGAGGTCGGATTGGAGAGCGCGAAGACGATGGGGCGGGAATTGAAGGAGGCCATCGCCTTCACGATGGGCTGGGTGAAGGTGCGGCCGACGGCCGCCACCCCGATGATCGCCTGGGGCTTCAGGGCGTTGACGGCCTCGGCGAAGTCCTTCACCGGCGCGTGCTCGTGCGCGTACTTGCGCTTGTGGTCCGTGAGATCGGTGCGCGAGGCGACCACCAGCCCCTTGGAGTCCACCAGCCAGCAGCGCTTGCGCGCCTCGGCCTCGGGCAGGCCGCCGGCCACGAGCGACGCGGAGATGAGGTCCGCGATGCCCACCGCGGCTTCGCCGGCGCCGAGGAACAGCACCCGCGTGTCCGCGAGGCTCTTGCCGGTGATGCGGATCGCCGACTTCAGGCCCGCGAGCGTGACCGACGCGGTGCCCTGGATGTCGTCGTTGAACGTGCAGACGCGGTCCTGGTACTTGTGCAGCAGCCGGAAGGCGTTGGCGTTCGCGAAGTCCTCGAACTGGATGAGGACGCCGGGGAACACCTCGTTGGCGGCGGTGACGAACTCCTCCACGAGCGCGTCGTAATCCGCGCCGCGCAGGCGCCGGCGCACGTGGCCGATGTAGAGCGGGTCCTTGAGGAGCTCCTCGTTCTCCGTGCCCACGTCCAGCGTGATGGGCAGGCACAACTGCGGATGCATGCCGGCGCAGGCCGTGTAGAGCGAGAGCTTGCCCACGGGGATGCCCATGCCCTGCGCGCCCAGGTCGCCCAGCCCCAGGATCCTCTCGCCGTCGGTGACGACGATGAGGCCGGCCTTGTGCGGCCAGTTCTGCAGCAGCGTCTTCACGCGCCCCTTGTCCGCGGCCGAGATGAACATGCCGCGCGGCCGGCGGTAGATGCGCCCGTAGAGCTGGCATCCCAGGCCGACGGTCGGCGTGTAGATGAGGGGCATGATCTCCTCGGCGTTCTCCATGACCACGCGGAAGAACAGCGTCTCGTTGCGGTCGTGCAGCGCCGTGAGGAAGATGTACTTGTCGAGGTCCGTGGGCAGCCGGCGCATGTTGGCGAGCACGCGGCCCACCTGCTCGGCCTGGGTCGTGACGCGCGGGGGCAGCAGCCCGCGAAGGCCCAGGGCATCGCGCTCGGCTTCGGTGAAGGCCGTGCTCTTGTTGTACTCGGGATCGTGGAGCAGGGCGAGGCCCCTGACCGGGGGCGGGGTGATCTGCGACATGGCGAGTTCTCTCCGAGGGTCCGCCGGGTCGCCGGGGCGCGAGCCTTCGCGTCCCTCGAGCGCCCAGTTGTTCTCCGGCGCATCGGGCCGGTGGCGGGCTAGCGGCCATCCTAGGTGGGGTTCGGGGGGTACCCCTTGCGCTCGATCAAGGGGAGACCTTGCGCTTCGTCAAAGGGCGGGTCGGCGCCCCGGTCGCGTTTGACAGCCGGCGGGGGGCCGCGTAGCCTCCGCGGCATCCGCTCGGGAGAGCGTCGCGGCGAGCTTCTCGCCCGGCCGCCGAAGGGGTAGCGCCCGCAAACTCTCAGGCAAAAGGACCGGCGGAAACGGGCACGCGTTCGCGCGCGGGCCCGGACTCTGGAGAGCGACGGCGGGGCCCCCGGGCAACGGGGAACCCGGCAGGCCGTCCACCGAAGGGGCTCGCGGCGCCGGCAGCGGCGCCGTAATCTCTCAGGTACAAGGGACAGAGGGGCCAGGCAAGCGCACGGGGCTTGCCTGGCCCTTTTTCTTTGGGGAGGTCGACGCCATGCCGAAAGCCACGCCGCTCAACGCCCTCCACCGCGAGGCCGGCGCCCGCATGGTGGACTTCGGCGGTTGGGACATGCCCGTCCACTACGGCTCCCAGGTCGAGGAGCACCACGCGGTGCGCCGCGACGCGGGGCTCTTCGACGTCTCGCACATGCGCGTCGTGGACATCGAGGGGGCCGGCGCGCGGGAGTACCTGCGCTTCGCGCTGGCCAACGACGTCGCGAAGCTCAAGGACCCCGGCAAGGCGCTCTACTCGTGCCTGCTCAACGAGGAGGGCGGCGTGGTGGACGACCTCATCGCCTACTTCTTCCGCGACGACTTCTTCCGCCTGGTGGTGAACGCCGGCACCGCCGAGGGCGACATCCAGTGGCTGCACTCCCTCAACGCGCTGGCCGGCCACAAGGTGGCGATCAAGCCGCGCGAGGACCTCGCCATGGTGGCCGTGCAGGGCCCCAACGCCCGCGAGAAGTTCTGGCGCGCCTTCGACGAGACGAAGCCGGCGACCGGGTCGCTCGGGCCCTTCCAGGCCGCGCGCATGGGCGACGACATCATGGTGGCGCGCACCGGCTACACGGGCGAGGACGGATTCGAGGTCATCTTCCCGGCGGGCGACGCGGAGACCATCTGGAAGCGCGTGGTCGCGCAGGGCGTGCGCCCCTGCGGGCTGGGCGCGCGCGACACGCTGCGCCTGGAGGCCGGCATGAACCTCTACGGGCAGGACATGGACGCCGCCACCTCGCCCCTGGACGCCGGGCTCGCCTGGACCGTGGACCTGAAGGCCGCGCGCCCCTTCTTCGGGCGCAAGGCGCTCGAGGCCCGCGGGCAGAAGAGCGACTTCCTCGGCCTGGTGCTCCTCGACAAGGGCGGGGTGCTGCGGGCGCACCAGAAGGTGGCCGCCGAGGCAGGCGAGGGCGAGGTCACCAGCGGCACGTTCTCGCCCACGCTGGGCGTGTCGATCGCGCTGGCCCGGCTTCCGCTCGGCACGGCCGTCGGCGCCACGGTTCGCGTGGCCGTGCGCGACAAGGAGCTGGCCGCGCGCGTCGTGAAGCCCCCCTTCGTCCGCAACGGCAAATCCCTCATCCCCGCCTGACGCCGCGCCAGGCGCCGAGCCAGACACCGCAATTCACGGAGAGAACGGCATGAACATCCCGAAGGAGCTGAAGTACACCGAATCCCACGAATGGGCCCGGAGCGAGGCCGACGGCACCGTCTCGGTCGGCATCACCGACCACGCCCAGGAGCAGCTGGGCGACATCGTGTTCGTCGAGGCGCCCAAGGCCGGGCGCAAGGTCGCCAAGGGCGAGGCGGTGGGCGTGGTCGAGTCGGTGAAGGCCGCCTCGGACATCTACGCCCCCGTGGCCGGGGAGATCGTGGCGGGCAACGACGCGCTGGCCGACGCGCCCGAGAAGGTGAACGCGGACGCCTACGGCAGCTGGATGTTCCGCCTCAAGCCCGACAACCCGGCGGACCTCGCCGGGCTCCTCGACGCCGCCGCCTACGAGAAGGTCGCCTCCGAGTAAGGAACCGCCATGCCCGACACCCACGTCGACCGCCGTACCCTCGGCGAGCTCGAGGACCGCGCCGCCTTCGAACGCCGCCACGTCGGTCCGGACGCCGGCGACCAGGCCCGGATGCTCTCCGTGCTGGGCTTCGCCTCGCGCGAGGCGCTGATGGAGGCCATCGTCCCGCCCGGCATCCGCCGCAAGGCGCCCATGGCGCTGCCCGCGGGCCGGCCCGAGGCCGAGGCGCTCGCGGCACTGCGCGCCATCGCGGCCAAGAACCGGGTCCTGCGCTCGTGGATCGGGCAGGGCTACTACGGCACTCACACGCCGGGCGTGATCCTGCGCAACATCCTGGAGAACCCCGCCTGGTACACGGCCTACACGCCCTACCAGCCGGAGATCTCGCAGGGCCGGCTGGAGGCGCTGGTCAACTTCCAGACGATGGTCTGCGACCTCAC
>CAZNWZ010000191.1:0-4311 GCA_964576455.1 uncultured Lysobacter sp.
CCGCGTTCATCTTCGGCCTCTTCGTGGGCGCCAACGCCTTCGCCCTCATCCTGCGGGCGCTCGGCGGGGACGAGTTCGTGGCCCACGTGCTGCAGGGACTGCCGCTCGGCAAGGACGCGCTGGTCGTCTTCATCCTGTTCATCGCCTTCCTCGCCGGGTTCTTCCTCGACTGGCTGGAGATCACGCTGATCATCCTGCCGCTCGTGGCGCCCGTGGTGAAGAACCTCGGCTTCGACCTCGTCTGGTTCGTGGTGCTCTTCGCGGTGTGCCTGCAGACCTCGTTCCTCACGCCGCCCGTCGGGTTCTCGCTCTTCTACATCAAGGGGGTGGCGCCCAAGGTCGTCACGACGCGCGACATCTATCGCGGAATCATCCCCTTCGTGGTCATCCAGCTGATCGCCGTGGCCCTGGTCTTCTGGTTCCCGGAGCTGGTGACCTGGCTGCCGAAGCAGATGTACTCGGCCGGCGGACCGTGAGGGGCCGCCCCGGCCCCCGCCCGGCGGGCGCCCGCGCCGCCGATCGCGGGATTCTTGAACCGGTTCAAGGCGGCCCCGGCTGCACGCCCTACGCTGTCGGCATGGAACGGGTCACGCCTTACCGATGAGAACCGGCCTCTTGCCACGCGGCATCGTCGCGCTGGCCGCGCTCGCCATCCTCGCGGTGCCGATGGGCAGGCCGATGCACGCCTTCGCCGGCGAGGGGGGGCGCACGCTCCCGGTGACCGTGTGTTCCTCCGCCGGGATCCCGGCGGAGGCTCCCTTGCCGGACCGCTCGCCCTCCGACCGGGGCACGGGCGGCGCCTGCCAAACGTGCGCCTTGTGTGCCGGCGGCGCCGACCGCCTCCACGCCGGTCCGGTGCCGGCCGGCATCCCGGTACCCGCCTCTCCCGCCACGCAGGAACGGCCCGCGGCGCGCCCGCAGGCCGGCCCCGCGTCGGGCCCGGGCCGCGTCTCGCGCGCCCGGGATCCTCCCCCCGCCTCCTGATCCCGCCTTCGAACGCGTGTGGTGGCCGCCCCGGCGGCCGTGCGCACGCGCCCCGGCCCGTCCGCGGGTCGCCTGGCCACGAGAGATCCGGAGCCTGTCATGCCTTGCCTCACCGAGCAGTTCCCCGCAGCCGTTTTCCCGCCGAAACACCCCGTCGCCCGCGCCGAGTCGTCGCGGGACTCCCGCCGGGCGCGCCTGCCGCGCCGGCTCCTGCCGCTCGCCGTGGCGGCGGCGCTTCCCTTCGCCGCGGCCGATGCCACGGCCGATGACGCGGCCGGACAGCCAGCCAGCCTGGGCAGCGTCTTCGTGACCGCGCCGCGGCTCGCGGAGATGCCCCTGAACGCCGCCGCCGTCGCGGACGACGAGCTCGGGCGCCTGCGTGCCGCGACGAGCGACGCGGCCTCCCTGCTGAAGGGCATCCCGGGCGTGAGCCTGTACGGCGCCGGCGGCGTCTCCAGCCTGCCGTCCATCCGCGGCCTCGCCGACGACCGGCTGCGCATCAAGGTGGACGGCATCGACACGATCGCCTCGTGCCCGAATCACATGAACCCGGCGCTCTCGTACATCGACCCGGCGGCCATCGGCGAGCTGAAGGTCTTCGCCGGCATCACGCCGGTGAGCGTGGGCGGCGACAGCATCGGCGGCACCATCATCGCGACCTCGCCCGCGCCGGCGTTCGCGGGGCCCGGCACGGAAAGCCGCGCGCGCGGCGAGGCCGGCGCGTTCTACCGCAGCAACGGGGACGCGCGCGGCGCGAACGTCTCGGCGTCCTACCTCGCGGAATCGGTGAGCCTGGGCTACACGGGGGCGATGGCCGAGGCCCGCAACTACAGCGCCGGGGGCGACTTCAAGACCGGGACGGCGACGGGCCGCCCGGGGCACGCCCTGCCGCTCGACGAGGTCGGGTCCACGGCCTACGAGACCCGCAACCACCTGCTGTCGATCGCGCATCGCGGCGAGCGCCACCTCGTGGAGGCGAAGTTCGGCTACCAGGACATGCCGTACCAGCTCTACCCGAACCAGCGCATGGACCTCCTGGGCAACACCGCGGAGCGCGCGAACCTGCGCTACCTGGGGACTTTCGCCTGGGGGACGCTCGAGGCACGCGCCTACTACGAGCGGGTCGAGCACTTCATGGACTTCGGCGCCGACAAGCGCTACTGGTACGCGGCCGCCTCCGGCGGGCCCTCGGCGCCCGACGGCACGGAGTGCTCGCCGGCGGGCCCGACGTGCGCGGCGGGCATGCCGATGAACACGGAGAGCCGCACCACCGGGCTCTCCGGGAAGGCGGACCTGAGCCTCGGCGAAGGCCGGCTCGTGCGCGTGGGCGGCGAGTACCAGGGCTACCGGCTCGACGACTGGTGGCCGGCTTCCGGCGGCGGCATGTGGCCCGACACGTTCTGGAACGTGCGCGACGGGAAGCGCGACCGGGCCGCGCTCTTCGGCGAGTGGGAGGCGCGCGCCGGCGACCGGTGGCTGGCGCTCGCGGGCGTGCGGTACGAACGGGTCTCGACGGACACCGGCCCCGTGCAGGCCTACAACAACGCCGCCCCTCCGGCGACCGCCCTCGTGCCCGCGTTCAACGCGGCCGACCGGTCGCGCACCGACGGCAACGTGGACGTGACCCTGCTGGCGCGGTACACGCCGGATGCCGGGCTCGATGTCGAGATGGGGCTCGCGCGCAAGGTGCGCTCGCCCAGCCTCTACGAGCGCTACACCTGGCAAAGCCGCGGCATGGAGATGCTGATGGTCAACTGGTTCGGCGACGGCAACGGCTACGTGGGCAACCCGGACCTCGAGCCCGAGAAGGCCCACACGGCCTCCGTCACGTTCGACTGGCACGTGCCCGACCGGCGGTGGGAGCTCAAGGCGACGCCGTACTACACGCGCGTGACCGACTACGTCGACGCGGTCCGCTGCCCGACGAGCCTCGGCGGATCGTGCACGGCGGCGAACCTCACCGCGACGCGCAGCTTCGTCTTCCTGCAGTTCGCCAACCAGGCGGCGAGGCTGTACGGCATCGACTTGTCGGGTCGCGTCCTGCTCGGGAAGACGGCCTGGGGCGAGTGGGGCCTGGCGGCCGTCGCGAGCCTCACCCGCGGCACCAACCTCGACACCGGCGACGACCTGTACAACATCATGCCGGCGAACGCCACGCTCACGCTCACCCACCGGCTCGGTGGCTGGAGCAATGCCCTCGAGATCGCGATGGCCGGGGCGAAGGAGGACGTGTCCGCCGTCCGCAACGAGGTCCGGACCGCCGGCTACGGCCTGGTGAACCTGCGGGTGAGCCGCTCGTGGCGCGACGTGCGGCTGGACTTCGGCGTCGAGAACGTCCTCGACCGCCTGTACGCCCTGCCGCTGGGCGGCGCCTACCTCGGGCAGGGAACGACGATGACCGCGAGCCCGGTCGGCTCCGTGCCGCGCTGGGGCACGGCCGTCCCCGGCATGGGGCGCTCGGTCCACGCCGGGATCACGGTGAAGTTCTGACCCGGCGCCCGTGCGGGCCGTCCGGGGCGGGAGGCGCCACGGGTGAAGGCGTGGGGTGAATTCGGTATCCTTACGGATCTTCGCACCACGCCTACCCCAGAGGACCAGCCATGCCGTTGCAGATCGGAGTGCCGCGGGAGACCTTCCCGGGCGAGAAGCGCGTCGCCACCGTTCCCGAAGTGGTGGAGAAGCTGAAGAAGCTGGGATTCGGCGTCCTGGTCGAATCGGGCGCGGGCGAGGCGGCAAATTGCGGTGACGACGCCTACCGGGCCGCCGGCGCGGAGGTCGTCCCCGACGCGGCCACGCTCTGGTCCCGGGCGGACATCGTCTTCAAGGTCCGCGCCCCCAGCGCCGACGAGGTGGCGAGGGTCCGCGAGGGCCAGACGCTCGTGAGCTTCATCTGGCCGGCGCAGAACCCGGACCTGATGCAGCAGCTGGCGGCGAAGAAGGCCACCGTGCTCGCCATCGACTGCCTGCCGCGCCAGCTCTCGCGCGCGCAGAAGATGGACGCGCTCACCTCCATGGCCGGCATCAGCGGCTACCGCGCGGTCATCGAGGCGGCGAACGCCTTCGGCCGGTTCTTCAGTGGACAGATCACGGCGGCCGGGAAGGTCCCGCCGGCCAAGGTGTTCATCGCCGGCGCGGGCGTCGCGGGCCTCGCGGCCATCGGCACGGCGGCGAACCTCGGCGCCATCGTGCGCGCCAACGACACCCGGGCCGAGGTCGCCGACCAGGTGAAGTCGCTCGGCGGCGAATTCGTGAAGGTGGACTACGAGGAGGAAGGCTCGGGCGGCGGCGGCTACGCCAAGGTGATGAGCGAGGGCTTCCAGAAGGCCC
>CAZNWZ010000192.1:0-4285 GCA_964576455.1 uncultured Lysobacter sp.
CGGGTGACCGCCACGCGAAGCGGCATCATCACCTCGGGCATCTTGTAGCCGCCCTCCTTCACGAAGCCCTGCAGCGCCGCCTTCACGGCCGGCGCGCTCCATTCCACGGGCTCGAGGGCCGCGGCGAGCCGGCCCACGATGGCCCGCCCCCTCTCGTCGAGGTGCTGGGCGACGGCGGCCGGGTCGGTGGTGACCGGCGAGGCCATCTCGTGCAGGAAGGCCTCGTGCTCGGTGACGAGCGACCAGCTGCCCGCTGCCAGCGAGGTCATCGCCTCCGCGTCCATGGCCCCGGTGATCTCGGCGTGCAGCGCCGGGTTGCGGCCGCGGATCGCCTCGACGAGCTCGGCCGGCGGGATGCGCTTGAGGTACTCGCCATTCAGCCACCGGAGCTTGTCCGGGTCCCAGCGCGCGGGCGAGCGGCTCACGTGCTCGAGGTCGAACCACGCCACGAGCTGCTCCCGGGAGAAGACCTCGTCGTCACCGTGGGACCAGCCCAGCCGCGCGAGGTAGTTCACCAGGGCGTCGGGAAGGAACCCTTCGTCGCGGTACTGCAGGACGCTCACCGCGCCGTGGCGCTTGGACAGGCGTTGGCCGTCGGCCCCAAGGATCATGGGCACGTGCGCGAAGTGCGGCACCTCGCCCCCGAGGGCGCGGTAGAGGTTGATCTGGCGGGGCGTGTTGTTCACGTGGTCGTCCCCGCGGATCACGTGCGTCATCGCCATGTCGAGGTCGTCCACGACGACGCCGAAGTTGTAGGTGGGCACGCCGTCGCCGCGCAGGAGCACCAGGTCGTCGAGCTCGTCGTTCGACACGGTGACCGGTCCCTTCACCAGGTCGTCCCAGGTCACCGCTCCTTCCAGCGGGTTCCTGAACCGGATGACCGGCGTGCGGCCCGGGGGCGGGGCCTCGGCCGAGTCGCGCCAGCGGCGGTCGTATCGGGGCTTCTCGCCGCGGGCGACCTGCGCCTCGCGCATCGCCTCGAGTTCCTCCTTCGTGCAGTAGCAGCGGTAGGCCTTGCCCTCGGCGAGCAGCCGCTCGGCCGCCTCGCGGTAGCGGTCCAGCCGCTGCATCTGGAAGAAGGGCCCCTCGTCCCAGTCGATGCCCAGCCACGAGAGGCCGTCGAGGATCGCCTGGACCGATTCCTGGGTCGAGCGCTCCTGGTCGGTGTCCTCCACGCGAAGGACGAACTTCCCGCCATGGCGCCGGGCGTAGGCCCAGCAGAACAGCGCGGTGCGGGCGCCGCCGATATGGAGGTAGCCGGTGGGACTGGGAGCGAAGCGGGTGCGGACCATGGCGTCTGGGGCGAAGGCAAACCGGCATTTTACGGCCTCGCGCCCCCCGGGGCCGTGCCCGCGGCGCCGTTTTGGGCTAAAATGCGCGCCTTTCGGGCGATTAGCTCAGCGGTAGAGCACTCCCTTCACACGGGAGGGGTCACTGGTTCGATCCCAGTATCGCCCACCAGCCTCAGCCGGGGCGGCCGGTGTCAACGCAGGGCCGGTTCCCCCCGTTAGTAGTCGTGCCCTCGCGCGGGCCGCAGGTTCAAGAACAGCGCGGCTTTCCGTCCACAGATCCAGGAGACCCTCCATGAAGAAGCTGCTCCTCCCGCTCGCCCTCGCCGCCGCCCTCGCCGCTCCCGGCATCGCCTCCGCCGACGCCGGCGCGGCCAAGTCCAACGGCTGCATGAAGTGCCACGACACGGACAAGAAGAAGGACGGCCCCGCCTTCAAGGAAGTGGCCAAGAAGTACAAGGGCAAGGCCGACGCCGAGGCGAAGCTCACCGCGTTCCTGTCGAAGGGCGGCAAGGTGAAGGTGGACGGCGTGGAAGAGGACCACAAGACGGTCAAGGGCGGCGATGCCGCCGTGGCCGGCTCCATCGCCAAGTGGATCCTGGCGATGTAAGGTCCTCCGGGACCCCAGGAAAAACGCCGGCTCGCGCCGGCGTTTTTTTTCGTCCTGCGGAGGTGCTACTTGGCGCCGACGGCGTGGCCCACGAGCTTCTTGAGCTCGTCGCCCTTCGCATCCACCTCGGGGTGGTCCTTGCCGGTGACCACGGCGGTCGCCTTGCCGACGTCGCCCTTGTACTTCGCGCTCATGTCCTTGATGGACGCGCCCTTGCCCTTCTTCTCGGCCTGGTGGCACTTGGCGCAGCCGGCCTTCTTGAAGGCCGCCTCGTCGGCGGAGGCGGGCAGGGCACCGGCGACGAGGCCGGCGGCGGCGAGGGCGATCAACATGCGTTTCATGGCTTCTCCTTGGTGGCAAGGCGTCGCCGGGGCCCATCCCCGGCGGTGCCGTGTCTCGTTGCGGTCCCCTACCCCTTCTTCGCGGGCTCGGCGCCCTTCGCGGGCTCCGGCGCCTTGGCCGGCTCCGCGGCGGCTTTCTGCGGCGGCTCGGCCGTGAGGTCCATGCCCGGCCACGTCCGGCCGTGGCACGCGGGGTTGGCGCAGAAGCCGCCGCCGCGCTTGCCGTGCTTGAGCGGGGTGCCGTGGCACTTCTCGCACTCGGGACCCACGTCCTCGCTGTGCGTGTGCATGAAGTTGGGGCGCTGGTGGCTCTCGGGTTGCTTCTCGCCCGCCTTGTCGGGGACGAGCGAGGCGACGCTGCCCTTGCCGTTCTCGACCGCCACCTGCGGAAGCGCGTGGCACAGGGTGCACTGCAGCCGGATGGCCTCGCCCTTGTCGTTGTAGTGCTTGCCGTCGTGGCAGCGGAAGCAGCCGGGCGTGTCGGCGTGCCCCGTGTGGTTGGGGAAGGACTTCCACGTGAAGCCCTTCTCCTGGAAGGACGAGGCGAGCAGGATTCCGCGCATGGCCTTGTTGAACTTCTGCTCGGCCTGCTTGTGCTCGGCCGGGGTGTTCGCCTTGGCCGTCGCGTCGGCGATCAGCTTGTCGACCTTCGCCTCGCGGTCCTTCGGATCGCCGGTGATGTCCCCGAGCCCGTTGATCAGCGCGACGGCGCGCGCCTTCGTGTCGGGAAGCGAGCGGTCGATCGTGCCCGCCCGGATGTGCTCGTCGACCGTGATCGCGGGATTGTGGAAGGGGTGGCCCACCTGGTTGTGGCAGTCGTAGCAGGCCATTTCGCGCTTCTCGAGCTTCTCGATCTGCGGCACGGTGAGCTTGGAGCCCGCGTCGATGTAGGTGACCTTGGTCCCGTCCGCCTTCTTCACCTGCACCCACGGGATCTCGCGCCGCTGCGGGTCCGGCGAGGCGAAGGTGACCTCGTTCTGGATGTGCCAGTGGATGCCCTTGCTGTAGCCCTGGCGGATCACGTCCATGCCCGTGTGCAGCACCAGCGTCGTGCGGGTCTCGCTGCTGGCCGGGTCGGTGCCATAGGAAGCGCGGACCGCCACGCTGTCGTTGTGCTCCGCGCTGGGCCAGTGGCAGCTCTCGCAGGCCTCGCGCGAGGGGCGCAGGGACCCGGAGGTGATCGGCCGCTCGTAGCCGACGATCATGCCCCACAGCTCCTTGGCGTGCGTGGGCTTGAGGGCCATGAGCTTGAGGGTGGAGTTGCGCCCCATGTGGCACTCGACGCAGTTCACCCGCGCGTGCGCGTGCAGCTTGTGGCTCGCGATCTCCTCCGGGTGCACCGAGTGGCACATCGTGGCGCAGAACGCGTTGCTGTTGGAGTACTCCCAGCCCGCGATGCCCGCCGCGGTCACCACGGCCACGCCGACCAGCGCGACGACGATGGTGGTGATCGACCCGAGCATCAGCGTCCTGCGGCCCATTCGAATGTTCATGGTGTTGCGCTCCTCCCTTGGTGGCGCTGCGGGCGCCCGCTCGCCCCGTTCTCCGACAGCCGCGGGGCCGGACGAGCCGGCCCCGGTGCGCGCATTGTAATGCCGCGCGGCCTCACGTGATCACGCTGAACACGATGAAGATCACCGTGAGGGTGCCCACGATCACCGCGGCGCCCCCGACCAGGTAGCCGAACGTGAGGGTCCACGGCGTCGGGGCCGTGGTCTCCACCGCCTGCAGCCGGCCCTCGGCGACCAGGCGCCGGTACTCGTTGGGGCGCTCCTCCTTCAGCTCGTGCTCCGGGATGCGGCCCGTGAAGATCACCGTGTCCATCGGGAACTTCTCGGGGCGGACGTGCCCGTTGAAGAAGTGGATCGTGAAGATGAAGCCCACCGCGAGGAGCGCCTCCTCGCCGTGCACCACCGTGGCGACGTTGAAGACCCACCCGGGCAGGAACAGCGCGAACTGCTGCGGGAACCACAGGACGAGCCCCGAGCCGCCGATGATCGCCATGCCCCAGAAGACCGCCCAGTAGTCGAACTTCTCCCAGTAGG
>CAZNWZ010000193.1:0-4257 GCA_964576455.1 uncultured Lysobacter sp.
ACGAGCGAACGCACGAGGCCATTCGCGGCGGGCTGGACCGCTCGCCCATGTTCACCGGCGTGATCGAGGGCGTGGGGCCGCGCTACTGCCCCTCCATCGAGGACAAGATCCACCGCTTCGCGGACAAGGCGAGCCACCAGGTCTTCCTCGAGCCCGAGGGGCTCACGACGCACGAGTTCTACCCGAACGGCATCTCCACGAGCCTGCCCTTCGACGTGCAGTGGGCCCTGGTGCGGACCATCCCGGGGCTGGAGGAGGCGCACATCCTGCGGCCCGGCTACGCCATCGAGTACGACTATTTCGACCCGCGCGGGCTCAAGGCGACCCTCGAGACCAAGGCGATCGCCGGTCTTTTCTTCGCCGGCCAGATCAACGGCACGACCGGCTACGAGGAGGCGGCGGCCCAGGGGCTGCTGGCCGGCGTCAACGCCTCGCTCCTCGCCCGGGGGGAGGCCGGGTGGTGCCCCCGGCGCGACGAGGCCTACCTGGGCGTCCTGGTGGACGACCTCGTCACGCGCGGGGTGTCCGAGCCCTATCGCATGTTCACCAGCCGCGCCGAATACCGGCTGCAGCTGCGGGAGGACAACGCCGACCTGCGCCTCACGGAGGCCGGGCGCAAGCTCGGGCTCGTGGACGACGCGCGCTGGGCGGCCTTCAGCGAGAAGCGCGAGGCCATCGAGCGCGAGACGGCCCGCCTGAAGGCCACCTGGGCACACCCGGGCCGGATCCCGGTCGAGGACCAGGTGCGCGTCCTGGGCCAGCCGATGGAGCGTGAGTACTCGCTCTTCGACCTCCTGCGCCGCCCGAATGTTGGTTATCACTCACTGTTGTCCTTTCCCAGCACGGGCGAGGCCGTCACGGACGGGGCAATCGCCGAGCAGGTGGAGATCGCCGCCAAGTACGCCGGGTACATCGAACGCCAGAAGGACGAGGTGGCGCGACTGCTGGCGCAGGAATCCCTGGCCTTGCCCGCCGACATCGACTACGCCGGCGTGCGCGGGCTCTCGAAGGAGGTGCAGCAGAAGCTCGCCCAGCACCGTCCGGAAACCGTCGGGCAGGCGGCGCGGATCCAGGGGGTGACGCCCGCCGCGATCTCCCTCCTCCTGGTCCACCTCAAGCGCCGCTCGATGGCCGAGCGCGCGGCCGCGGAGGAAAAGAGCGCATGACGATCGCCGCGCAGCTCGGCCAGGGGCTCGCCGCCATGGGCATCGCGCTCGGCGAGCCCGCGCAGGCGAAGCTGGTCGCCTACCTGCAGCTCCTGGAGAAATGGAACAAGGTGCACAACCTCACCGCGGTGCGCGAGCCGGCGCAGATGGTGGTGCTGCACCTGCTCGACAGCCTCTCGCTGCTGCCGCACGTGGCCGGCGCGAGGACCCTCCTCGACGTGGGCACGGGCGCGGGCCTTCCCGGCATCCCGCTCGCCATCGCCCGCCCCGACCTCGCCGTGACGCTCCTGGACGCGAGCCACAAGAAGGCCGCCTTCCTGCGTCAGGCCAAGGCGGAGCTCGGCCTGGCCAATGTCGAGGTGGCCTGCGAGCGCGTCGAGGGCTGGCACCCGCCGGCTCCCTTCGACCTGGTCGTCTCGCGCGCCTTCGCCGAGCTCGCGGACTTCGTCGTCCAGGCCGGCCATCTCGTCGCCCCCGGCGGCGCAATGCTCGCCATGAAGGGCGTGTATCCCTTCGAGGAGATCGCCCGCGTCCCCGCCTCCCACCGCGTCGAGAACGTGATCGCCCTCGCGGTGCCCACGCTCGAGGCCCACCGCCACCTCGTCCTCCTGAAAGCCGCCTGATGGCCCGCACCTACGTGATCGCCAACCAGAAGGGTGGCGTCGGCAAGACCTCGATCGCGGTGAACCTCTCGGCGAGCCTCGCCCACTACGGGCGCAAGGTCCTGCTCGTCGACCTCGATCCGCAGGGAAACGCGACCACCGGCAGCGGCATCGACAAGACCGCCCTGGAGCGCACCGTCTACGGCGTCGTCCTGGGCGACTGCGGCGTGGCGCAGGCGCGGGTGCGCGCCGAGGGCGGCTACGACGTCGTCGGCTCCAATCGCGAGCTCGCCGGCGCCGAGGTGGAGCTGGTGGGCATCGAGCGGCGCGAGTACCGCCTGCGCGAGGCGCTCGCCCCGGTGCTCGCCGAGTACGACTACATCGTGATCGACTGCCCCCCGGCGCTCAACATGCTCACGGTGAACGGCTTCACGGCAGCCGAGGCGGTCATCATCCCGATGCAGTGCGAGTACTACGCCCTCGAGGGGCTCTCCGACCTCGTGGGGACGCTGCGCAAGGTGAAGCAGAACCTCAACCCCGCCATCGAGATCGAGGCGCTCGTGCGCACCATGTACGACCCGCGCAGCACGCTCACCGTGCAGGTCTCCGACGAGCTCAAGCGCCACTACGGCAAGAAGGTGTTCGACACCGTGATTCCGAGAAACGTCCGGATCGCCGAGGCGCCTTCCTTCGGCAAGCCCGTGCTCCTGCACGACCCCGCCTCGAAGGGCGCGCAGTCCCACCTCGCCTTCGCCCGGGAGCTGCTCGCGCGCAGCGGCGCCCCGGTGCCGGCCTGAGTGCGGGGGAACCCACGATGACCAAGCACAAGGGACTCGGCCGCGGGCTCGACGCCCTGCTGGGCGGCGGCACGAAGGCCCGCGCCGACGGCGAGCTCGCGCAGCTCGCCGTGCGCAGCCTTCGCCCCGGCAAGTACCAGCCGCGCACCCGCATGGACCAGGCCTCGCTGGCAGAGCTCGCCGAATCGATCCGCGTCCGCGGCATCCTGCAGCCGGTGGTCGTGCGCCCGGTCGACGACGGTGGCTACGAGATCCTCGCGGGCGAGCGGCGCTGGCGCGCGGCGCAGCTCGCCGGCCTGGAGCGCGTCCCCGCCCTCGTGCGCGACGTGCCCGACGACGCGGCCCTCGGCATCGGCCTCATCGAGAACATCCAGCGCGAGGACCTGAACCCGATCGAAGAGGCCGCGGGCCTCAAGCGCCTCATCGACGAGTTCCGCCTCACCCACGAGGAGACCGCGAAGGCGGTCGGGCGCTCGAGGAGCGCCGTCACCAACCTGCTGCGCCTGCTCGAGCTGTCGAAGGCCGTCCAGGACATGCTCCTCGACGGCCGCCTGGACATGGGGCACGCCCGGGCGCTCCTCGGGGTGGGCAAGGCCCGGCAGGTCGAGCTCGCCGAGCAGGTCGCCCACCGCGGCCTGTCCGTGCGGGAGACCGAGCGCCTGGTCCAGCACGCCCTGGAAGCGCCCAGGGCCGGCGGCAGGGCCGCCAGGCCCCGTCTGGACGCGGACACCCGCCGGCTGCAGGAGGAGCTCTCCGAGGCGATCGGCGCCAAGGTCACCCTGAAGTCCCGCCGCGGCGGCCGCGGCAGCCTCGTCATCGACTACGCCAGCTTCGAGCAGCTCGACGGCATCGTCTCCCGGCTGAAGCGGCGCTGAACCTGTCGCGTATTGCGATGCGTCATCTTTTGACCCCTTGACCCCTTCCAAGCTAAAATCCTTCGGTTTGATCTCTCCGAGCCAGAGCCCAACGCCCACGCCGATCGCGGCGGTTTTCGACGGCAGGCGGCAGGTGCTGGTTCAGGCCGGCCTCGTGGCTTGCTGCAGTGCAGTAGCCGCGGCGTTCGGCGGGGGATCCAGCGCCCTGGCGGCGCTGGCGGGAGGCTCGGCCGCCCTGGCAGGCACCCTGGCTTTCCTGGGGGTCCTGCGGTGGCGAAACCGCCCGGCGCCCACGCCCTGGCAGGCCCTTCGGGTCCTCGTCCTGGCGGAGGCGGCGAAGTGGGCCGTGTCGCTGGTGGGGCTCGTCTCGCTTCTCTCCGGCCGGGCCGGGGTGGAGGCGGCAAGCGCGGCGCCCGGCGCCGTGGTGATCGGATTCTGTGTCGCGTGGGCGGCCCCGCTGCTCGCGCTGGTGAAGAGAAACTGAGCGTATGGCCGCCCAAAACGCATCCGAATACATCGCCCACCACCTGACCAACCTCACGGTGAAGGTCGGGGAGGGCGGCTTCTGGACCCTCAACGTGGACACCATCGTCATGTCCTGGGTGCTGGGCCTCGTGGGCCTGGGCCTCATCTGGACGGTGGCCAAGAGCGCCACGGCCGAGGTGCCCGGCCGGCTGCAGTCCTTCATCGAGATGTTCTTCGAGTTCGTGGACAGCACCGTGCGCGACGTCTTCCCCGGCTCGCGCGCGTTCCTGGGCCCCCTGGCGCTCACCATCTTCACGTGGGTGTTCATGATGAACCTCATGGACCTCATCCC
>CAZNWZ010000194.1:0-4253 GCA_964576455.1 uncultured Lysobacter sp.
TGGCTGGACCGGATCGCCGCCTGCGCCGCGCGCGAGGACCGGGCGGGCACCGTGACACCCTTCTCCAACAACGCCACGATCTGCAGCTACCCGCGCTTCGCGCAATCGAACCCGCTGCCGGAGGGCATGACGACGGCCCGCCTGGACGCGGCCTTCGCCCGGGCCAACGCAGGCCAGGCGGTCGAGATCCCCACCGCCGTCGGCTTCTGCATGTTCATCGCCCGCCGCTGCCTCGACGAGGTGGGCTTCTTCGACGAGGAGGCCTTCGGCCGCGGCTACGGCGAGGAAGTGGACTTCTGCATGCGGGCGGCCCGGGCCGGATGGCGCCACTGGCTCGCGGCCGACACCTTCGTCTTCCACGAGGGCGAGGTGTCCTTCGGGGGCGGCGCCCAGGAGATCCGCGACCGGGCGCAGGCGATCGTGGACGAGCGCTACCCCGAGTTCCAGGTCCGCGTCCGGGCGTTCCTCGCCGCCGACCCCCCGCGCCCGTTCCGGGACAGGGCCACGCAGGCCCTGGCGCCCCTTTCGGCCCGCCTGGCGGCCCGGCTTCGGCGCTGGGCCGGCTCGCCCGGCTAGGCGGGCGCCGCGGGGCCCGCCCCCGGCCCCGCGGTGTATCATTCCGACGACTGCGGCAGCCACCCCTTCGGACAACAAGAGCGAGAAAACGTGGCCCTGAACGCCCGCTGGATACCGAAGTTCACCCTGAACGACATGGTCCGCGCGGGCATAGGCCTCGCGCTGGTCTTCCTCTTCCTGGCGCACGAGGCCGAGTGGAAGGAGATGCGGGTCCTGCAGCAGCTGGAGTTGTGGGCCTACGACACGCGCGTGCGCCTGTTCCTGCCCAAGACCCGCGACACGCGGGTGGTCATCCTCGACATCGACGAGAAGAGCCTGAACGCCGAGGGCCGGTTCCCGTGGCCGCGCGCCAAGCTCGCGACCATGATCAAGCAGCTGTTCGAGCGCTACCAGGTGCGCGTCGTGGGCTTCGACATCGCGCTGCCCGAGCCCGACACGAGCTCGGGCCTGCCGATCTTCGAGGAGCTCGCCAAGGGCGACCTCAAGGACAACGCGGAGTACCAGGCCTTCCTGCGTCGCGCCCGCGCCTCGCTCGACTACGACCAGGTCCTCGCCGACGAGATCGCGCGCTGGCCCGTCGTCCTGGGCATCGCGATGGGCGGCAAGGAGGACATCGCCGGGGTCCTGCCCCAGCCCGTCTTCGACATCAAGGCGCTCGGGGACGTCACCTACCGCTACTTCGTCTCCACGGGCTACAGCGGGAACGTCGAGCGGCTGCAGAAGGTCGCCACGGCCGCGGGCCACTTCTATCCCGCCCTCGACATCGACGGCATCACCCGGCGCGTGCCGATGTTCATGCGCTACAAGGACGGGTTCTACGAGTCCCTCTCGCTCGCCGTGACCCGCACCGCCATGGGCAACGCCCCCGTGCGGCTGCAGCTCGACAAGCCGCGCAAGGTCGCCGGCGGCCTCGAGGGCTGGATGCGCGCCATCCGGATCGGCGAGGTCGAGATCCCCCTCGACCGCGCCATGACCGCCATGGTCCCGTACCGCGCCTCCGGCGGGTTCCGCTACGTGTCCGCCACCGACGTGATCCGCGGCACCCTGCCCGCCGAGGACCTGAAGGACAAGATCATCCTGGTGGGCACCTCCGCGCAGGGCCTCGTCGACCTCCGGGCGACCCCGGTCCAGGAGGACCTCGCCGGCGTCGAGGTGCACGCCGCGCTGGTGGCGGGCATGCTCGACGGCAGCATCAAGAACCGCCCCCCCGAGGTGCTCGGCATCGTCGCGCTCCTCCTGTGCGTGGTGGGCATCCCGCTGGCGCTCTTCATGCCGCGGCTCTCGGCCATCTGGTCCACGGTGGTGGTAGTCGTCCTCCTGGTCCTCGTGGGCGCCTCGAACCTGTACCTCTGGCAGGCGAGGAGCTGGGTGGTGCCGGTGGCCTCGCCGCTGCTGATGCTGGTGCTGCTCTACTTCCTCAACATGGTCTACGGCTTCTTCGCCGAGGCCCGCTCCCGCCGCCTCATCACGGGCCTGTTCGGCACCTACGTGCCCAAGGAGCTGGTCGAGGAGATGTCGAAGAACCCGGGCGAGTACTCGATGAAGGGCGAGAGCCGCGAGATGACCGTGCTCTTCTCGGACGTGCGCGACTTCACCTCCATCTCCGAGGGCCTCACGCCGGAGGGCCTCAAGGACCTGATGAACACCTACCTCACGGCGATGACCGAGAAGGTGCAGGAGAGGCGCGGCACGATCGACAAGTACATCGGCGACGCGATCATGGCCTTCTGGGGCGCGCCGCTGCAGGACGCGGACCACGCCACGCACGCCCTCGAGACGGGCATCGCGATGCAGAAGGCCCTGCGCGAGCTCGACGCTCCCTTCGCCAAGCGCGGCTGGCCGGAGCTGCACATCGGGGTGGGCCTGAACTGCGGGATGATGAGCGTGGGCGACATGGGCTCGAAGTTCCGGCGCTCCTACACGGTGATGGGCGACGCGGTGAACCTCGCCTCGCGCCTGGAGGGCCTCACCAAGGAGTACGGGGTCGGCATCCTCGTGACGGCCAACATCGTCGCGAAGGCGCCGGGCTTCGTCTACCGCGAGATCGACAAGGTGCGCGTGAAGGGCAAGCTCGAGGGCGTGGCGATCTTCGAGCCCCTGGGCCGGCAGGGCGAGGTGGGGCCGGAGACCCTGGCGGAGCTCGATCGGTTCCAGAAGGCGCTGGAGGCCTACCGGTCGCAGCGCTGGGACGATGCCGAGAAGCTCATGAAGAACCTCGCCTACGCCGCGCCGCAGTCCAAGCTCTACAAGCTGTACCTGGAGCGCATCGCGCACTTCCGCCAGAACCCGCCGCCCGCCGGCTGGGACGGCGTGTTCGTCTTCACCACGAAGTGATCCGCGCGCGCCGCCTCGCGGCGCCCCGCCCATGAGCGACAAGACCGCGGTCCGCTACCCGTTCGCCGACGCCCTGCCCCCGCCCGGCGAGGCGATGCCCGTATCCCCCGGCGTGTGGTGGATCCGCATGCCGCTGCCCTTCGCGCTCGACCACATCAACCTGTGGCTCCTCGAGGACGGCGAGGGGTGGACCGTGGTCGACACCGGGCTCGGGAGCGAGGCGACCTGGGGCCTGTGGGAAAGGGTGCTGGCGGGCCCGATGGCGGGCCGGCCGGTGAAGCGGATCGTCGTGACGCACTACCACCCGGACCACGTGGGCAGCGCCGCGTGGCTGTCGGAGCGCACGGGCGCGCCGGTGTGGATGACGGCCGCCGAGTTCCTGTCGGCGCACGCGGCGCGGGACGACACCGCCGGCTTCGACCGCCCCACGGGCATCGCCTTCTTCGGGCTGAACGGGCTCGACGTGTCGGCGATTCCCGAGAAGGCGCGCACCGGCAACCGCTACCGGCGCGGCGTTCCCGGGCTGCCGCACACCTACCGGCGCATGCTCCACGGGGACACCCTCGCCATCGGCGGCCACGACTGGCGCGTGATCTGCGTCCACGGCCACGCGCCGGAGCACGCGGCGCTCTACTGCCCCTCGCTCGGGGTGCTCGTCTCGGGGGACCAGATCCTGCCGCGCATCACCACGAACGTGGGCGTGTGGGGCAACCAGCCGGAGGCGAACCCGCTGCGCCTGTACCTCGATTCCTTCGCGCGCTTCGCGGACATCCCCGGCTCCGTGCGCGTCCTGCCCTCGCACGACCGCGTCTTCGAGGGGCTGCACCCGCGCATCATCCAGCTGGGCGCGCACCACGCCGAGCGGCTGGAGAAGCTGCTGGCGGCCTGTGAGTCGCCGGTGACGGCCTTCGACGTGCTGCCGGTGCTCTTCCGGCGCAAGCTCGACGAGCACCAGCTCGGGTTCGCGATGGGCGAGGCCATCGCCCACCTGCACTTCCTCCACGCCGAGGGCAAGGTCCGCCGCCTGGAGGAAGGCGGCGTGCGCCGCTACGTCCGGGCCTGAAAAGGGGACGGTTCCTGTACCCGTCCCCTTTTTCGGGGACGGGTACAGGAACCGTCCCCTTTTCGAGAAACCGTCCCCTTCTTCAGCTGAGGGACTTCATGGCGCCCTCGAGGCCGGCCAGGGTGACGGGATACATGCGGCCGTCGAAGAGGCGGCGGATGTTCTCGGTGGAGACGCTCCAGCCCCAGTGCTCCTCGGGGACGGGGTTGAGCCACGCCGCCCGCGGCCAGGCGCGCAGCATCCGCTCGAGCCACAGGCGGCCGGGCTCGTCGTTCCAGTG
>CAZNWZ010000195.1:0-4251 GCA_964576455.1 uncultured Lysobacter sp.
CGGGCCGGGCTTGCGGATGGCCATCGAGGCGATGGCGCCGCGCTTGAGCAGCAGGTACTTGCGCACCGCGAGCCCGAGTGCCGACTGCTGCTCGTAGCGGGCCAGGGGAAGGTAGGCGTCGAAGAGGTCGTGCGCCCGCTCGACGTTGCCGGCGGCGTGCGCGGCCACGACGTCCACCATCATCTCCGGGTAGCTGAAGCCGGTCATGGCGCCGTCGGCGCCGCGCGTGAGCTCCTCGGGCAGGAAGAGGCCGCCGCCGTTGCCCGCGAGGATGGAGATGCGGCGGATCTCGCCGCGATCGCTCGCCGCGCGCATCGCGGAGAGCTTGGCGAGGCCCGGCCCGGGCCAGTCCTCGTGCTTGAGCATCACCGCCGTGGGGATCGACTTGAAGATGCGCGTGAGCACCGGCACCGGCAACTGCACGCCGTTGTAGGCGAGCGGGTGGTCCTGCACGCAGAAGGGCACGTCCCTGCCCAGCGTTTCGGCCGCCATCTCGTAGTAGGCCACGGCCTGGTCGTCGGTGCGCACCGCCGCGCCCGGGCCCACCATCACGCCGGCGGCGCCCAGCTCCATCACGCCCTTCGCGATCTCCCCCATGGCCGCGAATCCCGGCGAGGAGACGCCGACGATCACGGGCACGCGGCCGGCCACGCGCGCCAGCACCCGCTTCACGTAGGCACGCGATTCCTCCGCGGTGAGCTTGGGGGCCTCGCCCATCACGCCCAGGACGGTGAAGCCGGTGACGCCCTTGTCCAGGTAGAAGTCGGTGAGACGGTCGGTGCTCTCGAGGTCGAGGGCGCCGTCGTCCCGGAAGGGCGTCACGGTGATGAGGTAGACGCCCTTGGCGGTCTCGTCCAGCTTGGGCATTGGCATATCCTGCGGTGTCAGGCGCGGCGCCGGGCATCGTGCCTGGCGCCGGGAAAGGGGACCCGGCCCCCCTATTCTGCTTGTTCGGCACTATGCGGCCGGGGTAGACTGACTGTCAATAATATTATTGATAATCCACCGCCCATGGCACCCCGCGACCCGCCGCACGCCTCCGAGGCCGACCTCGCGATCGCCGCGATCGAGGAGGACATCGTCCTCGCGAAGCTGCACCCGAAGCAGCGCATCACGGAGGACGAGCTGCTCGAGCGCTTCGGGCTGAAGCGGCACGTGGTGCGCGAGGTGCTGGCGACGCTGGAGCGCATGGGGCTCGTCGAGCGGCGCAGGAACATCGGCGCGCTGGTGCGGAGCTTCACGCCCCGCGAGGTGAAGGAGCTCTACGCGCTTCGCGAGCTGCTCGAAAGCGAGGCGGCGCGGCGGATGCCCCTGCCCGTGGACGCCGCGGCGCTCGCTCGGCTGGTGGACCTGCAACACGCCCACGACCGGGCGGTCGAGCGCAGGAACCCGCGGGAGGTCTTCCGGGCCAACCTCGCCTTCCACCAGGCGTTCTTCGCCCTCACGGACGACGACGTCCTCGAGCGCGCCATCGCCGAGTACGCCCGCCAGACGCACGCCATCCGCTTCGGCACGCTCGCCTCCGCCGACTACCGCGAGCAGGCGCGCAAGGAGCACTGGGAGATGATCCGCGCGCTCAAGGCGAAGGACCGCGCGCGGCTCGTGAGCCTGTGCCGCGAGCACCTGCGGCCCGCGCGCGACGCCTATCTCGGGCAGATGAGCCACCACGACACCGACTGAGGCCGCCATGCCCCATCTCCCCGCCTCCGCCGCGCTCGCCCGCTTCCGCGTGATCGACCTGACCCAGGTGCGCGCCGGCCCCACGGCCGCGCGCCAGCTCGCCGACTGGGGCGCCGACGTGATCCAGGTCCAGATGCCCGAGCACATGCGCGGCGACGACACCCTCGGCGGGCAGGACGGCTCCGACTACCAGTACACCCACCGCAACAAGCGCTCGATCACGCTCAACCTCAAGGCGCCCGAGGGCATCGCGGTGCTCAAGCGCCTCGTCGAGAAGGCGGACGTCCTCCTCGAGAACTTCCGCCCCGACGTGAAGACCCGGCTGGGCATCGACTACGAGGCGCTCTCGGCCATCAACCCGCGGCTCGTGTACGCGAGCATCTCGGGCTTCGGCCAGACCGGGCCCTACGCCGGCCGGCCCGGCTTCGACCAGATCGCCCAGGGCATGGGCGGGCTCATGTCGGTGACCGGGCTGCCGGGCCAGGGCCCGGTGCGGGTGGGCATCCCCATTGCCGATCTTTGTGGTGGCATCTTCGCGGCCTACGGCGTGACGGTGGCCCTCCTCGAGCGCGAGGCCTCGGGCAAGGGCCAGTGGGTGCACACCTCGCTCCTGGAATCGATGATCTACATGATGGACTTCCAGACCTCGCGCTGGTCGATCGACCACGAGGTGCCGGGGCAGGCGGGAAACTTCCACCCCACGAGCATCCCGACCGGCGTCTACGCGACGAAGGACGGCCACATCAACATCGCCGTCTTCGGCGGCAAGATCTGGGAGCGCTTCGCGGAGGCGATGGGCGCGCCGGAGTGGATCGCCGACGAGCGCTCGAAGACCAAGGCCGCGCGCAGCGTGAACCGCGACTGGCTCAATGCCGAGATCGAGAAGCGCCTGCGCGCCGACACGAGCGACCACTGGATCGCCAGGCTCAACGCGGCGGGGGTGGCCTGCGGGCGCATCAACGACATGCGCGAGACCTTCGAGGAGCCGCAGGTGAGGCACCTGGGGATGCTGCGCAAGGTGACCTCGCCGCGGCTGGGGGAGCAGACGCTCCTGGGCCAGCCCGTCACCCTGACCCGCACGCCCTCCAACATCGTGCGCGCCGCCCCGCTGCGCGGCGAGCACACCGAGGAGGTCCTTTCCGAGGCGGGCTACGGCCCGGAGGACCTCGCCCGCATGAAATCCGACGGAGTCTTCTGATGAACGACACGCCCCCCGCCTACACCTCCCCCACCGAGCGCGTGAAGACCTGGCTCGACGGGGCCGCCCTGCACATCCGCTTCAACAACCCCGCGAAGCACAACGCGCTCTCGGTGGACATGTGGGAGGCGGTGCCGCCGCTGCTCGCCCGGGCCGAGTCGGACGACGCCGTGCGCCTCGTCGTCTTCTCCGGCGAGGGCACGAAGTCCTTCGTCTCCGGCGCCGACATCTCGCAGTTCGAGGACCACCGCGCCGCGAAGGAGGCCGTGAAGCGCTACGAGCAGATGGCCGAGGCCGCGCTCATGGGCATCCACGACTTCGCGAAGCCCACGATCGCCGCCATCCGCGGCTACTGCATCGGCGGCGGCGTGAACGTCTCCATCAGCTGCGACATCCGCCTCGCCACCAGCGACTCGGTGTTCGCCGTCCCGGCCTCGCGCCTGGGGCTGGGCTACCGCTTCTCGGCGATGAAGAACCTCGTGGACCTGGTGGGACCGGGGCGCGCGAAGGACATCTTCTTCACCGCGCGGCGCCTGGACGCCGCGGAGGCGCTCGCCATCGGCCTCGTGAACCGCGTCGTTCCCCCCGAGGGGCTCGATGCCCTGCTGGCCGAGTACGTGCACATGATCGCCACGGGCGCGCCCCTCACCATCAAGGCCGGCAAGCGCATCATCCGCGAGGTGCTCAAGGCCGACGCCGACATCGACATGGACCTGTGCCGCCGCCTCATCCTCGACTGCTTCGAGAGCGAGGACTACGCCGAGGGCCGCACGGCGTTCATGGAAAAGCGCAAGCCCGCGTTCAAGGGCCGATAGGAAAGCCGCCATGGCGAAAGACGACGAGCGCAAGGGCAAGGCCGCCATCCCCGCCACGGGGCTCTCGAAGGGGCTCACGAGCTACGGAGACACGGGCTTCTCCCTGTTCCTGCGCAAGGCCTTCATCAAGGGCGCGGGCTACACCGACGACGCCCTCTCGCGGCCCGTGATCGGCATCGCCGCCACCGGCAGCGGGTTCAATCCCTGCCACGGCAACGCCCCGCAGCTGCTCGAGGCGGTGCGGCGCGGCGTGATGCTCTCGGGCGGCCTGCCGGTGGAGTTCCCGACGATCTCGATCCACGAGAGCTTCGCGCACCCGACGAGCATGTTCCTGCGCAACCTCATGTCCATGGACACCGAGGAGATGATCCGCGCGCAGCCCATGGACGCCGTGGTCCTCATCGGAGGATGCGACAAGACGGTGCCCGCGCAGCTCATGGGCGCGGCGAGCGCCAACGTGCCCGCCATCCAGCTGGTCACCGGCTCCATGCTCACGGGGTCCCACGACGGCACGCGCGTGGGCGCCTGCACCGACTGCCGCCGCTACTGGGGCCGCTA
>CAZNWZ010000196.1:0-1354 GCA_964576455.1 uncultured Lysobacter sp.
GACGAGGACGCCGCCCTCAACGAGGCCATCGGCCGCCACGGCCTCGCGCTGATCGAGCGCGAGCACGCCGCCCGGGGCCGGCCCGTGAACATCCTCACCCACTGCAACGCGGGCTGGATCGCCACGGTGGACTGGGGAACCGCCCTCGCCCCGATCTACCTCGCCCATGACCGCGGCATCCCCGTGCACGTTTGGGTGGACGAGACGCGCCCCCGCAGCCAGGGCCTGCTCACCGCGTGGGAGCTGGCCGGCCACGGCGTCCCGCACACGCTCGTCGCGGACAACGCGGGCGGGCACCTCATGCAGCACGGCAAGGTGGACCTGGTGCTCGTGGGCGCCGACCGCGTGACGCGCCACGGCGACATCGCCAACAAGATCGGCACCTACCTGAAGGCCCTCGCCGCCCGCGACAACGACGTCCCCTTCTACGCGGCCGTGCCCACGCCCACCATCGACTGGGAGATCGACGACGCGCTCTCCGGCATCCCGATCGAGGAGAGAAGCGGCGACGAGTTGCGCCTCGTGCGCGGCCTGGACGGCGCCGGGCGGCCCGCCTGCGTGGCCATCGCGCCCGACACCACCGCCGTGGCCAATCCCGCCTTCGACGTGACGCCGGCGGCGCTCGTCACCGGGATCGTCACCGAGAAGGGCATCTTCCCCGCGAAGGAGACCGCCCTCCTCGAGCTCTTCCCCCGCCAACGCAAGAGCAAGGCCTTCCTCACATGATCGACGCGGCACTCCGGCAGCGCATCGTCGCCACCGCGCGGCGCATGAACGAGCTGGGCATCAACCAGGGATCCTCCGGCAACGTGAGCGCGCGGGTGGAGGGCGGCTTCCTCGTCACCCCTTCGGGCATTCCCTACGAAACCCTCGAGCCCGCGGACGTCGTGCACGTGGCGATGAACGGCCACCCCACCGGCCACCGGGAGCCTTCGAGCGAGTGGCGGTTCCACCGCGACATCTACGCCACGCGGCCCGAGGCGGGCGCGGTCGTGCACACGCACTCGGCGTTCGCCACCACGCTCGCGTGCCTGGGCCGCGGCATCCCGGCCTTCCACTACGAGGTCGCGTTCGCGGGCGGCAACGACATCCGCTGCGCGCCCTACCGCACCTTCGGCACGCAGGAGCTTTCGGACGCGGCCCTCGCGGCCCTCCAGGGCCGGCGCGCCTGCCTGCTGGCCCACCACGGCGTCATCGCCTTCGGCGCCGGCCTCGACGACGCGCTGCGGCTGGCCGACAAGGTCGAGGCCCTGGCCCGCCTTTACTGGCAGGCCCTGCAGGTGGCCGAGCCCGCCATTCTCGACGACGCCGAGATGGCCCGCATCGTCGAGCGCTTCCGCCACTACGGCCCCCG
>CAZNWZ010000196.1:1454-4248 GCA_964576455.1 uncultured Lysobacter sp.
GGCAACGCAGCCCCGCACCAGTCCGGGCCGCGCGACGGCCTTCGTCTCCGCGGCCCGGTAGCCGCGCCCGAAGGCCCCGCGAGACAGGCGGGTTTCCCTTCCGGCGGCTCCCGGGCCTCCCCTCCCCCGAATCGATCCCGGGCCCGCGCGCGCGTCGCGCCGGCCCCCTTTCCACGGCATCGGTATCCGGGCCCGCGCACGCCGCGCCCGCCCCGCACAGGAGATCGCCATGATGTACTACACCTCCCTCGTCGTCACCGAGCTGGACGCCGCGCGCATCCGCGAACTCGGAAGCCGGCTGCCCGACGCCGGCCGCGGCCTGCCGGGCCTTCGCGACCTCGTCGAGCAGGTCGAGGCCGACGCCGAGATCATCCCGGGCCCGAGGGTCTCGCCCGACGTGGTCACGATGAACTCGACGGTCTCGTTCCGGGACGAGCAGACCGGCCTCGTTTCGCGGGTGACGCTGGTCTATCCCGCCGAGGTGTCGATCGCCGAGCGCCGCATTTCGGTCCTCTCGCCCGTCGGCCGGGCGCTCTTGGGGCGCGCGGTGGGCGCCGTCGCCGAGGTCGAGCTGCCCGACGGCGGCACGCGGTCCATCCGCGTGCTGGAGGTCCACTACCAGCCCGAGGCCTCGGGCGACTTCGACCGTTGAGCGGGGGGAGGCCGCCATGCACTTCCAGCTTCCCCTCGAGCGGATGGCGCGCCACCGCGGCCGCCCGTCGCAGCTCGATTTCGCCCGCGAGGCTCTCGGCAGCCTGGACGAGACCGACGATTCGCGCTTCGAGCCGACGGCGCGCGGGCTCGCCATGTTCGCCGCCAACGAGGACGCCCTGGAGCGGCCCGTCGCGGTGCTGCTGCAACGCTACGGCGACGCGGTGGAGATCCGCCCGCCGCGTGTGCGCTGCCTGCCCGGCCACCCCCTGCAGCAGCCCGTGATGGCCCTGCGCGTGGTGGCGAGGCGGGAGCACTCGCTCGCCATCGTCCAGGAGCTGCGCCATCGCGGCGCCCGCGTCGAGGAGGAGTGCCACCGGGGCCGCATCGTCATCGTGCGCGCCCGGGCGCCGCTACGCGACCTCCTGGGCCTGGGCGAGCGCCTCGCGGCGATCTCCGGCGGCACCGCCCAGCACGCGATGCGCCTGAGCCACTACGCCCCGTGAGTGAAGGGGACGGGTCCTGGACCCGTCCCCTTTTTTTCGTCCGGATACCCCCTCAGGTAACAGGATTCGTGAGCGGCATTGGGGGGATGGCGGGCCGGGGCGCTGTGCAATAATTGATGACCCATTCCAAGCCGGCGCCACCCCCGTGACAGCCGGCGAACTCTCGGAGACCCGTCCATGCACGCCCAAGCCGCGCCCGTCCCCGGTGCCGCCCACACCCGCAACGCGAAGCTCCTCAAGTGGGTCGCGGACATCGCCGCCCTCACCCAGCCCGACGCGATCTACTGGTGTGACGGCTCGCAGGAGGAATACGACCGCCTGTGCGCCGAGCTCGTCGAGGCGGGCACCTTCCGGCGCCTGGACGGCAAGCTCCGGCCCAATTCCTACCTCGCCCTCTCCGACCCCTCGGACGTGGCGCGCGTGGAGGACCGGACCTTCATCTGCTCGAAGAGCAAGGACGACGCCGGCCCCACCAACAACTGGGTCGATCCCGCCGAGATGCGCGCGACCCTCAAGGGCCTCTTCAAGGGCTGCATGCGCGGGCGCACGATGTACGTGGTGCCCTTCAGCATGGGTCCCATCGGCTCGCACATCTCGCACATCGGCGTCGAGATCTCCGACAGCGCCTACGTCGCGGTGAACATGAAGCTCATGACCCGCATGGGCGCGGCGGTGCTCGCGACGCTCGGCGACCATGGCGACTTCGTCCCCTGCGTGCACTCCGTGGGCGCGCCCCTGGAGCCCGGCCAGAAGGACGTCACCTGGCCCTGCAACAAGGAGCACAAGTACATCGTGCACTTCCCCGAGGACAAGGAGATTTGGTCCTACGGCAGCGGCTACGGCGGCAACGCGCTCCTGGGCAAGAAGTGCTTCGCGCTGCGCATCGCCTCGGTGATGGGCCGCGAGCAAGGCTGGCTCGCCGAGCACATGCTGATCCTGGGCGTGGAGTCCCCCGAGGGCGTGAAGCACTACGTCACCGCCGCCTTCCCCAGCGCCTGCGGCAAGACCAACTTCGCGATGCTCATCCCGCCGCCCGCCTTCAAGGGCTGGAAGGTGACCACCATCGGCGACGACATCGCCTGGATCAAGCCGGGCGAGGATGGCCGCCTGCACGCCATCAACCCGGAGGCGGGCTTCTTCGGCGTGGCTCCCGGCACCGGCTACGACACCAACCCCAACTGCATGGAGGCCATCAAGGCCGACACGATCTTCACCAACGTGGCGCTCACGCCCGAGGGCGACGTGTGGTGGGAGGGCATGACGAAGGAGCCTCCGCCGAAGCTCACCGACTGGACCGGCAAGGAATGGACGCCGGGCTGCGGTCGCCCGGCCGCGCACCCGAACTCGCGCTTCACCGTGTCCGCGACGCGCTCGCCCTCCATCGACCCGGCCTGGGACGACCCCGCGGGCGTACCCATCTCCGCGTTCGTGTTCGGCGGCCGGCGCTCCTCCACGGTGCCGCTGGTAACCGAGGCCGCGACCTGGGACGAGGGCGTGTACATGGCCGCGACCCTCGGCTCCGAGACCACCGCCGCCATCGTGGGCCAGGTGGGCGTGGTGCGCCGCGACCCGTTCGCGATGCTCGCCTTCTGCGGCTACAACATGAGCGACTACTTCGCCCACTGGATCGAGATGGG
>CAZNWZ010000197.1:0-4240 GCA_964576455.1 uncultured Lysobacter sp.
CGGCGGGTTGTAGTAGCCGTCGGTGTGCCAGCGGATGCGGTGGGTCGTGTAGGGGATGAACCCCGCCGACGCCTTCGCGCCGGTGACGGCGATGCTCGTGATGCCGTCCTCGTCCGCGAGGAAGTTGGTGTCGAGCGTGGCGAGGCCCAGCCGGGCGCCCAGCCGCCGCGGCACCTCCTTGTCCTCGGCGACGACGGCGCTCGCGTAGATCGCCATGTTGTCGCGCCGGCAGCGGCGCACGATCTCGGCGCGCTCGGCGGCCGTGAGGGCGCGGGGATCGCCCACCTCGACCACCAGGTCGGCGGCCGTGCGGGCCCGCCCGGCGAGCTTGCGCTCGCGCCAGCGCGCGTAGGCCGCCCCGTTGCCGGGGTCGAAGGGGTTCTCGCTCGCCGGCCCGTCCAAGGTCTCAGCCGTCGGTATGGGTCGTGCGCCGCGGGCGGCGCGGCGCCTCGTCGAAGAGCCCGGCCACGCTCTTGGCGAGGGTGGCCGCCGCCTCGGGCCCCTCGATCGCGATGACCTGGTCCCAGGTCCAGCGCCGGTCCTTCTCCGGCATGAGCTCCGCCAGGGACGTCGCGAAATACCGCAGGAAGGGGAAGTCGGGCCCCTCGGGCCCGTAGCCGAATTCCGCGTACTCCTCCGTCCGGCGGTTCAGGAGCTCGATGAACGCCGCCTTGGCCTGCGCAGGCTCCCGGTCTCCCAGGAGCCGCGCGCGGTTCTCCGCGAGCTCCTCGCCGGCGCGGTTGGCGAGCGTGGTCATGAACGCGACCCGCCCCGCGTCGTCGTAACGCCCGTACACGAGCCGCCACGCGACCTGGATCGCGAAGGCGACGGCCTCGGCGAGGAAGTCGAAGTACTGCGGCCCCGGGTCGATGTCGAACCCGGCCTTGCGCATGCTCTTCAGCGTGTTCTGGGCCACGCGCCAGGCGATGAACGCGAGCGAGGCCGCGACCTCCTCGGGCGTGTGCTTCCGCCCCGCCTTGAACCAGGTGCTCTTGACCCGAAGGGGGACCCGGGAGGACGTGCTCACAGCTTGCGCAGGTAGAACTCGTAGGCGCCGTTGCCCGCGCCGCTCGTGGACACGAGCTCCAGCCGGGTCGCCTCGGCCCAGCCGGCGACGTCGTCGCGCACGCCCGGGCAGTCGCTCACGAGCTTCAGGACCTCGCCGGCCTTCATGCCCTTGAGGAGCTGGCGGGCCTCGACGATGGGGCCCGGGCAGGACACGCCGCGCATGTCCAGCCGGATGTGGGCGGCCACCGCGCCGGCGCGGCCCTTGCGCACGTAGTAGCCCGTGGCGCCGCGCTCCCGCGGCTCGGCGTGGACGACCTCGTTGCCGGTCTGGCGCGCCCACGCGAACAGGTCGTCGCGGGTGCCGGGGCAATCGGAAAGCAGCAGGAGGACCTGGCCGTCCCGCAGGCCCTCGAGGATCTCGCGGGCGCCCAGGATGGGGCCGGGGCAGGTCAGGCCGGTGAGGTCCACCATCGCGGCGGGCTCGCTCGTCAGGGGAAAGGCCATGGTCGGTCCTCCGGGGCCGCGGCTATTCGGCCGCGACGATGGTCTTGTGCGGGACGAGGAGCCCGCAGCCCACCTCGCGCCCGCGGCCCAGTCCGGCCCGCTGCAGCAGGAGGGAATCGGGCTCGCGCAGGTCGTGGACCGCGACCGGGTAGGCGGTCACGGGCCCCTCCTCGAGCCGGATCTCGACGCGCCGCCCGCAGAGGATGCGGCCGCGCGCGCCCAGGGCCGCGATCTCCTCCTCGATGACGGCCATGAAGCGGGCCTCGTCGGCCTCGCCGGTCGTCACTCGCGGCGAGTACAGGGTCGGGGTCGCCAGGTGCTTGCGGAACGAGCCCTCGCCCACCGTGAGGGTGACCCCGCCCACCCGGAGCGTGGCGCGCTCCAGGGCGCTCGCGGAGCAGACGCGGTCGCGCGGCAGGCGGATCACGATCCGCGAGCGGTGGGTGATCATGATCCCGCCCTCCGGCGTGCGGGGGCCCTTCAACGGCAGGATGCCGGCCCGGGGGGCCTTCGCGATCCAGGGCAGCACCCGCGCGACCTCCCGGAAAAGGGGCCACTCGAAGTCGCGCGGCAGGTTCTCGCCGGAGACCTCGAAGGCGACGTCCACCATCTCCGGGAGGTGGGCGGATGCCGGGCCGCAACCCGGCCCGAGTCTGTCGGGTCCGGCGTTCATGGGGGGCTCCCGGCGTTCGCGCGCGCCCAGGCCTGCAGGGCCTCGCCCCAGGCCGCGGCCGTCCCGGGATCGATGTCGAAGATGGTGAAGCGCTTGCCCTCGCGGATGCGCACGCGAAGGAGCGGCAGGCTGCCCGGGGCGAACTCGATCGGGTGCATCTCGATCTGCTGGCCGCCGAGGGGGACGGTGAGGCGGGCGACGGTGGCGGGTCGGTCCATGGCGGCCTTTGGGCGGGTGGCGCGGTGCCAATACCTGCACGCCGCGAGGGGTTACTTTATGCCGCCGGACCGGCCCGCCGTCTATTCCCCGTGCGAAGGACGCCCGGCATAACCCAAACGGGTAGTCCGCAACCACCCCATCGGAGATTACCCTTCACCGACAGAGGGATGGCGGAGCCCCCGGGGGCACCGTACGATCGCTCGACCTTGGGAAGGGGTTCCTCCCGGGAGCCATCCACAACGACCGAACACGCGAGGAGGCCGCAATGGCTAAGAAAATGCACCCGACGCCCATGCTCGACGAGCTGGAGACCGGCCCCTGGCCGAGCTTCGTCACGGGGCTGAAGCGCCTGGCCAAGGACAACGACATGATGGTCGATCTTCTCGGCCAGCTCGAGACGTCCTACAAGACCAAGAAGGGCTACTGGAAGGGCGGCACGGTCAGCGTCTTCGGGTACGGCGGCGGCATCATCCCGCGCTTCACCGAGCTCAAGGACGGCGAGGGCAAGCCCCAGTTTCCCGACGCGGCGGAGTTCCACACGCTGCGAGTCATGCCGCCTCCCGGCATGCACTACAACACCGACATCCTGCGCAAGTTCTGCGACACCTGGGAGCGCCACGCCTCCGGCCTCATCGCCTTCCACGGCCAGAGCGGCGACATCATGTTCCAGGGCGTGCGCTCGGACAAGGTGCAGGACGCGTTCGACGAGATCAACGAGCTCGGTTTCGACCTGGGCGGGGCCGGCCCCGCCGTGCGCACGTCGATGTCCTGCGTGGGCGCGGCGCGCTGCGAGCAGTCGTGCTACGACGAGGCGGCCGCGCACCGCACCGTCCTCAACAACTTCACCGACGACATCCACCGCCCGTCGCTGCCCTACAAGTTCAAGTTCAAGTTCTCGGGCTGCCCGAACGACTGCATGAACTCGATCCAGCGCTCGGACATGGCCATCATCGGCACCTGGCGCGACAACATGCGCACCGACGAGGCGCTCGCCCGCAAGTACTTCGCCAAGCACGGCATGAACGACCTCGTGAACGACGTCGTGAGCCGCTGCCCGACCAAGGCGATCCAGCTCGTCGACGCGGGCAAGATCCCCGCCGGCCCGACGATCTCCTCGGTGAAGGTGTCCGACGACAAGGCCCTGTGCATCGAGAACCGCGACTGCGTGCGCTGCATGCACTGCATCAACGTGATGACGGGGGCGCTCGCCCCCGGCAAGGACAAGGGCGCCACGATCCTGGTGGGCGGCAAGCGCACGCTCAAGATCGGCGACCTGATGGGCACCGTGGTGGTGCCCTTCATGAAGCTCGAGACGGACGAGGACCGCGAGAACCTCGTGGACCTCGCCAAGCGCATCGTCGACTTCTTCGCCGAGAACGCGCTGGAGCACGAGCGCGTCGGCGAGACCATCGAGCGCATCGGCCTGGTGAACTTCCTGGAGGGCGTGGGGCTCGAGATCGATGCCAACATGGTCTCCCAGCCGCGCATGAACCCCTACGTCCGCACCGACGGCTGGGACGACGAGGTGGCCAAGATCAAGGCGAAGCAGCAGGCCGCCTGACCGAACCCGACCCGCCAACGACCGCACATCCGGAGTCACTGACATGGCCACCGCAACCGCCACCCCGCGCCGCGCGATCGAGTCGGGCGTGCCCGACAACAAGCCGTACCTGCACCCGACGCTCGCGAAGAACTACGGCAACTGGAAGTACCACGACCGGCCCCGGCCGGGCGTGCTGCACCACGTCTCCCACTCGGGCGACGAGGTGTGGAGCGTGCGTGCCGGCACGCAGCGCCAGATGGACGTCTACACGATCCGCAAGCTCTGCGACATCG
>CAZNWZ010000198.1:0-4239 GCA_964576455.1 uncultured Lysobacter sp.
CTCGATGCGGTCGTAGAGGTAGATGCCGTAGTCCACGCCCACGCCCACGCCGAGGGCGATCACCGGCAGCGTCGAGACCTTGAGCCCGATGCCCAGCAGCGGCATGAGCGCCTCGCACAGCACCGAGACGAGCGCGAGCGGCACCAGGATGCACAGCGTCGCGCGCAGGCTCTGGAAGGTGATCATGCACATGATGAGCAGCGCGCCGAAGATGGCGAAGTTCATCTCCCAGCGCGCGGCGTCCACGGCCTCGTTCGTGGCGGCGGTGACGCCCATGTTGCCGGTGGCGAGCTTGAACTGCAGCTTGTCGGAGTCGTTCTTCGCCGCGAACTCCTTCACGTTGGCCACCAGCGAGGCGAGCGTCTCGCCCTGCTGGTCGGTCGTGTACACGAGCACCTGCATCGCGCTGCAGTCGGGGTTGAGGAGCCCCGTGGCCGTGTCGATGGGGGTCACGCTCTGCGCCATCACCTGGGGGTCGCGCGGCAGCTGGCGCCACTTGATGTTGCCCTCGTTGAAGCCGGCGTTCACGCCCTTGGCGAGGCCCGGCAGCGAGATCACGGACTGCGTGCCCGGCGCGTTCTGCATGAACCAGTCGAACTTCTCGATCACCGTCATGATCTCGTAGTTCGTGCACGCCCCCTGCACGCCCCTGGTCTGCGCGACCACGCCCAGGGTGTTGGTGCCCATCGCGAACTTCTCGATGATCTTGGCGTTGTCGGCGTTGTAGCGCGACTCGGGGCGCAGCTCCGGCACGCCGATGCCGTAGTCGCCCACCTTGAGGTTGTGCGCCCCGACGACGCCCACGGCGAGGATGACGGCCGAGACGGCCACGATCGCCGTCGCCTTCGAGCGCTCGACGCATCCCGACGCGGCGTGCCAGACGCGCTCGACGCGGCTCTCCTGGAACGCGTCCTTCGAGGCGGCGGTCTTGGTGATCTGCAGGTGGGAGAGCAGGATCGGCAGGAGCATCTTGTTGGTGACGATCATCCAGCCGACGCCCAGCGAGGCCGTGATGCCCAGCTCGCGCACGATGTCGATGGGGATCAGCATGATCACCGCGAAGCCCAGCACGTTGGTGAGGAGCGCGAAGGTGCCCGGGATGAAGAGCCGGGCGAAGGCGCGCTTGGCGGCGGTGAGGCTGTCGGTGCCGGAGACGGCCTCCCGCTCCCAGGTCTTCACCATCTGCACCGCGTGCGAGACCCCGATGGAGAAGATGAGGAAGGGCACCAGGATCGACAGCGGGTCGATGCCGTAGCCCAGGACCGGGAGCGTGCCCAGCAGCCACAGGACCGGCATCATGGCCACCACGAGGGCGATCCCGGTGAGCTTCAGGTCCTTCACGAAGAAGAGCATCAGCGCGGCCGTGATCACGAAGGCCACGCCGAAGAACGCGAGCACCCCGCGCGCGCCGTCGCGGATGTCGCCCACCGCCTTGGCGAAGCCGATGATGTGCACCGAGTGGCTGGGCCCCTCGTACTTCTGGCGCAGCGCCTCGAGCCGCGAGGAGACCTCGAAGTAGTTCAGGCGCTTGCCCGTCTGCGGGTCGATCTCGAGGAGGCCGGCGACCACCAGCGCGCCGGTGAAGTCCGTCGCCACGGTGCGGCCGATCTCGCTCGACTTCTGCACGTTCGCGCGCACCTGCTTCAGGTCGGCGTCCGTCCCCTGGAAGGTGGCCGGGATCACGTTGCCGCCCGAGAACCCCTCCTCGATCACCTCGATGAAGCGGGTGTTGGGCGTGAAGAGCGACTTCACCGAGGGCCGGTCCACGCCGTTCAGCAGGAACACGTCGTCGGTGAGGGCCTTGAGCTTGGCCATGTACTCCTTGTTGAAGATGTCGCCGTCCTTCTGGACGATGGCGACCGCCACGCGGTTGGCGCCGCCGAACACCTTCTCGTAGTCGCGGTAGACCTGCATGTACGGGTGCTTGAGCGGCACCATCTTGTTGAAGCCGGCGTCCACCGTCAGGCGCGAGGCCGAGGCGGCGAAGAGGACGGTCGCGATGCCGAAGAGGACGAGCAGCGCCTTGCGGTTGCCGAAGACGAGGTCGGAGACGGCCTGGATGAGCTTGTCGAGCATGGCGCGCCCCTATCGCTTGGCGAGCGGCAGGGCCGCCTCGCGCACGCCGGTCTCGCCGATCAGGATCACGGCGTTGGGCGGGCCCAGGATCGCCCGGGAGAAGGCCTTGGTGCTGCCGGTGACGAGGGGCACGAAGGACTCGCCGTGGTCGCGGGAGACGAGCACCGTGCCGCCGTTGCCGGCGAGCACGATCGCGCCGTCGGGCAGCTTCGAGCCGCCCAGGAGCGTGGCGACGGAGGGGTTGTCCACCGCCTTCCACGTGGCGCCGCCGTCGGTGGACCGGAAGATGCGCCCGCGCAGGCCGAAGGCGACGACCGCGCCGTTGTCGGCCACGACCCCGCCGAAGAGCGAGCCCTTGTAGGGCGAGGGGACCGTCGACCACGTCCTGCCGCGGTCCTTCGACACGAGGATCGTGCCGGCCTCGCCGAGGATGATGAGGCGGCCCTCGGGAAGGCGGATGAAGGCGTTGAGGTGCTTGTCGTCCTCGATCACCTTGCGGTCGGTCCAGGTCCTGCCGCCGTCCGCGGTCTCGTAGAAGGCCCCGTAGGCGCCGATCGCGTAGCCCACGCTCGTGTCGACGAACAGGACGTCCAGCAGCGGCCGCTGCTCCGCCGGCGCCGAGAACTGCTGCGTCCAGGTCTCGCCGCCGTCGGCCGTCGCCAGGATCACCGAGTCGTGGCCCACGGCCCAGCCGTTCTTCGGGTCGGGGAACTCGACGGCGGTGAGCAGGGGCGCGGCCGGCGACTTCGCCCGCCGCCAGGTCCTGCCGTTGTCGTCCGAGAGGACGATGTAGCCCCGGTCGCCCACCGCGATGACCCGGTTTCCCCGGTGCGTGGCGTCGAGGAGCAGCAGGCGCTCCATCGTCACCTTCGGCAGCGGCCCGGACTCGGGCAGGATCTCGGCGGCCGCGGGCGGCGCGCCGAGGACGAGCGCCGCCGCGGCGGCGAGCCCGGCAATCCCGGTCTTCCTCATTTCCCTCTTCTCCCCTGGCCGCGCGGCGCGCGGACCGAAAAACAAGGGGGCAGTCCCGGCGCGTCCGGCGCGCGAAACTGCCCCCGGCCGGCCGGTGGCCGGTCCCGGCATCAGCGCGTGCCGAGCGCGCGCAGGCTGTTCGGGTTGTAGTCCGCGCCGCTGCGCTTGATGGCCTCGTAGATCTTCGTCTCCTCGTTGCGAAGGCCCATCGCGATGTAGCGGCCGGACTGCAGGTCGTTGTGGACCTCGATCGTGCCGAAGAACATCGGGACGTTGTACCAGTTCTCGTTGTGCTGCTCCGAGTAGCGCCAGAGCTCGCCGCGGCCGTCGTACTTGTCGGTGGCGAGGATGGCCCAGCTGTCCTCGTCGATGTAGAAGACGCGCTTGGCGTAGATGTGGCTCGTGCCGGGCTTGAGCGTGGCCTCCACCACCCACACGCGGTGCAGCTCGTAGCGGGCGAGGTCCTGGTTCAGGTGGCCGGCCTTGAGGACGTCCGCGTACTTCAGGTTGGGCGCCGTCATGCGGTTGGAGTTGTACGGCATGTACATCTCCTTCTTGCCCACCAGGCGCCAGTTGTAGCGGTCGGTGGCGCCGTTGAACATGCCGAAGTCGTCGTTGGTGCGCAGGCCGTCCGCCGCCGTCCCGGGGTTGTCGTAGGCGACGTTCGGGGCGAGACGGACGCGGCGCTGGCCCGGGTTGTAGGTCCACGCCGAGCGCGGCTCCTTGGCCTGGTCCACCGTCTCGTGCACGAGCAGGATCTGGCCCGCCAGGCGCGCCGGCGCGGTCGTCACCTGCAGGTAGTTCAGGATCTTGTTGTTCTCGCGCTGCGCCACGGGCTTGGCGCAGTTGCCGTACTGGAAGTCGTACTCGTACTCGAACTTGACGATGGCGTAGTCGCCCGTGCGGGTGACCGCGGCCTGGGCCCAGTTCTGGGCGAAGGTGTCGCCGCGGTAGCGCAGCATCGAGTTCCAGATCGCCTCGTAGCCGTCCTTGGGGACCGGGAAGGGGATGCCGCCCGAGCAGCCCGTGACGCCGTTGCCGCCGGCCGCGAGCTTCGCCTTGGGGGCGCACTCCTTCGTCTCGTTGTAGTGGCACTGCGGGAAGGCGGCGCTGCGCCGCGTCGGGTAGACGACCATCTTGTACGTCGGGTACTTCTTCAGCATCGCCATCTGGCCGGGCGTGAGCTGGTCC
>CAZNWZ010000199.1:0-4231 GCA_964576455.1 uncultured Lysobacter sp.
CGTCCTCGATGCGCTTGGCGATCTCGATCTCGCCCTCGCGCGTGAGCAGCTCCACGGAGCCCATCTCGCGCATGTACATGCGCACGGGGTCGGTGGTGCGGCCGAACTCGGAATCGAGCGTGAGGGAGAGGGCCTCCTCCGCCTCCTCGACGACGTCCTCCTCGGCGACGGGGTTGGTCGCCGCCTCCGTGAGGAGCAGGGTCTCGGCGTCCGGCGCGACGTCGTAGACGGCGATGCCCATGTCGGCGAGCATCGTGACCACGCCCTCGATCTGCTCGGCGTCGGTCATCTCGTCGGGCAGGTGGTCGTTGATCTCCGCGTAGGTGAGGTAGCCGCGATCCTTGCCCAGGACGATGAGGTTCTTCAGGCGCTTCTTCTGCGCCTCGACCTCCGCGAGCTTCACTTCGGCCTTCTGCTCCTTGCTGGCGTTCTTCTGGGACTCTCGGGAAGATCTCACGGGCGGCTCCGGAAAGGGCAGTCAGGCGGGGAAAACCGGTGATTTTACCACTAGTTAGAGGGATTATCGAGGCCGGAGTTCACCCCCTTGGCAGCCGCCATCCGGGCGTCCAGCGCCGCCAGTTCCTCCCGCTCGGCCGGGCTCAGCCCCCCCTCCAGGGCCAGCACCTCCAGGGCCGCCTTGCGCCGCCCGGCGCGCTGCACGGCGAGGCGCTCCTGGAGCTCGGCCACCTCGGCCGCGAGGTCCAGGGCGGCCTCCGAGGCCTCGTCGAGGTGCCTTCCGGCCGCGTGGGCCTCCTCCAGGGCGGGCTCGGTCTCCGTGCCCTGGAAGTGGGCCGTGAGCTGGCCCATGGTGAGGCCGGCGTCGCCTTCCCGGACGAAGGCGAGCACGGCATGGAGGGCGCGGCCCTCCCCGGTGGCGTCCGAGACGAGGTCGGGATCGATCCCCCGCCCCAGGGCCGGTTGCCGCAGGACGCGCTGCAGGATCTGCGCCTCGAGCGAGGGCACCCGGCGGGCCACCCGCGGGGGCGGGGCCGCGCGGGGCCGCCCCGACTCCGCGGGCGGCGCGTAGCCCTGCAGCTCGCCGGGATCGAGCCCGGCCATCTCGGCGAGCCGCTTGCGGATCATCGCCCCGAGGGCCGGCGCCGCGATCTGGGACACGAGCGGCCTCGCCTGCGCGAGGAAGCGGGCGCGGCCCTCCTCCGTGCGCATGTCCCCCTTCGAGGCGAGCTCGCCCAGCAGGAACTGCGAGAGGGGCTTCGCCTGCGCCAGCGCGGCGAGGAAGGCCTCCTTGCCCTGGCGGCGGACGAAGGTGTCGGGGTCGTCCTCCGGCGGCAGGAAGAGGAAGGAGACTGCCTTGCCGTCGGCCAGGACCGGCAGCGACACCTCGAGGGCCTTCCACGCCGCCTTGCGGCCGGCGGCGTCGCCGTCGAAGCAGAAGACGACGTTGTCGGCGAGGCGAAGGAGCTTCGAGACGTGCGTCGGGGTGGTGGCCGTGCCCAGGGTGGCCACCGCGTTATCCACGCCGTGCTGCGCGAGCGCCACCACGTCCATGTAGCCCTCGACCACGACGACGAGGCTCGCGTCGCGGATCGCGCGCCGCGCCTGCCACAGGCCGTAGAGCTCGCGTCCCTTCTCGAAGAGCGGCGTCTCGGGCGAGTTGAGGTACTTGGGCTCGCCCTCGCCGATGACCCGGCCGCCGAAGCCGATGACGTTCCCGCGCGAGTCGAGGATGGGGAACATGACGCGGCCGCGGAAGCGGTCGTACCGGCGGCTCTTCCTCGCGGGCTCCGCGTCGTGGGCCTCGGCGCCTTCCGAATCGATGACGAGGCCGGTGTCCTTCATCTCGGCCGACTCGTAGTCGGGAAAGACGGCCTTGAGCGACTGCCACGCGTCCGGCGCGTAGCCCAGGCCGTAGCGCGCGGCGATCTCGCCCGACAGGCCGCGGTGCTTGAGGTAGTCGATGGCCTGCGGCGACTTCTTCAGCTCGGCGCGGTAGTAGTTGAGGGCCTCCATCATGCGCTCCGCGAGCCCCTTCGCCTGCGCGGCGGGGGGCCTTCCGGGCAGGTTGCCGCGCACTTCCGGCACCTCCATGCCGACCTGCTGCGCGAGCTCCCGGATGGCATCGGGATAGGTCAGGCCCGCGTACTCCATGAGGAAGCCGATCGCGTTGCCGTGCGCGCCGCAGCCGAAGCAGTGGTAGAACTGCTTCGAGGGACTCACGTTGAACGACGGGGTCTTCTCGTTGTGGAAGGGGCAGCAGGCCTTGTAGTTGGCGCCCGCCTTCTTCAGGCGCACGTGGCGGTCGATCACGTCGACGATGTCGACGCGGCCGAGCAGCGCGTGGATGAAGTCCTGCGGGATCATGCGGGTGGTCCGGTCCCGTCCCCGTGTGGATCGCCTTCCCGCGACGGCGCGGGAATCCCGGCCTCGCGGCCGCCTCAGCCTGCCAGCTTCGCCTTCACCAGCGCCGAGACGCGGCCCATGTCGGCGCGCCCGGCGACCTTCGGCTTCACCACGCCCATGACCTTGCCCATGTCGGCGGGTCCCCGGGCGCCCGTGGCGGCCACCGCTTCCGCGACGATCGCCGCGACCTCGGCCTCGGACATCTGCTGCGGAAGGTACGCCGACAGGATCGCCATCTCGCGCTTCTCGGCGTCGGCGAGCTCCTGGCGGCCGGCCTTCTCGTACTGCTCGACCGAGTCCTTGCGCTGCTTGAGCATCTTCTCGATGACCGCGATCACGCCGGCGTCGTCGAGCGTGATGCGCTCGTCGACCTCGCGCTGCTTCATGGCGGCGGTGAGCAGCCGCAGCGTGCCGAGCCGCTCGGCCTCGCGCGCCTTCATCGCCACCTTCACGTCCTCGTTCACCCGTTCGCGCAGCGTCATGGATTCCTCGCGTCGAAACGACCGCGGCGAGCGGGGCGCTGGGGCCCGGCTCGCCGCGAAGAAGGGGATTGCCCGGGGCCGGTCAGTAGAGCTTCGGCGGGAGCATCTGCGAGCGCATGCGCTTGTAGCGGCGCTTGACGGCCGCGGCGTGCTTGCGCTTGCGCTCGGCGGTGGGCTTCTCGTAGAACTCGCGGGCGCGAAGCTCGGTGAGGAGGCCCGTCTTTTCCACCGCGCGCTTGAAGCGGCGCAGGGCGACGTCGAACGGCTCGTTTTCCTTGACTCGGATGGTCGGCATGAATGGGTTCCGGCGGTGCGGTGTGAATGGAACAGCGCTGAAAACCCTGCATAATATCAAAGTTTTGCACCCCTGAAAAGGCGCGCTTCGCGCCCGCCCCCGTGCTCACCCTCGGCATCGAGACCTCCTGCGACGAGACCGGCATCGCCCTCTACGACACGGCGAGGGGCGTACTCGGGGAGGCGCTCCATTCCCAGGTGGACCTGCACGCCCTCTACGGGGGCGTCGTTCCCGAGCTCGCCTCGCGCGACCACATCCGCCGCATCGTGCCGCTCGCCCGCGAGGCGCTCGGCCGCGCCGGGCGCGACCTCGCCGACGTGGACCTCATCGCCTACACCGAGGGACCCGGCCTCGCCGGCGCGCTCCTCGTGGGCGCCTCGGTCGCCGCCGGCCTGGGGCTCGCCCTCGGGCGCCCGGTGGTCGGGATCCACCACCTGGAGGGCCACCTCCTGTCGCCGCTGCTCGCCGATCCGCCGCCGGAATTCCCCTTCGTCGCCCTGCTCGTCTCGGGCGGCCACACGCAGCTCATGGCGGTGGAGGGCGTGGGGCGCTACGCCCTGCTCGGCGAGACGGTGGACGACGCCGCGGGGGAGGCCTTCGACAAGACCGCGAGCCTCCTGGGCCTCGGCTACCCGGGCGGGCCGGCGCTCGCGAGGCTCGCCGAGGGCGGCAACGCGCGGCGCTTCGCGTTCCCGCGGCCCATGATGGCGAGCGCGGACCTCGACTTCAGCTTCAGCGGGCTGAAGACCGCCGCCCTGCATTGCGTGCGCAGGCACGCGCCCGACGACGCGCTTCGCGCCGACGTCGCCGCCTCGTTCCAGGCCGCCGTGGTGGACGTGCTCGCCGCCAAGTGCCTGCGGGCGCTGGGGGAGACGGGCCTCGCGACCCTCGTCGTGGCCGGGGGCGTGGGCGCGAACGCGGCGCTTCG
Source organism: uncultured Lysobacter sp. (assembly GCA_964576455.1). Lineage (GTDB taxonomy): Bacteria > Pseudomonadota > Gammaproteobacteria > Burkholderiales > Usitatibacteraceae > FEB-7. The sequence continues at coordinate 4,067 of CAZNWZ010000199.1, forward strand.
CGAGCGGCTGGAGCGGGACACCGCCCGGGCGGGCGCCCGCGTCCACTTCCCGCCGGCGCGCCTGTGCACCGACAACGGCGCGATGATCGCCTTCGCGGCGTCGCTCCGGTACGCCGGGGCGCCGGCCGGCGCGGAAGGCTTCGGCGTGCGGCCGCGCTGGGACCT